>NZ_CP109017.1:0-324500 GCF_036226765.1 Streptomyces sp. NBC_00670
GCGAACAACCGTGCTGCGCACGGTTGTTGCGCTCCCGCTCCGCGGGAGCGCTGGCGGGACGCTACGCGTCCCGCACAACCCCGCTGCTGCGCAGCCGGGTTGACGCTCCGTCCGCTGCGCTCCCGGAGCAGCAGGACTTCGTCCTGGACCCGGCCCTCCGCTGGCGCTCCAGGCCGGCCGGGCAGGTCCGCTGCGCTCCCCCGCCCTCAACGCCCCTTCCGGCTGCGCCTCCAGTCCCCTCAGGCCCGCTGGCGCGGGCCTGGCTGGCTGCGAGGAGGGGTGGCCGCTCGTTCGTGTCGAGTTTCAGAGTAGTGCATGCTTCCTTTTGATGCAGCATGTAGAGTTGGGGAAAACCAGTCACACCCTCAAGGCTGTTTGAGCTCGACAGGGTGAGCAAAGTCGATGAGGTGAATCGAGTGACGATCAGGGAAAAGATTCCTGATGGGCTTACGCGCAGGGCTCAATATTTCGTCCGAATCCACGGTTACCGGATTCCTGATCCCGGTGTGGAGCAGCACCGGGCCCGGTGGCTGGAGCACGGAATCCCGTCAGCAGAGATTGACCGTGCTGTGGCGTATCAGGAAATCTGGGGCGGGATAGCCCTCCCTCCGTCTCCGCACTACGACGGCGGGCCCAGTTCGCTGAGTGCGGACGTTCCTGAGGGGGCGGAGGCGGAGGGCTGGTGGTTCGGGGCCGGGCTGCAGCGCACCGCGCTTCCCTACGCCTTCATGATTGGTCCCGAGGGGGAGTTCGGTATACATGCCGGCACTTGGGTGCCTCTGCATGGCAGCATCGAGGGATGGGTGGAGTCGGTGGCCCTCGCCGATCATGCCCGCCGGTGTGCCCGCACTGTCACTACGGTGACCGGTGAAGCCGTGGAGGCGCTGCAACTCGACGGCTTCGAACCGGTCTTGGAGGTTGCCGGACGCGCAGACACCTGGTGGCGAGGAGCTGACTCTCTTGTGGCCGTCTACCGCGGGGAAGCTGAGTGCATGTTGGCACCGCAATGCCGAACTGCAACGGTCTACTCCGGGCTCGATGAATGGGGCCTCGAAGGACTCGGCGCTTAAAAGCTCACCTGCCATCGATGAGACATCGGGCTGCAACACCGCTCTCGGCAAGAGGAACTGATGACAGTACAGTTTGGAATTCAGAGAATCGCGCTCAGAGAACACCAGGTAGATGCGACTGCGCGTATCCGTAAATGGGTCGGATTCCCTGCAAGGTCCTCTGTGCCCGCGGAAGGGGCGCGCGCCACAGTGGTGTCCGCCACGGGGTCCGGCAAGACGATCACGGCCGCGTGGGCTGCGCTGGAGTGCTTCCGCGGCGGGCGGATCCTCGTCATGGTCCCCACCCTCGATCTGCTCGTGCAGACCGCCCAGGCGTGGCGGAGGGTCGGTCACAACGGGCCGATGGTCGCGGTGTGCTCGCTGGAGAAGGACGACGTCCTGGAGCAGCTGGGCGTACGGACCACCACGAACGCGATCCAGTTGGCGCTGTGGGCGGGGCATGGGCCGGTGGTCGTGTTCGCCACGTACGCCTCCCTCGTGGACCGCGACGACCCGGAGGGCGCGTTGGGTCAGCGGAAGGTCCGCGGGCCGCTGGAGGCCGCTCTGGCAGGCGGAGAGCGGCTGTACGGACAGACGATGGCCCCGTTCGGCCTCGCCGTCGTCGACGAAGCCCACTCAACCACCGGCGATCTTGGGCGGCCGTGGGCGGCGATCCACGACAACACCCGTATCCCGGCGGCCTTCCGGCTCTACCTCACCGCCACCCCCCGCATCCTCGCCTCACCCCGGCCGCAGAAGGGCAGGGACGGCCAGGAGCTGGAGATCGCCACCATGGCGTCCGACCCGGACGGCCCGTACGGCGAGTGGATCTACGAACTCGGACTGTCCGAGGCGATCGAACGCGGCATCCTCGCCGGATTCGAGATCGACGTGCTGGAGATCCACGACCCCTCCCCCATCCAGGCACTATCAGAGGAGGCGCAGCGGGGCCGGCGCCTCGCGCTGCTGCAGACGGCGCTCCTGGAGCACGCCGCCGCGCGGAACCTGCGCACCGTTATGACCTTCCACCAGCGGGTGGAGGAGGCGATGGCGTTCGCGGAGAAGATGCCGCAGACGGCCGCCGAGCTGTACGCGGCCGAGGTCTCCGACGATGTTCTGGCCGACGCGGACTTGCTGCCGAAGTCGTCGATCGACGCGGAGTTCTACCAGCTGGAGGCAGGCCGCCACGTACCCCCGGACCGGGTCTGGTCGGCATGGCTGTGCGGTGACCACCTCGTCGCCGAACGTCGGGAGGTCCTGCGCCAGTTCGCCGACGGCCTCGATGCCAGCAACAAGCGCGTGCACCGGGCGTTCCTGGCCAGCGTGCGGGTCCTGGGCGAGGGCGTCGACATCGTCGGCGAACGCGGTGTGGAGGCGATCTGCTTCGCCGACACCCGTGGCTCCCAGGTGGAGATCGTCCAGAACATCGGCCGGGCACTGCGACCGAACCCCGACGGCACGGCCAAGACCGCCAGGATCATCGTGCCCGTCTTCCTCCAGCCCGGCGAAGACCCGACCGACATGGTCGCCTCCGCCTCGTTCGCACCCCTAGTAGCCGTCCTCCAAGGCCTGCGCTCGCACTCGGAACGCCTCGTCGAACAGCTCGCCAGCAGGGCGCTGAGCAGCGGGCAGCGGCATGTACACGTGAAGCGGGACGAGGAAGGGCGCATCATCGGCACCACGGCCGAAGGAGAAGGCGGGCAGGACGAGACCGAGGGCCCGGTGGAGTCAGCACTGCTGCACTTCTCTACCCCGAGGGACGCGGCGACGATCGCGGCGTTCCTGCGCACCCGGGTGTACCGGCCGGAGTCCCTGGTCTGGCTGGAGGGCTACCAGGCCCTGCTGCGCTGGCGGAAGGACAACCACATCACCGGCCTGTTCGCCGTCCCCTACGACACCGAGACCGAGGCCGGCGTCAGCAAGGCGTTCCCGCTGGGGCGTTGGGTCCACCAGCAGCGGCGCGTGTACCGTGCGGGCGAACTCGACGACCACCGCAAGGAACTCCTCGACGAAGCCGGAATGGTGTGGGAACCCGGCGAGGAAGCATGGGAGAACAAACTGGCGGTTCTCCGCTCGTACAGGCGGGCGCACGGCCACCTCGCCCCCCGACGTGACGCCGTATGGGGCACCGCCGACAGTGAACTGGCTCCGGTCGGGGAGCACATGGCCAACCTCCGCCGCACCCACGGCCTCGGCAAGAACCCCGAACGCGCTACGGTGCGGGCGGCGCAGCTGGCCGCGATCGACCCCGACTGGAACTGCCCCTGGCCCCTGGACTGGCAGCGCCACTACCGCGTCCTCGCCGACCTCACCGCCGACGAACCCGACGGCATCCTCCCAGCCATCGAGCCCGGAGTGCTCTTCGAAGGCGACGACCTCGGACGATGGCTCCAGCGACAGACCCGCGAGTGGTCCCAACTCACCGAGGAACAGCAGCGGAGACTCTCAAGCCTGGGAGTGACACCCGCCGAACAGCCCGCACCAGCCACCACGGACGGCGGGAAGGCATCCGGGAAAGCATCAGCCTTCCAGCGCGGCCTGACCGCCCTCGCGCAGTGGGTCCAGCGCGAGGGTGCCCACAAGGCAGTGCCGAGGGGGCACGTCGAAGCCGTCGTCATCGACGGCCAGGAACACCAGCACAAGCTCGGCGTATGGATCTCCAACACCAAGACCCGCCGCGACAAACTCACCCACGACCAGCGCACCGCACTCGCCGAACTCGGAGTCGAGTGGGCTTAGCAGCAGGGTCTGTCGGGTTGCTGAAGCGTGGCGTGTCCTGCGGGGTGCCTGGACCGGGTCTGTCAAATGAACGGTGTAACCAGGGTGGGTTGGGTTACTGGCGGGCTGCTGAGAGTCGGCCGTCGAAGGTGATGTCGAAGGCGTTCAATGCGGTCTTCCAGCGCATGGTCCAGCGGGTCTGGCCCTTGCCCGTGGGATCGAGGGACATGGTCGCCATGTAGACGCACTTCAACGCGGCTTGCTCGTTGGGGAAGTGTCCGCGAGCCTTGACCACCCGGCGGATCCTGGCGTTCACCGACTCGATCGCGTTCGTCGTGCACACGATGCGGCGGATCTCGGTGTCGAACCGCAGGAACGGGGTGAACTCTTCCCAGGCGTTCTCCCACAGCTTCACGATCGCCGGATACTTCCTGCCCCAGGCGTCGACGAACTCCGCGAACCGCTCCAGGGCCGCGTCCTCGGTCGGGGCGGTGCAGACGGGCTTGAGGAGGCGGGCGATCTTGTCCCAGTCCTGGCGGGCGGCATAGCGGAAGGAGTTCCGCAGCAGATGGACCACACAGGTCTGCACGATGGTGCGGGGCCAGACCGTTTCCACCGCCTCGGGCAGGCCCCTGAGCCCGTCGCAGACCAGCATCAGCACATCGTTCACGCCGCGGTTCTTGATCTCAGTGAGGATGTGCAGCCAGTGCTTGGCGCCCTCGCCGCCGTCGCCGGCCCACAGCCCGAGGATCTCGCGTCGCCCCTCGGCGGTGACGGCCAGGGCCACATAGATCGGCCGGTTGGCGACCGCGCCGTCGCGGATCTTCACGTGGATGGCGTCGATGAAGACCACCGGATAAACGACGTCGAGCGGCCGGTTCTGCCACTCGGCCATGCCGTCCAGGACCTTGTCCGTGATCGTGGAGATGGTCTGCCGGGAGACCTCCGCCCCATAGACCTCCGCGAGATGGGCCTGGACCTCACCGGTGGTCAGGCCCTTGGCGGCCAGCGAGATGACCATCTCGTCGACACCGGTCAGGCGCTTCTGCCGCTTCTTTACGATCTTCGGTTCGAACGAGCCGTCCCGGTCGCGGGGCACGGCTATCTCCACAGGTCCCACCTCGGTCAGCACGGTCTTGGAGCGTTTGCCGTTGCGGGAGTTGCCGCCGTTCTTGCCCGCCGGATCGTGCTTGTCATAGCCGAGGTGGTCGGTGATCTCGCCCTCGAGAGCGGACTCCAGCAGCCGCTTGGTCAGCTGCTGCAGCAGCCCGCCCTCACCTGTCAGCTGCAGCCCCTCCGCCTGGGCCCGGCTCACCAGCTCGTCGATCAGCTGGTCGTCCACGGCCTTCGCCGACACAGCCGCTGCCGACTCGACAGCCTGCTCGGCCACGTTCTCACTGGTCATCGATGCATCTTCCATGATCGGGAGTTACACCGAACGATTTACAGTCCCCCTGGACCCGCCTCAGCGGTTGGTGTTCTCCTCTCGGATCATCCGTCGGAGGCTGGTGCGTGCTGCCGCCAGGTCTGTTTCCAGGGTGCCCACGCGGGCCTGGAGCCGGTGGTTGTCGTCGGTGGCCTGCTGGAGGCTGTCTTCGAGCCGTTGGTTGTTCCGGATGAGTTCGTCGACGCGTTCGGTCAGGTGCCCGGTGTCGAGGGCGTGGAGTTGCTGCCCGAGCTGGTGCTGGATGGCCTTCCTCATCCGGTCTCTGTCTTCCCTCAGGGTCCGGATCTCCTGCCTGGCGAGCTTGAGTTCTGTGCGCAGCGTGGCGGTGGTGCTGCGGGTGCGGGCGGGCGAGGGGGTGGTGGGGTGCTGGCGTTGTTGCGCGGCTTCGATGTGCTCGCGGATGCCTTCGGTGTAGGTGAGCCATGTGGAGACGCCGGCGGTGCGGGCGACCGCGGTGTGAGTGATCTTCTTGCCCTGTTGTTCCAGGGTGGTGAGTGCGGTCAGGGCTCGCTGGCGTTTGTCGAGGCTGGTGCGGCGGCGGGCCTGGGCGAGGGTGTGCGGGTTGCCGCGGGGGTTCATGCCGGGTCGGTCCTGGAGACGACGGTGAGCGGTAGGAGGGTGTGGGTGTTGCCGGCTCGGGCTTTGCGCAGGATGGTGCTGGCCTCCTCGATCTCCTGGCGTTGTGCGGCGGGGAGGGCGGCGAGGCGGCGCTGCATACGGTCGGTGACCTGCTCGTAGGCGGAGATCTGGGCGGTGAAGGCGGTGATGACGAATTCGGCGGCGTCCATAGCCTGGGCTGTTTCGCGGTCGGCGCGCAGTTCGTTGATGTGCTGTTCGATCGCCGGAAGGTAGGACGGGTCGGGGCGGTAGAAACCGCAGCCGGCGCACTGGAAGCGGATGGGGCAGGAGCTGCCTGCGGCTTTGACGTTGCTGGGTTCGGTGCATCCGCCGTAGGGGACGGCGACGGAGCGCAGTTCGTAGGCGGTCTCGGAGCTGGGGCTGGGGTGGCCGTGGTTGTCGACGACGTGGGCGGCGAGCTTGGTGACGGCGTCGCGTTTTCGTTTCAGGGAGACGGTGTAGTAGCGCTGGGTGGTGCTGACGGACTTGTGGTCCATCAGTTCGCGCAGGACGTCGAGGGGGGTTCCGGCGTCGGCGTGGCGTTGTGCGTAGGAGTGGCGGAAGGCGTAGGCGTAGATGAGGGAGCGGTCGAAGGGCAGCGGGTTGCCCTGTGTGTCGGTACCTTCGCCGTGCAGGTGGGGGATGGAGTCGACCCAGTGGCGCAGGGTCTCGCCGAGGTAGCTGGTGTGCAGGTAGGGGCGGGTGGCGAGGTGCGTGAGGGCGGGGAAGAGGTAGTCGGCGCCGGTGGGCGGGAGGCTGGTCTGGAGCTGTTCTCGGCGTTCGTTCCAGGTACGGATGGCCTGAGCGGTGGACGTGGTGATGGGCAGGCGCCTGCGGTGGCGGCGGGCCTTGTGGTTGTTCCAGACCAGGGAGATCTGGTCGTTGCGGGTCTCCAGGCAGTCGCGGGGCAGGGAAAGGACTTCCAGGGGCCGCCGCCCGGTGTCTCTGAGCAGGATGTACAGCGTGCGGTACATCAGCTTCAGGTCGTCGGGAGCGAGGGTGCGCTGGCCGCGGGCCCGGCCCTGGCCGAGAAGGTGGACGTGGGCGTCGAGCTGGCGGATCACCGGTTCGGGGATCGCCTTGCCGATCTCGTCCTCGTTGGCCTCCTGTTCGGGGATGCGGTGGAGGGCGGGGTCACGGACGAAGGCGGCCGAGAGGTCGTCCGCGGCTCCGGAGCGGCGGCCGTAGTCGATCAGGGCAAAGAAGTGACTGGCGATGGACATGCGGTAGTTCCAGCCGGCCGGCTCGCCGTCCCGTTTCAGTGCGGTGCGGATCGCGTCGACCACGGCGGTGACGTCGTCGTAGCGCAAGCCTGCGGGGTCGTCGGTTCCCGGGCGCTGCGCGAGGGCCCGGGAGGCGAGCTCCACGCCGCGCAGCGTGCGGGCGAACTCGTCCGCTCCCGGGCGCTGCTGGACGGTCCAGGTGCGCAGCAGGCCGCGCAGCCACGGCTGCCGGATGGTGCGCAGATCAACGGTCTTGGGCTGCCGGATACCGGCCGGGGTGCGGGAGCGCTGGCCGAGCGCACGCAGATCCAGGACGTCGTCCTGTGCCGGCGCGGTGCCGGTGTACTGCGCATGGCCCGCCCGGACTGCCGTACGCACGCGGCCGAGCATCCGCAGGACCGCGACAGTGGAGCGCGGGCACATCTGCTGGTCCGTGATGCCGCCGATGAGCGTGCCGGTCTCAGCCAGGTCCCGCACCATGCGGCGGACCTGCGGGGGTTCGAAGATCCGCAGCCACGGGTCCACCTGTTGCAGACCGTAGAGGACCTCCCAGCGCAGCAGTTCGGGCAGCGGCAGGAGACTGAACTGGTGCGGGGCAAGATACGGGGGCTGCTGCGCCGCCCACGGCGCCACGGCCGCGTCCGGGTGAGTGCGTCGGTGCTCACGGAAACGCTGCGCATGATGCCGGCACAGGCCCCGGCCGTACAGGCCCGGCAGCGGGCAGGCGGGAGCCGGGCAGGCAGGGGTATCGGCATACGGGACGGCCGTGTCCTCCCACCGGCTGGCGGTCTTGCGGGTGGAGTGGGTTTTCCACTGGGTGTAGTGCGTGGCGCACAGTTCCTTGCAGTGGCGGGGCCGGACACAGCGCTGCCCGTCCTTCGTGAAACTGCACGGCTCCGGAACACCGCCGAAGGCAACCCGGTTACGCACCGGCACGAAGGCCCGCGCGAACTCCGCGTCGGGCAGCGGCGACCGTTTCCGCTCCTCCTTGCAGAAAGGGCAGAAGATGTTGGCCGGTGAGACCACGGTGTCGCATGCCTCCGTACGGCACAGTGCAACCGAGCTGCGCGGCTCGTGGACACTGCCGGTGAACAGCCAGCAGTCCTGCCGCCATTCACTCGCCCGCCAGGCGGGATCGAGATGACCTCGCAGCCACGCAGCCCATCCCCCGCTGTCGAGATCCCCCGCGTCTTCGGAGCGCGGTGCGGGCATCCGCGACAGTGCGGACGAGATGCTGCACATCGACGCTCCTTCAGGGAACCGACACGTTCGACCGCCGCCCGCGCCTCGGCGTCGTCGACGTGCCGGTAGCGCTCCATCGACAACGGCGAGGCGTGGCCCAGGAGCCGCTGCACCACATCGCGGTCGACGCCGTCACGCAGCCAGCGGGTCGCCGCCGAGTGACGCAGCATGTGCGGACGGCACGCCTGCCCGAGAGCGCGCGCCAGCCGGTCGAACATCTCCTTGGCATTCGGGTACGACATCGCCCGCCCCAGCGGCGCACGGAACAGATTCACGAACACCATCTCCGACTCCACAGCCTCGGCCACATCGTCGCGTTCGTACTGGTAGTCGGTATACAGCGCGACCAGATCGGCGGTGACCGGCACGAAGCGGTGATGCCGGGACTTCGCCAGGACACCGTTGGGGTTGTCCATACGGCGGCGGACATGCACGTGCGGACCCTCCACGCCGCAGCCCACCACGCGGGAGGAGGCCAGCAGATGCATATCGCCGCGGTGCAGCCCGAGCGCCTCACCGATCCGCAGCCCCGTACACGCCAGCAGCGCGATCAGGAAACGGTCCCGGGCACTCGGCGCCGCAGCGATCATCCGGCGGATCTGCTCATCGCTGAGGTCCTCATAGCCCGGCTCGGTGACCTTGAAGCGGAACACGGCCGCCTCGACCTGGCGCCGCTGGCCCGATTCGCCGGTATCGAAGCCGGGCGGGGTGAAGCGCAGCAACTTCGGCTGGGACAGCAACGCCGTCGTAGCGGCCGGCACCCAGCCGTGCACGGCGCCGAACCGCAGGAACTCCCCCACCACCGTCATGACCGCGTTCGCCGTCCCCCGCGACCGGTAACGGACAGCACCGGGCCGCACCTGGTCGGCCCGGTGCTGGACAGGCGTCTCGATCAGCCACCGCTGCAGCCCGGCCAGATCCAGGAAGCCGGGAGTCCGCCAGTCCAGCCCCCGCATCCGGCAGTAACTCAAATACAGAGCGACCCGCCCCGCATATGCTCGCTCGGTGTTCGGCGAACACCCCCGCGCCCGCAACGAAGCCAGGAACGCCACCGCCTCGGTGTGCAGATCGAACGAACCGGCGTCGACCACCACCCACCGCACCACACCGGTTACCGGAGAAACAGCACGCTCCGCCACAAAGTCGACATCCACGTGACAAACACAACCACCAGGCCCAGCGATGCGTACCGCACTCCGCCCAGCACCATCCCCGCAGGTGAGAGCCAGAACAAACGTCCCTCATCTCTGGCTCTCCCTCAGATAATTCTCGGCAAGGCCAGAGCCAGGGATTCGGGTCACGTCCCGCCGAGTGGTGTAGGCGGTCAGCCTTCGCGGCTTCGCAGGTCGCAGCGGTGATGGGCCTGGCTCCCGGACGCCGAGCGGTCCATGCCTTCCTACCGGCTCGCGCGACGGCGCGGGTCGTTGCCGCGCCGGCCGCCAACGGGCCATCCGGACCGGCGCCGTCCGGATGGCTACACCACTCGGCGGGACGCCATCGGGATTCGTCGGGTCAGCGCTCGTTTTCCAAAGCCGCGTTCAACCCGTAGGCGCCTGCTTGCGAGAGTCTGTCGATGATGTCCAGGCATCGGATCCGTTGGGACCTCGGGCTTTGGCGGTAGAGGCGGAGGACCGCCGAGACCAGGTAGTGGCCGTCCGCTGCTCGGTGGGTTCTCAGGTCGCCGAGGTCTTTGCCCGCGTGCTGGACGATGCGCTCGCAGGCGTCAATAGCCACGGCGGGAAGGGGGCCGGTGTGGTCGTAGAGAGCGAAGGCCAGGTGTTCGAGGTGGTCGGGGAACGCGTCGCTATCGAGGAAAGCACTGACGAGTTCGTCGGCTTGCGCAGAAAGCAGGTCGAATGCCTGCCGCATGCCCTGGGAGGCGTTCTTTCGCACGTCAGTGTCGTTGTCGTTGAACAGCGGGACAAGGTGCGGGTAGTGGTCGATGTTGTTGGCGAAGACTGCTGCCGCCCCACGGCGGGCTAGGGCGTTGAGTTCGTGCGTGCTGTTCGGGAGGTCTGGGGTGAGGCATCCCTGGATGGTGGCAACAGCCCAGGACTGGCCAGTGAGGTCGGCCGTATCGCCCGGCCCTTGGAGGGCCCGGGCGAGGTGGGCAGCGAAACGTGAGGGTTCACGGACCAGTGTGTTGATGAGCAGCCGTTGGGTGGTGGTGGCGTTGTAGACGTTGGTGTCCTGGTGGTTCAGGAGTTGTTCAGTGGTGTCCAGCGCAATCTGAGGATCATGGTGCATCAGGGCCAGCGCGGCCTGGGCGGCACAGACTCGTACAGCGAGCACGGGGTCGTTGGCGAGGCGGGTGACTAGGGGCGTCAAGGCGTGCAGGTGCTCACTGCCGTGGAAGAGCAGGGCGGCAACGGTGAGCGCTGCCTGGCCGCGGGTGGCGTTCATGCCGGCGGTCAGCAGATCCGTTCGGGTTCCCTCGGCATCGGCGTCGCGGATGTCCTGCTCGGGGTGGGGATCCGTGGTGTAGCTGTCGAGGGCTGGCAGCGAAGCAGCAGTGAAGTTCTGCGGAGCCGACTGCAGGGCGCGGCAGATTGTGGGCGCGGCGGCGGGGCCGAGGGTCCGGTGGGTGTGGAGAGCCAACTGCTCCCAGCGGTCGGCGTCCAGATGAGGCGTGACCGCCTCCACGATCGCGCACAGGTAGGCGGCCGGTGCGTCGGGGCCAAGCGTGAAGGCGAAGTTGGTAAAGCGCTCGGGTTCCTGTTGCGCGCGGCTGCTCAGCGTCTGGGCCAGTTCATGAGCGCCCCCTTGAGGAGGCCAGGGTCGTTCGGGTTGGGGCTGGGCGTACTTGTTCAGGGCTCGGTGCCACTGTTCATTGGTCATGTGCCGGGCCGCATGGTCACTGATCGGCGAGCCGACGAACCCAGTCTGGATTGGTGTCGGTGGCGACGGGATCTGGCCAGGGAACTTGCGTTCCCATTCGTCGAGTCGGCGGCGTCCGGCGGCACTACGGCGCGAGGGACAGATCGCCGACAGCAACTCGTACTGGCTCCAGCCCCAGGCGCTGCGCTGCCCCTTCTGCCGTCGGTGTTCCCACGCCGGGTAGAAGTCGAGCAGCTTCGCGGTCAGACGTTCCAACGTCTCGTCACTGCAGTGGGGCGTGGTTGCCTCGATGAGTTCACGCGAGGCCCAGCGCGCGCTGCTCAGCCAGCCCAGGCGCAGATTGCGTTCATCGCTCAGGAGCCAGGCGATCGCTTCGTCTGCCTGGTTCATGACGGCGTAGACACGGCAGGTGAGGAAGCGCAGCTCTTGAACCGGTGAGGGAGTCAGTTGCTGCAAGGCGCCCGCTGCGGCGGCCGGGGAGTTGGCAGCCAGGGAGCGCAGTGCTGTGTCGAGGGCGGTCAGCATTGCAGCGTCGACGCCGTGGCCGCCCACAAGGCGGTGAGCCCAACGGCCGCTGGGGGCGTAGGCGTCGGTGCGCCCCGTGCTGCCTGCCGTAGCCACGTCGATGACAAAGGGCAGGACCTGGCTGACGTAGGCTTCCGGTTCGGCCTCCGCGATGCGGGAGAGGACCGTGTCGGCAACCTGCGAATGCGTTGACAAGTGCCCGGATTCGAAGGGGTCACCGGAGCCATCGGCGAGTGCTCGGGCAAGGTGACGCCGCAGATAGGCACCTACAAGACGCGCAGCGGGAGCGGGAGCGGTCTCGGCCAAGCCGTAGAGGAGTGACCAGAAGTCACTGTTCACCGCGATGGGTCCACGCGCCTCGTCCGCATGTCCGCTCTCGATCAGGTCGACGGCGAGGTCGATAAGGCCGGGTGTGAGCGCCCACTCAATCAGCCGCAGAAGCCGCTGTCCCCACTGTGGCGTGGTGCCCACGTAAGGTCGCACAAGCTCCGCAACACGCTCGGGTCGGTGGCGCGCAACGGCCAGCAGTTCAGGGAAGGCAGCATCGGCCCTCTGCGGCGTGCTTAGCCAGCGTTCCCACCTCTGATCGTGGTCGGCGGCGTCGAACCACTGCGGCAGGGCGAGCAGACCTCGTACCTTGCCCGCCACAGGAGCCTGACCCCAAGCGACCGGTTCGACGGCCTTCCAGTCAGGCAGCGCGGCATCGAGCTGCCCAAGGACCGTGATGATCACATCATGCAGGTGCAGGCGGATCCGGTCGGAGCCTAGGAGCCGGGCCACTGTGGCGCGGAAGCGTTCAGGGTCTGTGCCAGCAAGGTGTTCGAGGATCTGCCGGGTCTGAGCGCGACGGAACAGATACTGACCTGAATTGGCCAGGAAATCGTGGATGTCCTCTCCGGCAGAGATGAAGGACCGGGCGAAGAGGAAATCGAAGTACGTATCGTGGAAGAACCCGATCTGTTCCCCGTCGCGCACCAGCACACCGTGCGATTCGAGCACCTTGATGTGCTGGCGGGCGAAACCGTCGAGGAGAGCCATGGGTGCCTGGAGCGTTTCCCGTTCGCTCATGGACGCGCACAGCGTGCCCGTGATCCCCCGCCAGTCCAGCGCGGTGGCCTGTCGCTCGATCTCCTCGCGCCGTTCATCGGTGTAGCGCGCGTACAGCTCCTGCAAAGTCCGATACGAAGCGGCCCGTGCGGAGAGCGACAGCCGGCTGAAGATCGACAGGTGCAACGGAGTTCGCAGCAACTCCAGCGTCACCAGCCCCAGGCTGTCGGGATCCGTCCCGTTGGCGGACAGGACAGCCCGCACCTGTTCCAGGTCCAGGACGCTGAGGGGGAACCGGACTGCCCGAGCGGGGTCTGCGACCAGACGGGACAGCCTCCGGTCGTTATCGATATCAACGGTGCGCGCTACAAGGAGCACCTTGACGTTCGGAGCGATGACCAGCTGCGCAAGTACGTCTTCCACGGCCTCGTAGGCGTCCGACATCCTGCCGTTGTAGGTGCTGACCGCGTCCAGCTGGTCAATCACCAACAGCGCTGGCGCTTCGTCCGCGACCCCGGCCAGCAGCACCGCCGGCGAGTCCGGCAGGGTCATCCTGGTCCCCAGATCCTTGGCCGTCTGCACGCTCGCGTCGGCGCCGTCCATCCGGACCGCGGCCGTCGGCCATCCCTGCTCGGCCAGCCGGACCAGGACGTCGGTGACGACCGCTGACTTACCCAGGCCAGCGCCGCCCTCGCAGACCACGATCTGCGGGCCGTCCTCGGCCACTAGTGTCCTGAGTCGTTAATTCGTGTGCAGTATGCGGCGAGGGTGTCGAGGATGTTGTCGGCGGTCTTCGTCCAGACGAACGGTCTGGGGTTCTTGTTCCACTCGTTGATCCAGCCGCGGATGTCCCGTTCGAGTTCGATGACGCTGCGGTGGGCCGAGCGGCGGAGTTTGCGGGAGGTCAGCTCGGCGAACCAGCGCTCGACGAGGTTGAGCCAGGACGCCGAAGTGGGGGTGAAGTGCAGGTGGAAGCGGGGGTGCCGCAGCAGCCACTTCTTGACCGGTTCGGTCTTGTGGGTGGCGTAGTTGTCCAGGACCAGGTGAAGCTCGAGGTCCTTGGGGACGGCGGCGTCGATGACCTTCAGGAAGCGGAGGAATTCCTGGTGGCGGTGGCGGCGGTAGTGCTGGGCGATGACCGAGCCGGAGGCGATGTCCAGGGCGGCGAACAGGCTGGTCGTGCCGTGCCGGACGTAGTCATGGGTCATCTTCGCCGGCACGGTCGGCGCCATCGGCAGCACCGGCTGGGTCCGGTCCAGGGCCTGTATCTGCGACTTCTCGTCCACCGCCAGGACCAGGGCGTTCTCCGGCGGCGAGAGGTAGATGCCGACCACGTCGCGGACCTTGGTCACGAACTGCGGATCGGTCGACAGCTTCCACGTCTCCACGATGTGGGGCTTGAGGCCGAAAGCCCGCCAGATCCGCGAGACCGCCGACTGCGACATGCCTGCCGACTGGGCCATGGAACGCGTCGACCAGTGCGAATCACCCGTCGGCGGCGTCTGGCCGAGCGTCCTGGCGACCAGGGCTTCGACCTGCTCGTCCGTGATCTTCCGCGGTGCACCCGAACGCGGCCGGTCCACCAGGCCCTCCAGCCGGTCCGCGGCGAACCGGGACCGCCACTTGCGCACCGTCTCCCGCGAGATGCCCAGGTCCTGCGCGACCTCCGCGTTCGGCCGACCCTCCGCACATGCCAGCACGATCCTCGACCGCATCACCAGCGCCTGCGACGCAGTCTGCTTGCGCAACCAGCCCCGCAGCACCCTGCGTTCGTGATCGGACAGCTCCAGCGGCAACGGCTTCGGACCAGGCATCGCCACACTCTACAACCGCACGCGAACTAACGACTCAGGACACTAGGCGCTGATACAACTGCTCCACGTGCGGGCGGGCTGCCATCCCGAACACAGGCTTGTCCCGCCGCACGCGCCGCACAAAGCGCTCGACGGTCCCGGCCAGCGCCGTGAGCGTTCCGGTGTCACCGGCCAGCAGGCGTGGGCGTACTCCCGGCACGGTCAAAAGGTGGCTGCGGATCTGGGAGCCGGTGAGGCGCTGGTGCAAGTGCTCGTCGAGATAGCCGCGCACCTGCCGGACAATCACTTCCGGATCGCCGACGAACAGCAGCTCATACTCGGAGACCACCAGGCGGCGCAGCGCCTCCGGTGAGTAATGCTCCACGTGCACGGCCTGCAGATACCGCCAGCCGACCTCCCGGTCGACCGGCGCCCCGTTCACAGACCAGTTCCCGAGCACCTGTATGAATTGGGGAAGCTGGGCCTTGGTGATGATGCCATCGAACTCGGCGAGTGTTTCGGCGGCCCGGGCCCGCTGGGCAAGATCGTGCAGTTCAGGAGCCCCTGTGGACAGCACGAGGCGCACCTTCTTGCCCCCCGCGAGATGCCCCGTGACGGCCTTGAGGATCTTCCCCGCAGCATCCAGGGTCCACGGCCCCTTCGAGGGGACGTCCTTCACCTGCTCGCACCACGTGCCGTCGGCAGCCTCGAGTTCGAACTCGATCCCGGCGCCCGCCGGCCCCGGCGGCTCCAGGCGGATCCGCGACGCCCGCCCCCGCAGCAACTCCGCCACCCTCAGCGCGGTCCACCAGTCCTCGTAACGATTACCCGCCTTGTCCGCAGCCCCACCCGCCAGCCCCACCCAGCCTCACCCCTCTAGAAAACCGCAAAAGCCCCCTCATTCAGGAGTTCGCGCCCCGCGACCTTACCTCCACCCACCGACAATCAGACATACCAGAATATTGCCTCAAAACATCCACCTGTGTGCTGTCCTCAGCCTGCAGACACGGAGGCCACAGTCATGGATTTGTTCGATGAGCCACTGCCTCAGCGGGACCTTGCAGGACGTCGACGCGTCAGCTCCCCAATTGAGGGCAACAAAAGGCGGACGCCGCGCCTGACACTCGATTCATGCAACTGCCCCAGTCCTCGCCAGAAGTCGAAGCAGAATCACCGACGTGGCCGAGAACTTTGAACCCAAGCTGAACAATGACGCCCTACTGCTCACAGGCGTCAGCGACCTAGCTGACGCGTACACGCGGCTCAGTGCCGCAGGCGATCCGCAACGCCGGGGGAAGGACTTCGAGCACCTACTGCAGCGAGCCTTCCAGCTCGCTCACTTCGAGGTAGAACTCAACCCGAGGATGGCACATCCACGCCAGACAGACTTGTCCGCCCGCTATGGAGACAGCCGGTATCTCCTGGAGGCCAAGTGGCAAGGAGCGAAGGCGGACATGGATGTGCTCGGTGGCCTACGCGACCGCTTGCGCCGGACCAGTCCCGACGTAGTAGGTGTGCTCGTCAGCGTCTCCGGCTTCACCGGAACCCTCGTAGAGGAGGTCAGCCGAGAACGTCAGTCACCGATCCTTCTGGTCGACCAAGAAGATCTGCTGGGCGCGCTTCGGGAGCCGACGACACTGCCCGGACTGCTCAGAGCCAAGCAGGAGGCATTGATCACTCATGGCCAAGTGCATCTCGGTGAGTCTCTTCGGGCACACGCCGCAACCCGTAGGCCAGATCGCGCGCTGCCAGCAAGAGACCTGCATCTCCGCGACGCACGTGGGGAGCAACACCCTTACCTGACTGTTCCGGGCGGCTTCGCTCCCGTGGTGTTCGCTACCGCCGTCACAAACGTGGACTGGTCCTTCGGTCGCGGCCGCGGCGTGTGTATGGACATCCCCATCCAAGCCCATACTGCTGACGACTTGATACGCCTGATCCACGGCCTTGATGAGCTCGGGCTGGCCAGCGCACGTCCCACCTGGACCCTCCAGCAGAACGACACCTCATGGTTCGGAATCGGCGCCGGTGAACTCATACAGGCATTGGACAACGCACAGCAGCGTATGGCGGAGCCGGCTGCCCCGCACCACAGCGAGCAGCTCGTGTACTGCGACACCACCCTGGGTGGTCTCTACACACTGACGGCAATCATCGCTGCGGCTGAGCCGTCACCCACCGGCCAGCGACCGGACGAGTGCGCCCCCTCGAGCGGCCAAGGCGACAGAACGCCGGCACCCCTCCTGGTCTCGCAGTGCCAACTTTCCTTCCAGCTACCTGGCACTCCGCTGGATGCCACAGCCCTGCGTCACCTCCACGACCGATTCGGAGCGACGCACAACGTCTACTTCCGCCACTTGGACATCACGGCGATCAAGATCAGCTGGCTTGATCAGCAACCAGCAGACCCACTGGCCACCATCGTGGAGCACGACCCAATCACAGGCCAAGACTTCGTCGTCGGCCTCGTCGTGCACGATCACTACTCCGTGAACAGCAAGCACGCCGTGCTCGAAGGCTGGCCGCTAGAACTCCAGGAGAGCGGGTTTCTGGTGTGCGCCTTGGCGGATCACCATCCCGTAAGTCGCCCACCAGAGAGCTACTGGCTGGAAGCCGTGCACACCGCCCACACGTCCGACCTAGCCGTAGCAACGATCCGGGCCAGATGGTGACCAGCGTCAGCTCCACGACGGATGAGCAGGGACAGACACTGCCGCAAGCAGGACCCGCTGGCTGGTGAAGGCCAGCAGCCAGTGGGTCCTGCTCACTCAAGCCCAATTGCCTAGGCGGTCTTCCTCCGCCCTGGACTCCGGTCCCACCTAGCGGCAAAAGACCGGATGGACTCAGCGGTGAAGACCGGACCGGCACCAGTGCGGCCAATCGGTCGCGGGAAGTCAGGATGATTACCGTCCAACTGGGCAACCCGCTGGCGGGAAACATCCAGTTCCTCAGCCGCTTCCCTGTACCCCATGAGCTCCTGCTCCCTGGGGTAGTCCCGCTCCGCGTTCGCCTGCTCAGCAGTAACCACGCGCAGGTCGATCAGCTGAGGCTCGTGACTCATCGCAGCCCCCAGCCCCTCAACCGCCGTATTAAGAGCCTTGTGCGCAGCCTCTACCAAGCTGGGCGCGTCCAGGCGCCACAGAAGGTGAAGACGCTGCCCGGCAGCCTCGTGCCTGATGACGCCAGCAAAGTGCCGATGCAACTCTTCGTATTGCTCATCCCGGAGGGCGCGGACAGCACCCACGGTTACAGATGCCCGCCATTCCTGTTCCATGCTTCTCTCCTTTCCTTCCATCTGTTTCGTTCTGCGGTGTGCGCGGATGGACAGGTACAGGGGGCCAGGCCTTCTGGCCCCCTTCTACACCTGGCTAGCCCTCGTCCGGGAAGACCAAGCCTGCGCCTCGCAGCGCCGAGATCAGATCGATCCACTCACCCGTGCCGTCCGGCTCGTGACCGATCGTGATCATGGTGCCGTTCCGGGAGAAGAACCAAGATCCCTGCAGGCTCTGCCTGCTCTCGAATCCCTGACGGTCCAGCGCCGCGAGGAGCACTTCCATCCGATTTGCCATGTCGATACCACCCCCAAACCTTGCGCGTGTCAAGAGATAATCTCGGGCAACCTACTCAGAAACCTTGCTCCTGGCAAGTGGATCAAGAGTTCCGCGCGCACCTCTCCGGCCGGCCCGTCTCGTACAAGGATCGAGGCACATGCCACGGAGCTGCACACAGCACTCGGACACCGAGATATCAGCAGGTCAGAAGGCCAACAAACACTCCCTACAGCTGCACCACCTGTAGATAAAGGGCCTGCGCAGCCACGATGAGCGCCTGGTCGAGCAGCTCGCCTCCCGCGCGCTCACCAGCGGCAAGCGCAAGGTGCACCTCCGGCGTGACGAGGACGGGCAGATCGTCGGGGCCGACGGAGAGGGCGACGGCGAGGACCAGGAGGACGACACGCAGGCCGCCGCCGAAGCAGCGCTGCTCCACTTCTCCAGCCCGCGCGACGCGGCCACGATCGCGGCGTTTCTGCGCACCCGGGTCTACCGGCCGGAGTCCCTGGTGTGGCTGGAGGGCTACCAAGCCCTGATCCGCTGGCGGGCGGAGAACAAGATCACCGGCCTCTACGCCGTGCCCTACGACGTCGAGGTCGAGGTCGGCGTCACCAAGGACTCCCCCCTCGGGCGGTGGGTGCACCAGCAGCGCAAGGCACTGCGCGCCGGCGAACTCGATCCCCACCGCAAGGAACTGCTGGACGCCCCCGAGGCCGGGATGGTCTGGGAGCCAGGCGAGGAAGCATGGGAGACCAAGCTCGCCGCACTGCGCTCCTACCGGCGGGCCACGGGACACCTTGCCCCGCGTCAGGACGCCGTGTGGGGCGAGGGCGAGGCGATGGTGCCGGTCGGGCAGCACATGGCCAACCTCCGGCGGAAGGGCGCGAAGAACGGCCTGGGCAAGGACCCGAAGCGGGCGGAGCAGCGTGCGGAGCAGCTCACCGCGATCGACCCGGACTGGGACTGCCCGTGGCCCCTGGACTGGCAACGCCACTACCGCGTCCTCGCCGACCTCGTCGACGCCGACGGCCACCTGCCCGACATCGCCCCCGGCGTGCTCATGGACGGCGATGACATCGGACGGTGGCTCCAGCGGCAGAAACAGCCGGGCACCTGGGCGCAGCTGTCCACCGAACAGCAGGACCGGCTGTCCAAGCTGGGCATCAAACCCACCGAGGCGCAGTCTCCTGCCCCGGCAACCAAGGGTGCAACAAAGGGCCAGAGCAAGGCGCAGCAGGCATTCCAGCGCGGCCTCGCGGCCCTCGCGCAGTGGGTGGAACGGGAAGGCGTGCACCGGCCGGTCCCGCGCGGCCATGGTGAGCTGGTCGCGGTCGACGGCGAGACGGAGCCGGTGCTCGTAAAGCTGGGCGTATGGGTATCGAACACCCGGGCGAGGCGGGACAAGCTCACCCAGGAACAGCTCGACGCCCTACGGGAGCTGGGTGTGGAGTGGGCATAGAGGTTGCGCACAGGAATCGGAGCCAGCGGAGATTCGCACCGATGTGCGATCTTATGAGTGTGTATTGATCCAGTTGCAGGCTGTCTCTAGAGTGACGCGCATCGTGACAGAGAAGATGCCCCACTCAGCGGCTGGCCAGATGCTGGGCTACCTCTACCAGTGCGAGTGGGCGTTGGTGGAGCTGGCGCAGCGGTGGTTCAAGGACGCCGAGGCCACCCTACGCATGGAGATGCTGGACGACATTGACCTGCTGCACGGGTCAGTTCCTGTCGAGCTTGTGCAGTCCAAGCATCATGGCGGTCAGGGCGAGATCGGCTCCACCAGTGCTGATCTGTGGCGTTCTATCAATTCCTGGTGCGATGCCTTAGAGATCCTCGGGGACGCGCCGCTGCCGCTGCTCCGCTTGGTCACCACGCAGCAGGTTTCTGCCGGGAGCCTCCTGGAGAAGCTGCGCGCCGAGCCGCAGACGCGCGATGTAGCCGCAGCTCTAGCAGCTCTTGAGGAGCTAGCTGGTGATGCCGAGGGTCCGAAGACGACACGCCCTTGGCGGGAGCGCTTCCTCCGGTGCACTCCGGTGGTCCGGGAGGCTCTGGTGGGCCAGATCGTCGTGGACGATCTGGCGCCTCGAGTGTCAGAGGTGGACTCTAAGCTCCGTGAAGTGATCGGCGTATGGAAGACGGATCAGGGCCAGAGCCAAGAGATCCTGGAGGAGCTAAAGGGCTGGTGGTGGGGGGTCTCCAAAGAGATGCTCGACCGCTCCAACCCCATCCGGAGAGACACTGTTTCCGCCGAGGAACTGCGCACGAAGATCGACTATGTGATGAGCAAGTACGCGCAGACCTCGTTGCCCATCAGCGACCGGCTGGAACGGCTCACCGAGGACGAGGTGGCCCGGTACAAGGACCGCGTCTTCGTTGCCCAGCTCCAGCTCCTGAAACTGGGGCGCCGAAGCATCCGATTCCATCTCGGCGAGTATCACCACGCATGGACCCATCGATCTCGCTGGCTCCACCGTCACTACGTCGCCCAGAGCGAACTCGACCAGTTCGAGTCAGATCTCCGGCGTGAGTGGGAGCAGGTGTTCTCCAAACTCGCCGACGCCTATGACGCTGGCGAATACGGGGACGATGCGGTCAAGGCCGGTGTGGACATTCTGGACAAGGCCATGGCTGCCGTAGAAACACTGCGGCTGCGTCCGCAGGTGGAGAAGCGATGGGTCGCCCGCGGCACGCTTCACGCTTTGGCCGATCTGGCTACGCAGGACGACGAGCCGGTGGGCTGGCATCCCGACTTCGAGAACCTGCTGTCCCAGTCGTCTGATACTGCTGACAGGGAGGAATAGCCATGTCGGCTCCCGCGCGTCAACTCCCTGAAGCTGCAGCGCTGTTCAATCCCGCTTTCGGGGCGTATGTGCTGGCGCACTGTGTAGCGGCCCACATGGCAGCAGGCCCCAGTCTGCCTCTCCCCTTGCCGAGCAGTTTCCTGGTCCTTCCCCTGGTGCTGCCGCCGGACTCCCGCGCCGCGCTCCCGAGAGATGTCCGCACGCCGCTGGCCAGCTGGCTGGCTGATAATCCGATCCAGCGCGCGTCATACCCGCACCGCGCCGCCTCGCTAACGGATTACACCCGCGCGTCCCAGCGGTTCGGCGTCCGGCACAACGTGTTGACGGTGCATTCCAGCGGCCTCGCAGTGACCAGACAGCCCAGGCGTCCCAACGCGAACAGTCATGGAGCGGAGCTCGTCGACTGCACACGCGCTGCGGCCCTCGTTGGCCGCTGGCTTGCAGCGACATCGCCTGCTACCGCATTCGCCCTGCTCGGGGTCCGCCCCTAGCTCTCCAAGGAAGCCACCTCAGCATGCATCTGCTCGCTCTTGCCCTGTATCACCGTGATGGCAGGCAAGCACCGCGCACCATTACCTTCAAACCCGGAGCCTTGAACATCCTCACCGGAGAGTCCGAGACCGGAAAATCGGCAGTCCTCGACATCATCGAGTACTGCTTGGGACGGCAGCACATTTCGCTGCCAGAGGGCGTGATCACTCAGACGGTGGGCTGGTACGCGCTGCTCGTACAGATCGGTTCGACGCGCCTGCTCCTGGGCCGGCCCCGACCAGCGGGAGCCTCCACCAACAAAGCCATGCTGATCATCGGCGACCACACGCTCGAGCTGCCGGCAGGCGACCGTATGAGAGCGAATGCCGACACGGACGCGCTACGCGCAGAGCTCAGCGCTCGCCTGGGCATCGACGACTTCCGCTTCGAACCTCCGGCGGGCGCCGAACGCTACGCGTTCAATGTCTCTATTGCCCAGGCCGTTTACCTGTGCCTGCAAAAGCAGACCGAGATCGCCAACCAGCAGCTGCTGTTCCATCGCCAGTCCGAGCCCGGCATGGCGCAGATGATGAAGGACACGCTGCCGTACTTCCTCGGTGCGGCCGGACCGGAACAGGCCGCACGCCAACGACAGCTTGCGGAGGCCACCCGGGCACTGCGGCGCGTCCAGCGACAGGTTGATGAGAGCCAGCGGGACAACGAATCCGCGAACGCCGCCCTGCACGGCCTGGCCCGCCTTGCCCAGGAGGCAGGCATGGTCCAGGGTGTGCCAGAGCGCGCATCGGCAGCCGAACTGAGTGTCCTGCTGCGCGAGGCGGCGGACACAGTCGTTGATCCATCGGCGCCTCCGGTGTTCGGCGAAGACGGGATGCAGGAACGCCTGGCTGCGGAGCGACAGGCGCTGAGGGAACAACTTCACGACCTCAACGAGGCCGGGGCCCTTCTCGACTCGTGGCAGCAGGAGAGTCAGGCGTTCACCGGTGAGCTCCACACCCAGCTCGGCCGCCTTACGTCTCTGCAACTCCTCAGTCCCGAAGATGCAGGGGCGCCCGAGGTCTGTCCTCTGTGTAATCAGGCCTTGGAGGAGCCCGACCCCGACATCGAGCAGCTCAACGACCTCACGCGCCGTCTCCAGTACGAGCTGACCGACGCAGAAGCACTACAGCCATCGCGGACCCGTCACCGTCAGGAACTCAACGAGCAGATCGCAGACGTTCGCCGGCGCCTCCAGGCCAATGCCTCAGCGCTCCAGGCCCTGCAGGCCAGTAACCGCCGTCTCCAGGAGATCAATGACCAGCACGCGCGGCAGGCTCACGTGCAAGGACGCATTCTCCAGGAACTGCAACGAACTACGTCGCAGTCGGCAGACGAATCTGGATCGCTGCGCCGTCAGGCGGCTCGTATGCAGGAGCGGATCGCAGAACTGCAGGAACTCGTCGATGCCGACGATGTGAGGGCGGAAACGGAAAGCCGCCTCAGCCGTATCGCACTGGACATGACGGACTGGGCCCGCGAGCTGGATCTCGAGCATGCAGACGAGGCTGAAGAAGTACGCATCAGCCTCTCCCTCCTCAACGTCGTCCTGCGCACGGAAACTAGTCGCATCCCCCTCACCCGCATCGGCAGCGCGAAGAACTGGATCGGGTACCACCTCGTAGCGCACCTGGCCCTGCACACCTACCTGCTCAAACACCAGCGACCCGTCCCGCACTTCATCATGTTCGACCAGCCCACCCAGGCCTTCTTCCCCGAAGAAGTCCATGACGTAGGCGCCCTCACCGACGCCGACTGGGAAGCAGTACGCAGCTACTTCACCCTTATGCGAGACGTCGTCAACCGCAACGGCCAGGGACTGCAGATCATCGTGTGCGATCACGTGAACCTACGAGACGATTGGTTCCGCGACGCCGTCATCGAAAACTGGCGCCAAGGCAAAGCCCTGATCCCGACGGACTGGATCATCGAGGCATAGACCTGGCCGTAGCTCCCCATGAGTCTCGCGTGTGAGACCTGAGTTCCACGCACGAAGGACCAATGTGAGCCGCTCCTGGTGGCCGGGGCGCGAAGGTATGCCGGGCGTCAGGGCCGCTGAGGGATGGAGCGTCGCTCGTCCCACTGGTGCCCCTACGGGTGGGGGCCGATGACGAGGACGGTGATTACCGAGATGGTCTCGCCCGCCGCGTTCTTCTCGTCCGGCCCGTACATCCAGTAGATGCGCCAGGCGCTGGGGTTGTGGTTCTCCACGTAGGAGTCCCAGACCTTCTCCGAGGCGTACCCGGGGAAGTTGTCGTACTGGTGGGAGTGCAGGCCGGGGTGGCGCGGGTTGGCCTGCAAACGGGCGAGTGCGTTGTTGACCTTCTTGAGCTTGGCCGGGTCGGCCTTCGAGCCGACGGTCAGGCGGTTGAGGGTCTCGTCGGCGTCTTCGGTGAAGCGGAGGCTGTGCACCTGGTTCTAGTCCTCGTAGTCCTCGTCGAGGTAGTGCGAGAAGTCGCCGCGGTCGATGGTCTTGCCGGCCTTGGCCTGCTCGATCCCGGTGCGGATGCGCTCGGCGAGGTGCGGGTCGTTCCACACCTGCATCTCCCGCTCCGGGATGGAGACGACCGGGGTCAGCAACAGCACGCCGTCCGGGTTGCTCTCGACCCGGTACCGGCGGCCCGGACGGGCTCCGGCACGGCCGAGGGAAACTCGTCCGCGGCTGTCGACCTCAGTCTCGGCGACGGTCTCGAACTCCTCGCGCTCGTGAATGGCGGTCATGTGCATGCTCCCTCGGTTCCGCCGGAAGGCTCTCCACGGCTCATGCCTCCTACGAGCGGGAGGCACGCCTTCCGGCGCTTAGCACCAAGGTACCCTCATTCGGGAAAGTGGGTAGTTCCCACTTTCGTGTTTCTCCTCTCCTCAAAGTCCAATGGCTTCGGCACCACCCGAGGCCTCGATGGCGTTCTCCGTGGAGGCCGCCTTCTTCCGCGCGGGGCGTGCGATGAACGGGTCGAGCAGCACGTAGCGATTGACCTCGGCCGTCCCGGTCGGGCTGAGAGGGGCGGTGATGTAGGCCTTGTGGACCTGGAGCACGCCCTCCTTCGCCAGCTCCCGGAAGCCGCGCTCGGCGGTATCAGGCGACCACCCGTACCACTCCTTCATCCGCTCAGTCGGAAGTTCGAAGAAGGCCGGCTCGCAGCTGGCCGTCAGCAGCATGGCCAGGGCCGGGAGGCTGAGCTTGTCGATCAGGCCAGTACGCCAAAGCTCGAACGGGATCTTCAGGTAGGCGTCGCGGTTCTGGTTGCCGGGCCGGGTGTACGGGTCGAGGCTTCCGTCCTCGCGCAGCAGCGTGACCTGGATGTCCCAGGTTCCCTTGGGCCGCTCATAGGTGATCAAGCGGCGTTCCTCGAGGCGCTTGAGGACCTTGGTCACCGCCGTGCGGGCGGAGGCCGGCGTCGCGTTCTCCGTGGTGCCGAAGGCCCTGGCCCACACCCCGCCGGGGAGGGTGGTGCTCCACCCCGACTCAGCGGTCTCGGCGCTGGTGACCGCGACGATGAACAGATATGCGCGCAGGCCGCGCACGTCTCCATTGGTGACGAACTCGGCCAGTCGGCTGGACCGGTCCGCCTCGTCGCGCTTCTTCTGCACGAACGCCCGCCGGATGGGCGCGAAGTCACGCGCGGCCCTCTCGAGGAGGGCTTCCCGCGTCTCGGCGGGGGAGGCGACCGGCTTCTGGGATGTCTGCTGCTTCACACCACAGACCATGCCGGACGGGCGCCCCGCAGGACAAACAATCCAGCTTCCGTAGTTCGGACGCTGTAGCGGGTGTCTGGAGGATTACGAGTGACGATGACATGTGACGATGACAGTGACGAGATCAATGTCTAATGACACTAGTAGGTGGAGTCCAGAAGGCGCAGCGCTGAACCCGTGGGTCCCCAGCGCGGGAACCATCCTCCGAGGCAGAAACTGCCGCCCGCTTCGCCAGAAACCCGCGAAGGACCCTTGCGGGGGCCCAGAGGACCCTTCCCGCCCCCGAAACGTGCCCTCCTCCATCGGGCCCGCACAGGGGCCCTGCAGCTGCTCCAGCCGCCCAGACAGCGCGGCCGAAGGCGGACAGGATGCCGGTCTCCCTCGCGGACCGATCGTCCGCAGGGCCGTCCGTCCCGAGCGCCCGAGGCCTTGCGCCGCGGAGGTCGCCCCGGGTGCTGGCGGAGCTGAGCTCACCCGGCAGGCGGGCGTGGCGTGGATCTCCCGGACGGTGCCGATCAGGTCGGGGAAGCGGCCCTCGCGGCGGGATCGGGCGAGCTGCGCGGACAGCCGCCGGTACATCGGCGCGGCGTGCGGCAAGCGCGCCCTCGGAGACCAGGCGGTACATCACCTGGCGCAGCGTGACGCCGCCCTCGTAGCTCTCCACGATCTCCCGGGCCCGGTCCACCACGGCTGGCCACCGGATCCGTTCCGACGCCATCCGTACTTGTACTTGTACCCATCGCCGCCGCCGTGGCGTAGCCGGGCCGGGAGGTCCTGCTCAGGCGTGGCTGCCCGCCGGCTCCCACAGCGGGCGAGCACGTCCGGTCCCGTCGCAGTGGAAACAGCGGCCGCCGCCCGGTGTGCTCCGGGCACCGATGGTGCCGGAGGCGTGCAGTGCGTGCCACAGGTCGCCCGGCAGATCCTGCGGTCCGGTCTCTTCTCGGCTGCGTCTCATACGGCTGGTGTAGGGCCTCCGGTGAGCTGCCCTCGTCGATGGGGCCGCTCGCCGGGGGTCAGCGGGCCTGGGCGCGGGCGCTCTACTGCCCCTGCAGCCGGCGGAGCATGATGCGGCAGTACTCGGCCAGTGGCCGGTGCTGGTCCTTGTCGATGACCAGAGCGACCGTATCCGTACCTGCATTGGTGTCGTGCGGCGCGGATGTCGATGACGATGCAGCCGGGGCGGTGTCGTGCACGCCGTCGACTGCGAAGGGGGGCTGGCAGGCGCGCCGGTTCTGCCGCTGGACCGGACAGTTGACGCCGCCGAGGTGCCGGGGTTCGACTGTGCTCGCTGTGCGGCGCCGCCGCCGGGCTTGACCCGGTCCTGAAGGGCTTCGACCACGGGTTCGGGTGATGGTGTGCGAGGGTCAGCCAGCGGTCCGGGACGCAATGAGCCGGTTGGTGAGTTCCACCGTTCCGAGGTACCACCAGAAGATCCAGTCCAGGAACGCTTCGTCGTAGTCGCCGCGCTGGTCTGCCTTGCGGTGGCGCAGGTCGTAGCGGTTGGCGATCTCGAACAGCGCACCTTCGTCCTTGCCGAGCTTGTCCTTGAGCAGGGCGCGGCGTTCCTCGAGGATGCCCGCCAGGGTGACGATCGCCGACCGCTTGCTCTCCACCGTCGTGTCCCGGCCGCGGAACAGGGCGATCGCGTGGCGGACCCGGGCCGTGATGTCTGGGGCGCTCTCGTTGAACGCCCGGTGCACCAGCGAGCTGCGGGCGTCGTCGGTGACGGCGACCAGGCGCCCGAGGTCCTCGCCTTCGGCAGCCAGCTCGTACTCGATGCTGGCCTCGCGCAGCAACTCGTTGACCCTGCCCCGGTACAGGACGCGGGCGGGCCCGTTGTGGAACTCCGAGTGGTGCCATCCGCAGCCGCTGTAGGAGTGGTAGCGCCGTATGCGAGGGCGGCTCACCAGATCGTGGAACACCTCGATCAGCCCGTAGAAGGTGTCTTCGTCCCACGTCTCCGGTGTCAGAGGCCACAGATCAGGGATGCCCAGGCGCCTGTCGATCACCTCAGAAGCGTCGGGCAGCTCACTGTTATCGTCGACGCATTCCTCGCCGAACACCTCAACCAGATAGCCCTTGTTTTCAAACTCACCGACGAGCCGTGCGAAGTCACGCCGTGTGTCCCGTGGAGTGCTGCCGTCATGCGACAGCCCACGGCCGCGGCGCTGCGGCCAGTATGGCCGGGGAGCCGCCGCCTGCCGGAGCTCCCCCGCCCGGTGGACCAGTTCGGTGAACCACTCCCGTTTGCCCATCCCGGGCTGGCTGTCCCAGCCTGGAGTGGTGGACGACCAGGGGGCGTCCGTGGGCACATCACGGTCTGGCAGCTCCTCGAAGTCCGCGACCGCGGTGGTGCCGGCCAGGGCCTCGGTGATGATCCAGGTAGCTCTGTCTACCCATGAAGAGTCCGAGGTGCGATCCGATGCGCACAGGATGCGCTCGCCTTCAGACGCGAGTAGCTCTGCGGGCCAGAGGAGTTCGTAGTTACTGAGGTCCAAACTCACCGCAACATCATCACTTATCAGGGATGTGTCACGGGCCTGAGTGATGGATTCCCGTCTCAGCCTCGGATGAGGTCCTGAAACTGAGGACATCCGACGGCATGCCACTCCCTGACGAGGACTTCCCCGTCCACAATCACGACCTCGGCGTGCCATGGCAGGCAGTCGTGGCACGCATGGATCTCGTACGAGTTGCCGTTGTCGTCGAACGCCTTCAGGTCGACGGAGCCGACGGGCGCCCGGTAGGTGACGTCCTGCTGCGAAACGGGGCGTTCTGTCATGTCGGCCAGTATCTACGTGCTGGAGCTGTGGGCTCTCATGGCGTTGGTTACACGAGTTCCTCGAACGTGAGCTGCTGCAGGACCATGACGAGCGGCGCCGACGGCTGTCAGTGGCGTGCTGTAGCTTGATCGTTAGGCGCGGGGCCTGGGCGGTCGGGGTGCGACCGCTGGAGAGTCCAGGAGGACTCGTGCCCATAGGACGCGTCAACGCCGCGAAGTTCATCGCTCGTCTTCTGCCAGAACCGCACGAAACGGATTTCGGCGGCGAGCCCGCCCACCGCCTACTGACCACCGCTCACGCCGACCGGGTTTGCCCACCGTCCGGCCACAGCATCGGCTGGACGGACTGCTACGCCAGCGCGGACATGCTGCCTCTGCCCGACAAAGCGGATCTGCTGCTTGAGCCGAACGGCGAGCCCAGGTCGATTCCGCATCATCTGGTTGGCGAGGCACGTGAGCTGGCGGACTGGGCCGGCCGCCAAGCGGCGCGGATCCGTCGGGAAGCTCACCATCGCGGACTTCGCTGAAGCCGCTCGTAGTCCAGCACCCGCCCTATCCCGGGGCGGGCGTTCGCGTACTCAGTCCCCGTATTCGCGCACTGACCAGCCGTCTGGCACTTCGCGGACTTCAAAGCCTGGCGCGATGATCTGGTGCAGTGTTTCGCCGTCGGTCCAGTCGTGGAGCGTGTCGGCAAGAGTGGTTATGAGCGGCTCGTCCACGTTGTCGAAGAGGATGACGGGCTCGACGGCCAGTTGGTGATCGGTTCGCCGCATACCGTCGACGGGAGTGGCCCAGCCGACGATTGGCATTACCAGGATCATGCCGTCGTCGGGACATTTGATCGCCACTCGCCACCCGTCCGGGGCGGCAGCGAAAGGGAACACGACTGCGGTCATGACGACAGACTCTAGCCCTGCGGTTTCGGGCAGCTGCCCGGGCATGACGGGCACGATGTCCATGCCGCTGCACCCGTCGGCCCCGAGCTTCTCCTTCCGCCGTTCAGAGGACGCCTTTGAGCAACGCGGAGCGAAACTCGACCTCCGTACTCAAAGGTTTCGAACATGGCTCCGGCGGCCCGGAAAACGACAGCAGGGGAACGCAGTGATCGCCACACTTGCAGGATGAGCTTGTTCCACACCGACTCCTACAGCCCCGACGACATGGTGATGCACCCTCGCCATCAGGCTATGCAGCCGGTCCTGGTCCAGCTCATCCAACAGCTCCGCGCCTGCGAGTCGGTGGAGGCCGGGGCGGATTTTCAACGGGACCTGCTCACGTGCCTGCTGGAGGTGGAGAAGGACCGCTGGGAGTTCAAGCGTGCCGTCACCCGGATGCGCAACGGCAAGCAGCCGCACCGGGAGGTCCCGGAGCTCCAGTCAGGCCGCGACCCCGCTGACATCGCGACCTGGCGTTTCGAGCACGACGTGTGCGAGAGGCTGGCCCGTCAGTTGCGTTCAGTCGGTGACGCGCTGGCCTGGCGCGTCTTCGGCTTCCACCGCCCGTTCATCCTCGCTCTGTGCCGCAACCAGTCGCCCGGCCCGATGTACGGCAAAGCGGGCCTGCCGGCAGAACTCGAACACTTCGAGAGGGCCTGCAAGGAGGACGGCGCTTTCGCACTCCTGCACGACCTGACCAACTGCCTGCGCATCGGCGACATCACCGTATGGGACGGCGTGCACCCGCCCCGAACAGAAGAGATCAAGACCAACCCGAAGAACAGCAGGAGCGCGCAGCTACGGCGGATCAACCAGGCCCGCGCGGCTGTGCTGGACGGCGGCCCGCTTCCAGGGGACAACGCCTCCGAACTCCTCTACGACCTGAACCTGCCGCTGCGCACCCACCTGGACGTGCTGCGCGACGCCCTGGAGCGGGCCGCAACCGACGGCATCTACGCCACCCCGGTGCCCGGCAGCCGGGCCCTGTTCGTCGTCGACCAGTACGCATGCGCCCAGCACGGCATGTCTTCCAAGCAGTTCAACGAGCGTCTTCAGCATGCAGCCGCCACCGCCCTGCAACGGGCGGGAATCGCGGCCGGCCGCGAGGACCACAACGTCCACGCCACCAGCCTCGACAGTACGGCACGCGACCCGCTGCGGGTGCCCTGGGCGAACTATCCACTGCATCCGGTGGCCTGCGCCCGGCTGATCGGCGACTACGCCGTGGCGACCGTGGAGACCTCCGGTCCGGTACTGACCCGCCTGCTACAGGCCGCCGGCCTGGACGCACGATGGGTCCGCCCGCCGGGCAATGCGGACCTCCAGCAGGGCGAGGTCATCATGGAGATCCACCAGCAGGAACAGCTGCGGTCCGTGGCACTTCCTGGCAGCCTGACGATGACGCCGGGATGGACGCTGCAGATGCGCCGATCCGAGCTGGACCGCTATCTGATTGAGCTCCTGCAACCAGGCTCGTGGGTCGCGGGTATCAAGGACGTCCTCGCCGCACGGCAGGCCGGGCGGCCGTGGCCTCACTACCGCAACGAGCACGAAATCTGGGTCTAGGTGGCGCGCTCCACAGCGCACTGCTCGATCCAGCGGGCGAGGACGCTCAAGGTCGCCAGGTGCTCCAACGCTTCCTGTTCGGTCCAGGTCACCTCATCCTCGTGCGCGGCGACGTTCCGCAGGGCGAGGAAGGCGCCGGCCGCGAGGTACTTGGCGCCTTCCTGTCGGGCGCGCCACGTAGGTGTGTTGCGGTCGCCGTCGAAGCGCAGGCGTGGTTTCCCTGCGGCGGGTTCCTTCATGTCGAAGGCCTGCATGCACAAGTCCGTCTCGCCGATGTCGTGACGTCCCAGCTTCTGCTGGAGTCGGCGGTTCACAGTGCGGGCAGCAGCCAGGACGGCGTCCTGCCGGGCCTCTGCGCCCCACAGTGGGGCGGCCGGCTCCCACACCCAGGGGTGGAACTGGTCAGCGGGCAGGGTGGGGGCATCTGGTACGAGCCGGGCGGCCCATTCGTCCATGTCCGCCAGGATGCCCAGGCCCCGATGAACCTCGTTGCGGGCCATGTCTTCGCCTGCCATCTGATCGAGATTGATCTTTTCGGCAAGCTGCGGGTCCAGGAGCCGCAGGATCTGCTTGACCGTGGGCTCTGCGCGGTGCAGCTGTTCATACAACGCCGCATCGCCTATGTAGTCGCCGGGCCCTGTACTTCGTTCGTAGCGCAGGGCCAGGTCGTCGAACGCCTCAAGCCGCTGTCGCATCCAGTCTCGATCCACGGGCCGCATCCTAGTAGTGCTTCGTTACGTTGAGTGATCTCGGCTGGTGGTGGGCAGCCTCCCAGGATGAGGCTGGGGGAGGTGGAACGGCTCCGGGGCGAGTTGGCGGGGTTCGTTGCCGATGTGTTCGGGTCGTTGCCGCGCCGGGATCAGCGGCGGTGGGGCGAGTGTTATCTGCGGGGCCTGATGCTCGACGGCCGGCGCAAGTCGGTCCAGCCGATGGCCGAGCGGCTGCCGGACGGGAACATGCAGGCCCTGCAGCAGTTCGTGAACCAGTCGCCGTGGGATCCGCTGCCAGTCAGGCAGCGGATCGCTGAGCGGCTGTCCGAGGTGATCACTCCTGAGGTGTGGGTGATCGACGACGTGTCGTTCCCCAAGTGCGGCAAGGCGTCGGCCGGGGTGGCCCGCCAATACTGCGGAGCGGTCGGCAAACGCGCGAACTGCCAGGTCGCGGTCAGCGTCCATGCCGCCACCGACACCGCGTCCTGCCCGCTGAACTGGGAGTTGTATCTGCCGCGCGAGTGGACGGACGAACCGGACCGCTGCCGCCGGGCCGGAGTCCCCGACGACGTCGTCCACCAGGAGAAGTGGCGTCTCGCGCTCGGCCTGCTCGACAGCCTGACCGACTGGCGGTTGAAGGCGCCGGTCGTGGTCGCCGACGCCGGCTACGGCGTCAGCACCCCCTTCCGCCTCGGCCTCGAGAAGCGAGGACTGTCCTACGTCCTCGCGCTGACCGGCAAGGAAGTCGCCCACCCGGAGGAGGTCGAGCCGCACCAGCCCGTCTACGGCGGGCTCGGACCGCCGACCCTGCCCCGCTACCGCACCCCACCCCGAGCCGTTTCCGCCCTTGCGGCGCGGGCCAGTGCCAGCCGGTTCACCGAGGTGACCTGGAGGCAGGGCAGCAAAGGCGCGATGACCTCACGGTTCGCGGTGCTGACAGTGCGGCCCGCGGGCAAGCAATGCCTGGCCGCTGCCCAGGAGGCGGGCGGCGGCCGCAACCACTGGAACGGAGTCCTGCCCTCCCAGACCCTGCTGGTCGAATGGCCGGACGGCCAGGACGCTCCGACCGGCTACTGGATATCAAACCTGCCCGCCACCACCCCGGTCGCTGACCTGGTGCGGTGGGCGAAGATGCGCTGGCGCATCGAGCACGACTACCGCGAGCTCAAGCACGGACTCGGGCTGGACCACTTCGAAGGCCGCGCCTGGCGCGGCTGGCACCACCACGTCACCCTCGTCACCGCCGCCCAGGCCTTCCTCACCCTCCGGCGGCTCGACCCAAAAGCCCACATGCCGGCCTGACCCTCTACCAGGTCCTCGATGTCCTCCAGGACCTGCTGAGGTGCTGGACCGGCACCTGCACCACCTGCGGTCGACCACTCACCACACGCAGAATCAGACCCAGAACCTAACGAAGCACTACTAGGAGCGGAGTCTGACACTCCCTGCCCGCAGGCTCGGCAAAGCCGGGAGCAGCAGCAAGGGCCCAAACCCAGAAGCAGTTCGGGCCCTTGCTGCTGGGAGATCTACAGGTCGAATTCGATGTGCTCGATGTCAGTGAAGCGGACCTCTTCCAGGCTGCCGGCGCGGCGTCCGCCGTCCTGGAAGTAGACCTCCTTGAGTGCTTCGGCGGCGATTTCCTGCAGGCGCTGGTCGGTGGCGCCCTGCTGCTGGGCGTCGAAGAGGCGGGCGGCATACTGCGGCGGCAGCGCGACGGTGAGGTGCCGGAGACGGGCGTCGTCGGTCGTGCCCACGGGGGCGATGTAGCCGATCCGGGCGCGGGTGTCGATGATGATGCCGCCGGTTGTCGCCGCCTTCTCGCGGGCCTTCGCCCGGATCTGCGGCTGCCAGCGGGCCTTCACCTCGCGCTCCAGGCGTGCGGCGAGGTCCGGGCGGGGCTTTTTGATCTGGTCCTTCACGTACCGTTCGACGGTGCGCTGGGAGATGCGCAGCATCTGGGCGACCTGCTTGGTGCCCTTGAGCTGCTTGACCAGGTACCGCATCTGCGCGGGTGCGCTCTTGGGTGCCGGACGGGTGAAGGCCTTCTGTACCGCGGCGTCCAGGCCGTCCCCGAACAGGCTCATCGTCGCCCTCTCCTACTCTCCGTTGTCGACGTCGGTGACGGTGCCGTCCTTGATGTAGCGGGCGAGGTTGAGCTCGGGGGCGTTGAACCGTTCGCGGACCCCTTCGCCCCACAGGACGGTCTGGGTGCCCTCATGCTTGACGAGGCCCGGGTTGATGCCGAGCTTGAAGCCGCCGGGCAGCGGCTTGCCGTCCCGGTAGGGCAGGAAGTCCAGCGGCAATTCGCCGTTGGCCGCGTACACGACGCAGTCGGACAGGATTGCCACCGGGTACTGCCCGGTGAATGCCGCGTGCTTGACGATCTTGCGGTGCAGGTTGATCCGCGTGCGGGAGATGACCGCAGCGCGGATGTCCGGCCGCCACGTCGGCCGCTCCAGCGCCCGCCACCGCTCGCCGGGCCGCCAGCCCTCACCACGCGACCGCTCGCGCAGCTTGCCCAGGCCGCCCTTGACCGTCGCCTTGATCGCCGAAACGACAATCGCCAGCTGCGGGTCGCGCTCCTTGTAGCCGTCCATGGCCGCGAGGAAGTCGGCCGGCTCCATGTCGGCGTGCACGCCGAGGTCGGCCATCGTGGCGAGGTAGGCGTCGCGCAGCCGATTGTACCAGCCGTCCAGGTAGCGGCCGTTCTCGTACCGCACGTACGCCTCGATCGGCGCGACGTCGTAGCCCAGCTCCATCGCGTAGGCGACGGTGGGCGTGGCGTACCAGGCCGGGCCCTCGGGACGGTCACCCTTCGGGGTGAACGGGCTGGGCAGCAGACTCGCGTCCAGGTCGACCCACTTGTCTTTGGCGACCTTCACCCTCGCCAGGTCGACGTGGGACAGATCGACCAGCCAGGAGCCGGGCAGCTTCGGGTCGAAGACCGGTGCCCTGACGTGCGTCGGCGCTCCGAGGCCGACGGCCAGGCCGTTGGCTCCGGCGGCGAAGGCCATGTTGACGTCGATGCCGACCAGGTGCCGCAGGGCGCATTCGGCGTCCGTCATCGGCCGCGCCCAGTCGTATGCCTCCTCGAACAGTTTCTCCGCCAGGCCGCGGACGTGGAAGCGTGGCAGGTCCGCCAGGAGCGGGTGCCCGTCGGGTGCCTCGCACGGGGCGCAGTCCACTGGGTCCTTGCCCAGGCTGCCGGGGTTGTACTCGGAGTGCCGCTTGCCGTCGGCGTCAGGCTCGGAGGCGCGGGTCGGTGGGTGCAGCGCGGTCATCAGCTCCAGGCCGGTGACGGCGGTGGAGCCGCGCGGCGTCATCACCCGCGACGCGTACACGCCCAGCACGCGGGCGAGGTCCGCTGGCGGAAGCTGCCCGGCCTCGCCCCAGTGGCGGGAATCAAGCGCGTGCCACGACGGGATGCACAGCTGCACGCACTGCCGGTCCGAGCCCTGCGCGGGGCGGTAGATCCGCGCCCACGGCCCGAACCCGCGCTTCGTCAGCTTCCAGTCGGCGCGCGCCAGCTGCTTGACGACCTTGTGGCCCTCGGAGATCCGCCCGGCGAGCCGCTCCTCATCTGTGAGGGCGGCCGGCAGGCCGTAGCGGTGCAGCGCGGCCTCGGTGAGTACGAGCAGCGGGTCGGCGTCCTTGCCGGGGCCGGACAGTTTCGGCTGCCCGAGCTTCGCTTCCTTCAGCGTCCAGTCCACCAGGGACGGGAGGGACTTGGCGGGCACGTCCAGGACCAGGCCGCCGGTGCAGTACGCGAGGACCTGGCCGTCGGTGTCGACGTCGACGACGGCGAGCGGTCCGTTCTCGAAGCGCGGATCGGTACCGCCCGCCGGGGTTCTGGCCGGGGACGCCTTTCGCGCGCCCGGGCGGCGCGACGTCGACGTGCTCCTGGAGGTACGCGCCGGGGGCGGCGCGGCCTGCTCCGCAGCAGCGGGGGCGGGGATGGTCTGGGTGTTCTCGCGTTCAGTCACGGCCGCAGCCTCGGAGGCCGGGGCTGTGGACAGAGTCCGCGATTCGGCCGGGGTCGGCTCGCCGGTGAAGGCGGCCGGGGCGGCGGGCGCGGGGTAGAGCTCGGCCAGCTTGTTCAGCAGCCGCGCGTACGCCTCACGCTCCGGGCCGCGTGGCTCGGTCGGCTTCTTCAGCGACTCCCAGCCGGACACCGTTGCCCGGCGCACCTTCAGCGCGGCGGCCACGTCGTCCAGCGTCAGCCCGTGGGCCTGGCGCAGCCGCTTGCGCTCCTCCGCCGGCGGCAGCGGAGCGCGGGACGCCACCAGCGCGTCGACTGCGTCGAACAACTCGGACATGAAACACCTCCTGACCGGCACCCTACCCCCTGAACCGTACTGTCGGCGTAACTTTCGCGTACTAATACCGTACGGATGCCGCACGAATGCGTTTGGGTGGCGGCAAGACGGGCCCTGGCCAGGGAAGGGCTGGAAACCATCGCGTCGTGAGCGCTCTTTCTGGGGAGATTCGATCGGTCGCACGCTCTGAGTAGCCAGGGGGTCACGTGGGGTGGAGAGACGCTTTCGGCGACGCGATGAAGGAACTGACGGCGATACGGAAGCAACTGGAACGCCTTGACGATCCGACGGTGGGGCTGACGGCACTGCACGGTGAGGTCACCCAAAGCCGCCTGAAGATCCTGGAAAAGATCGAGGGGGGCGTCACCGGACTGCGCGAGGAAAACCGGGAGGTCCGTCGGCGCCAGGACCGGATGATCAGCGACCTGAACGAGACACGGGGCGAGCTTCGGGAACTGCTGGACCTGGTCGGCGTCCTTCGCCCCCTCGCGCTGGCGGAGAAGGGTGGCGAGGGTGCGCAGGTAGGTCCCGAGGAGATCGCACCGCCGCCGGAGCCCGGGGCGGAGACCGACTACGGCTCCCGCGATCCCGCCGCGGCGCACCCGGCCGTCTCATCGGACACCGACTCCCAGGGGGGAACCGTGGAGAACACTGAGCGCCGGCCGCAGCACGAGGCCGGGATCCAGGAGGAGGAACTCTCTCTCAAGAGCGCCATCGAGGCCGCTTACCAGGGGAAAGGCAGTTCCCACGCCCACCTTTCCGGTGCCGTGCCACAGGCATCGGCCAGCGCGGAGGATCCGCAAGTCGGCCACGGTGTCCTGCTGCTGAGGGCCGCCGGCGTGGCCTCCGCGGAACTGATCGCGCACCGCGACACCTGGGAGTGGCTCGCCGCCCTGGCCGTCGACCACAGCCACTTCCGCACCCCACCTGCCGTGGAGGACTTCAAGGAGGGCCGCGTACGGACCGTCCTGTCCGGACGCTCCCTCATCGCCCTGCTGATCGAGCTGTGGAACACCCGCTCCACCGCTACCCCTCTGGAAGGTGACTGGGCCATGGCCGTGACCTCCTACAACCGCATCGCATCCGAACTCGCGGACATCGCCGGACAAGGCGAGACCATTCGCATCGTCCTGGACGACGGCCTCCGCCACGAACCCCACGAGGACGGCGCCTGATCAGCACTGCCTGCCGACGAACAGACGATGGCCGCCCGCATCGACCCGGGCAGCCATCGTGTGGCCCCTCCTCATACCGCCTGCGGACCAGAACGTCGACGAACAACAGCCCGGCGCCCACCAGCAGCTTGCCTGCGGGGGTGCCGGACGAATCCCTGCTGGACTACACGGAGTTCTGGCCCTTGTCGCTGCCCTCGGTGCCGTAGCCCTTGCCAGGCGGCGACGGCGTAGCGCAGGTAGGGATAGCGGCTGGCGTCACGGCGCCAGGGGTCGCCCGCGGTGCCGGGCGGCCGACCGTCCGCGACCACGAGCCGGGTGGCGGCATCGATGACGACTTGATGGTTGGTCGAGTACCTGTAGTCCTTCGACTACTCGGCGATCGTGTGGTCACGCATGGGCACCAGAGTCCCGTCCACGATGAGTACCGCGTCCTTGCGGAACCGCAGGCGGGGCCCGAGTGCGAGCAACGGCCCAGATGATCGATGATGCGGTCGGCTGCGGACTTCGATACGCAGGACGCGGCTGGAACGGGACGGTCGGGATCCGGCCGAGGCCGGCCGTCCACCAGACAGACGGTCCTGTTCAAGATCAGGCGTGCCGCGGCGTCTTACGCCCGAGCGGCTGTCGCACCCTCAAGATCGCGCTCCTCCCTCATCCGCGTTGCCTGGACCGGCCGCGTGCTGGCGGTTGGTGTCGTGGATTCCCCTTCCGCGGGCGAAGATCCAGTGCAGGTCTCCCGAGTCTGGGCAGGCCTGCCATGACCTGAGCAGCCCGGCTGCTGCCAGTTGGTCGAGCAGGACGGGGAGTTGCGCGAGCGGGATGCCACAGGCGCGCGCCATCTGGTCGAGCTCGCTCAGTCCGCTGCCGGCTTGCGGGTCGGTGTGCGCCGCGAGGTAGGCGCTCGCCAGTTGCGGCAGCGGTCCGAGTGTTCCTGCTGTCGAGGAGGAGCTGGCGCGCAGTGCCCAGTCCGCGGCACGCATCCGGTCGGGGCGGGCCGGCGCTTGGCCGAGCAGCGCGGCGTCAAGTAGTTCGGCAACGACCTCGTTGGCTGCGTTCGCGGGGATGATGCGCAGCCATCGCGCGTGCTCCAGCTCGCGCCATGGGTCCTGGACGGCGTGGAGGCGGAGGCTGCGCAGCACGCCGTTGGGCAGCCGGATGTTCATTTTGGTGTTCATGCGGAGCGCGCATTGCAGCGCGAGCAGGCGTGCAGCGGCCGAGGTGCCTGGTGGAAGGGCTGCGGCCAGGTAGCTGAGGATTTCACGTACCCGGGTCTGTTCGCCGGGTTCCTTGGGGCGGCGTTTGTGCCGCCGGGCGGTTGTCGGGTGCAGGGGTAGGCGGGGGAGGACGGTGTCGGGCACTACGGCGGCCTGTGCTGTTGCTGCGGCGCAGGCACTGCAGGCGTCGGCGAGCCGCCATAGTCGTCCGCCCCTTTCGCGTGCGAGGAGGAGGCGGATGGGGCCGGCGCAGCCGCGGTGGCGGGGGTGCCAGTGGCAGCCGCGTTCATGACATTGGCAGATCCGTAGGTGTGGGGGGAGAGGGTTGCCGCGTGCGTGGCGTGCGAGGTGGGCGAGGGCGGCCGCGCGGGCGGAGGCTGCGGTGATCTTCCCGTTGCCGTGCGGGCATTGCCGGCATACGAGAGCAAGCCCGCCGGCGTGCGGGCGCAGTTCCACGGTCCAGGTGCGTGGTGTCGTCGGACATGCTGGGCGCAGCCTCATGGGCGCGTGTTCCTCCTTGTCGCTTCCGCGCCGGTCCCGTTCTTGGGTGGGGGGACGGCCGCCAACCGTAGTGCAGACGTCTGCCCTCTCGCGGGCGCCGCCACCTGGGAAAATAGGGCAGAGGTATGCACTGGCAGTGCAGGGGTCTGCACCGTCGGATGGACGGGTGACGATCTTGCCGCCCGATCCGGACCTCACTGCGCTGCGGTTCGAACTCGCGCGCCTGCGGGCCGCGCGAGGGTGGAGCTATGACGAGCTTGCCTCCCGTAGCGGCCTGGCCAGGCGCACCGTCATCGAGATCGAGCAGGGCCGCACCATCGGCACGCTGAAGACCTGGCACGCTCTCGCCCATGCCCTTGACACCCCGCTCGACGAGCTCTTCAGCACTCTGTGCCGCGGGCACGACTTGCCCGGCCCCGCCCAAGACTGACTCCCCGTCCGAGCGCCAGTCGCAGATCACCCGAACCAGCGAGGCTGTCTCGAACACATGATCAAGCGTTCGAACTCCAGTCGCGCCGTATGAGGCTGACCGGGCGATCCGGCAGAGCGGCTGCCGCGGGTCCGGCGTGTTGGCTGGCAGGTTCGCCCGCATGTGCCCCACACCTGATCCCCCGGCCCGGCACTGGGACGGAAGCCCCCTCGCCCACCGCGTGCGCCGTTCCCTGCGCGTATCCCCCGACGGCGTCAGCCGGCTGCTGCGCTGTGGCCAGGGTGACCGGTGCCGCGAGTGCGGCAACCGGATCGAGTGGTACCACCGCGGCGCTCAGCGGCCCGTCCGCCTTCATCCGCACGAGCTTCCGGCCGCCCGGGTGCCCTCCGTGTGCCGCTGGCATGTCAGCTCCGGTGTTGCCTGGCCGGGTGGAGATGGCAGCAGCTGGTGCCGTCTGCCGCACGCCGTCGTCTGTCCCGCCCGCGACACTCCCCCGCCGCCTCCCGAGCTGACCGGGCTGCGCCGGTCGCTGGCCGTGAACACCCGCCGTCTGATCGACGCCGGCGCCTTCACCCCTCCCCCGGCCTCCTCAGAGAGCCCGGCGCCCCAGCGAGGGGACTCGGCGGCCTGCCGCCCGGCCCGCCCTGTCGTGCAGCTGCTGTACGTGCGCTACCTCGCCGCCCGCCCGGTGGACGAGATCCAGTGCATCGCCCAGACCCGGCGCCGGCACCGCTGCACCAATACCCTGCTCTCCCCCGATGCCCCGGCCGGCATCTGGAGGCTGGTCCCGGCCACTGCGAGGAGCGGGCAGCTGGCCCTGCCCGCCGCGGTCATGGCCGTCTACGACCTCAGCGGCCTCCCGTACGCCGAGCAGCTGCGCTGGCGGGCCCAGCGCTGCCTGCAGCACGCCGCCATCCCCTCGGCCGCCGACCTAGCGGTGGCCGACTGGGAGCCCTTCGACCCTCTGGCCCACCACGAGCACATTCACAACCGCCTTCCAGCCCGCCCCCGACGCCCAGGCCCCACGGGCAGGGCACATGAGGCAGGTGGCCCATGACGCCCTTCCACGCCCTCGAGCTCACCCTGCCCAGGCCCGCCGCCCGCACGGGGCTTCGGCGCGCCCGGGCAAGCGTCCGGCCGGCCGCCAACGCGGACCGTACCCGGCTGATGGCGGTGCAGAGCCCACGCAGCCTGGGCAGTGCCCTGCACGTGCCGCGGCACCAACGGGGTACGGCGCGCCGATCGGCATCCTGACCACGCACTACCCCAACCGGTGCAACCGGGTTCTGGTCAACATCGCCTTCGGCCCCTCGAGCCGATGCGGCCTCCGCCGGGCCGCATCGGCCCTGGGCAGCGGCCGCAGGATGTGCTCAGCCAAGTGCGTGGCCGCGGACCGTGCCCAGCATGAGCTGGAACGCGCCCGGCGCCCGGAGAACCGGCTCGAGAGCCTGATCGCCCACCCCACCATCGAAGAAGTCCTGGTCTTCACGGCCCGATTCCTGCCCCTTCCGATGCTTTTTCCTCCTTTTCGCGGAGTTCTTGTTGCACACGCCTACCGACGAACAGGCGCACGCTGCCGACGTTTTCCGGGCCGGTCACCATCTCGTCCTGCAGGCCGGCGCCGGGACAGGGAAGACCAGCACCCTCGGCCTCCTCGCGGCCGGCACCCACCGCCGCGGCCGCTACCTCGCCTTTAACAAGAACATCGCCCAGGACGCCGCCGGCCGCTTCCCCCGCACGGTGCTGTGCAAGACCGCCCACGCCACAGCCTTCGCCGCCGTCGGTCACCGCTACACCCGCCGGCTCAACAGCCCCCGCCAGCCGGCGTGGAAGACCGGCCAGGCCCTCGGCATCACGCGTCCGGTCCGCATCGGCGATCACGAGATCAGCCCCCGCGTGCTCTCCCACACCGTGCTGCGCACCGTCACCCGCTACTGCTACTCCGCCGACCGCACTCTGACCCGTCACCACGTGCCACGACTGCGCGGCCTGGACACACCCGGCGGCCATGCCCGACTTGCCGACGAGGTCATGCCGTTCGCGACCAAGGCCTGGGCCGACCTGCACAACCCCGATCAGGGGGTGGTCCGTTTCGAGCACGACCACTACCTGAAAATGTGGGCCCTGACCGAGCCGAAGATCGAGGCAGACTTCCTCTTTCTCGACGAGGCCCAGGACACCAACCCGGTTCTGGAGGAGGTCTTCACCGCCCAGCGCGGCCATGCCCAGCTCGTCATGGTCGGCGACTCCGCGCAGGCCATCTACGGCTGGCGCGGGGCCCGGGACGTGATGACCGGCTTCGACGCCACTCCTCTCACGCTGACCCGCTCCTTCCGCTTCGGCCCGCTGATCGCCGAAGAGGCCAACCGGTGGCTCACACTCGCCGACGCCCCCATCCGTCTGACCGGCACCGACACGATCGCGACCGAAGTCGGCAGCCTCGACCGGCCGAACGCGGTGCTGTGCCGAACCAATATCGGCGCCATGGCCGAAGTCATGCGCCTGCTCTCCGCCGGCCACCGCGTCGCGCTCACCCGAGGCGGCCAGCAGTTGGCCGCGCTCGCGCTCGCGGCCCGCGACCTCAAGAACGGCCGCCGCACCTCCCACCCCGAGCTCGTGCTCTTCGCCTCGTGGGGCGAGTTGCAGGACTACGCCGCCCACGACCCCGCAGGACGTGACCTCCAGCCCTTCGTCGACCTCGTCGACACCCACGGACCCGACGCTATCCTCACCGCTGTCGACCAGCTCACCGACGAACAGCACGCCGACGTCACCGTCTCCACCGCCCACACCGCCAAGGGCCGCGAATGGCCCACCGTCAAGATCGCCGATGATTTCCCCCCGCCCAAGGACACCGACCAGCACGACGCCCAAGGCCAGCCCATTCCGGAATCTGTCAGCGACACCGACGCCCGCCTCGCCTACGTCGCCGTCACCCGAGCCCGCCACCATCTCGACCTCGGCGGCCTCTCCTGGATCAACACCCACCCCACTGCAGAGAGCGCGGGCTGAAGCCCGCGCAACGGGTAGCGTCATGGCCTGCGCAGGGGTTACGCCCGGCTCCCCGCCGAGCAGCAGACCCACCGGCCAAAGGAGGCCACGATGACATTCACGTCTGCGGAGCGAGAGGCGATCGCCGCCCACTCCGCCGCTCTGGGCCTGTCCGCTGATGAGTACATCCGTCAGACGGCAGCCGACCGGGCCTTGTCCTGGCAGCGCGAGCGGGAAACCTTCCACGCGATGGCACAGCGACGCGGCTGCACCGCCGACGAGCTCGTGCAGCGCGGAACCGTCACCGACAACAGCCTCTAACCAGCCGGCGTCCATAGCAGCCGGGCAAGCTGCCACGCGAGAGGTGCGGCTCGTCCGACAAGGCCACTGCCGGTGGCTGTCCCGCCTGTCCAGCCCGGTTCGCGTGCTCCGCCTTGCCCTCCGGCAGAAGGCACTGCTGACTGCCGCCCGGACCACATGAGTAAGATCCTCTATCGATAAAACTGGCCTCGCAGGTCAGCAAGGGGTCATCCCCGCGTGAGTGGGGGTCTTTCTACGGCCGCACCACCGGTGGCGTCACCACCTGGTTGTTCCCCACTTGGGTGGGGGTCCGCCCTCAACGAACACAGTCAACCGGCCGCTGACCAGCGAGCGGGCGCCGGACGAGCCTGGCTTCGTGGGCCTAGACGGGGCTCCGGGGCAAGCGGCCCATACGATGCGTTGGTTGTGGCGGGTTGGTCGTTGTTCGACACCTCCGGGAGGGTGGATGTGCCAGCCGCTCCCCAACGTTGAGGGTCACCGGGCGTGGAGTATCGCGGATAGTTGCCTGTGCCGCACCGCCAGCTCCCGTGGCGGTGCGGATACGCCAAGACGCCGAGATCCTCATCAGCGGGGGCGGCGCTTCAGTCGGTGTGGCGTTGGGTGGGGTCGAGGCGGCTGAGGACGGCGCGCACGAGGTCCCGGCTGTAGGGATGGAGCGGTGCGGCTGCGCTGTGTGGAGTGGGCGGGTGCGTCAGACCCGCGCTACCGGCCCCCTTCGGGCCTGCGCCGCCGTGCTGTTCCCGGAGCAGGTAGGTGATTTTGGCCCACTGGCGGAAGTTGCCGTGGCAGGCGACGTCGTCGATCCACAGCAGTTCGTCGGTGGGTACGTCCGCCCACAGCGGGTGGTATTCGGGGACGACGGTGAGGACTTCGGCCGGGGTGAGGGGCTTGTAGCGCTGCCAGACGAGGATGCGGGAGTCCAAAGCCGGACGGTTCTTGATCTTCTGGTAGCAGGTTTCGGCTCCGACCAGAACGACGGCGAGGCGGGTGTCCTCGTCGTCCCAGAGCTCGCGGATGAATTCGAAGGCCGGGTGTCCAGCCACTGTGCTTCGTCGACGACCAGGACGCGCGGGGTTTCCGACAGGGCTTCCTTGAGGAGGGTTTCGCAGCGGGTGCTGTTGAGGGGGGCCTCGCCGGGCAGGTCGAGCTTCTTGTACAGGGCGGCGCGCAGAGCCTGGATTTTGGCGGAGCCGACTTTGATGCGCAGGGTGGTGTGGGGGGCGAGATCGTCGAGGTGGCTGTTGACGGCGAAGGTCTTGCCCAGGCCGACGCCACCGTGGACGCACATGATGGCGCCCTTGCCGGCGTCGGCGTTGAGGGTGGTGACAAGGTTGGCGTAGGTCTCTGCGCTGGCCTGGGTCAGCATGGCGCGGGCACCGGGCAGGCCCATGTAGTGGTAGTTCGGGCCAGCGGTCGGCTGGTTCTCGGGCGTGGTCGTCGGGTGGGTCACTCGGTGTCCTGGGGCTTGGGGCCGGGCCGGGGCTTGGTCCAGCGGGCGGAGTCGGGCTGGGGCCGGTTGAGGAGGTCGGGCCGGGCCTCGGCGTGCAGGTGACCTTCCGGTGTCTGCAACTGGCGTAGCTGGGCGGCTGCCTGGCTGGCGGTGAGCCGGTTGAGGGGTTCGGGCGCGGCGGCGACGCTGGTGGCGGCGTAGCGGGGTGTGGCGTTTTTGCGTGCTCGACGGGCTTTGGCGGCGTAGCGGTCGGCTTCGCGTCGGCGGGCGTTGTGCAGTGCGCGGGCTTGGCGGGGGCTCATTTCGTCGCTGCGGAAGGCGGGGCCGCGGTAGGTGAGGGTGTCGGCGTCGTAGAGTTCGACGCGGTGGTAGTGGTGGGGTTCGTGGCGCAGGCGGACCATCTCGCCGGCGCTTGAATGGCCGTGCATCCAGTCGCCGACGTAGTAGGCGCTTTTCCAGCGGACGCCCTTGCTGGTGACCTTCCGGGGTGGGCCGGCGTCGGTGAGGGTGTAGGTGTGCAGGTCGGCGGGGTCGAGGGTGTCGATGGGGGTGAGGTCGGCGTGCCAGGCCTGGGCGGGGGTGCGCCGGTGGAGGCGGGCGATGGTGTGGTCGTTGTTCCACCAGTCCACCCAGTCGAGGACGACGGTGACGAAGGTTTCGTAGTCGAGGAGTTCGTTAAAAGCCCACAGGGGCTGGCCGCGGCGGTCGCGGCGGCTTCGGGGGGTGTGGGCGTAGCCGGGCAGTCCTTTGAACAGCATGTGCTTGGCGGCGCCGTTGATGGCTTCGACGGTGCCTTTGAGGTGGGGGCTGTAGGGCGGCAGGACGATCAGTTCGGTGCCGAACTTTTTGAACGCCTCGTCCACGCACCTGCCCAGGAAGTCGCGGCCACGGTCGGTGCGGATCTTGCGGGGGATGCCGCCGAAGGGCCGGTGGTGATCCGTGCAGAGGATGGCGTCGCGGGCGGCGGCCAGGATGGCGTCCTGGCTGGGCTGGTGGGGGGTGATGGCCAGCCCGCAGATGACGGCGGTGGTGTGGTCGATGAACCAGGTGATCCAGGGTTTGCGGCGGCGGCCGTCGATGTTGACGAAGACGCTGGCTTCGACGTGGTCGGTCTCCCAGACGTCGTTGCGGTTGCCGTGCGGGCGCAGGGCGTGCACGTCGTGTCGGCGGCGGGCGGCTTCGCCTCCTCTGAGGGCGGCACGCTGGCCGGGCGTGAGTTCCCGGCCTACGGCGCGGTAAAAGGTTGCCTGGGATACACGGGGCGGGTTGCCAAAGATGCCGTCGCCGACGAGTTCGCGGTAGGTGGCTGCGGCGTTGCCGTTCCATCGGGCCAGGGCTTCGTGCATGGCCGGGGTGAGGGTGAAGTGGCGGCGGCCTTGGGGGGTGTAGGTGCCGTTGTGGGTGGTGGCGTTGTCCATCCAGCGGCGCACGGTGCGCCAGTGGACGGTGAAGGCGGCGGCGACGGTACGCACGTCGTAGTGGGTCAGGCGTTCGGCATTACGCAGGCGCAGTAGGCGGCGTACGGCGGCGGCGCGCAGGGAGGTGGTGTCGTAGGGGCCGTTGGGTGGTGGTGTGGCGGGCACGCGTCGGGGTCCTTCTTGGGGTGGCGCGCGTCGGGGCGCGGGTGGGTCAGGCGGGGGCGAGGGTGAGCAGACCGGCGCCGTAGGGCTTGCCGCGGCCGATGCCGGTGAGTAGGGCGTGGCTGAGTTGGTCGGGGTCGGTGATGGTGGCCAGGCCGTCGAAGCGGGTCAGTGCGTGCATGGGGCCGGGAGAGTGGGCTTGTTCGCCGGGCTTGTCGGCGCGGCGGCGTGTGCGGGGGAAGCGGGCGGGGGTGATGTCGGTGGTGGCCAGGCTGAGGCCGGCTTGGTGGGCGCGGCGCTGCCACCAGGCGAGGGCGTCGTCGCCGTAGAGGGCGACGACTTTTCTGCCGTGCTTGTTGTCGACGGGGTGGTGGTCGTCCAGGACGCGGCGGGCGGCGCTGGCGTTGGCGGTGATGCGGTAGCGCACCGCTCGGCCGGGGGTGAGGGCCTGGAACATGGGGTGCAGGGGTCGGGTTTCGGCGCTGCCGTAGTGGTGGGGCAGGCGGGTGAGGTCGGGCGGCTGGTGGGACTGGACGAGCAAGGTGGGTGGGGTGTCGTCGGTGGCGTCTTCCAGGCGAAAGAGCAGGCCGGCCTGCTGCCGGGGGTTTTCGCCGAGGTCGTCGGGGGCCAGGAGCATCACGCTCTTGTGCAGGCTGACGGCGTCGGCCAGGTCACGGCGGGCGGCCGGGCTGCGGCGGTTGAGGCGGATCCGGGTCAGTGTCGCTGTGGTGGCGAGGGCGGCGGTTGGGGTGCTGGTCACGGGGTGGCGTCCTGGTGGATGTAGGCGGTGAGTTCGGTGAGCGCGGGGGGTGGGGCGTACAGGGCGGCGGGCAGGTCTTCGGTGGTGTGCCAGGTACGGCGGGTCTTGTGGAAGCGCCGTGTGGGAGTGAAGTCGTGGGGGACATCGGCGACTTCGCGTTCGCTGTGCGCGGCAGGCACGTGGGAGGGCGGGTGTTCCCAGACGAAGGCGACGGGCACGGTGGCCTGGCCGGTGCGCGGTGGTGTGGTGAGGCTGAGCGGGACGTGGTGGAGGAGTTCACCGATGGGGTCGGGGTGCGGGCCGCCGAGGACGAGGGGTTCGTTGGGGAGGCAGGCGCGCCGGCCGAGGTAGGGGCCGAAGGCGGGTTGTTCGAGCCGCTTCAGGAGGTGTTCCAGGAACGGGTCGGGTCCTTGGACGGCGAGGGTGAAGACGGCGTCGGCGAGGTAGACCCGTTCGGTGATGAGGGTGGACTTCTCGCGGGGGCGGTAGGCGCCGCTGCTGGTGCGCAGGCCCTGGCGGTGCGGGCGGCCGCCGCCGACGGTGTGGTAGTCGGTGTGCCGGGTGCCGGGGCGGTCGATGCGGACGGTGAACGTCAGGTCGGTGTAGGGATTTTGGCCGGTGGCCGGGTCGGGGGCGAGGGCTTCGCTGCGGGGGCGTGCGTCGGCGGCGGCGAACAGGCCGATGAGGGCCGAGCGGGAGGGGAAGGGGAGGGTGTCGCGGTAGTGGAAGGCGGCGTGTTCCCCGAACGACATCAGCGGTGCGGCCAGGCGCAGCAGGATGCCGTTCATACGAGGGTCCCGGTGGGCAGGGCCGCGTTTTTGGTGAGGGCGTCGATGAGGTCGTCGAGACCGGCGTGCGCGGTGCCGAGGTGGTCGACGGGGCCGGGGTGCAGGGTGGCGTAGCCGCAGCCGACGAGGCGGCGGGTGCCCAGCAGCCGGTTCAGAGCGCCAGCATGCTCGGACAGGGCTGTGATGGCGGGAGCGGTGTGGCCGCCGCCGGGCGCGTGCTTGACGGGCTGTTCGAAAGCGCCAGCGTAGGAGACTGGGCGGCGGTCACGGATCGTGTAGTGGACCAGGTGGGGGTAGGTGTGCGGGGCGGTGGAGGTCTTCTTCGCGCCGGGCATGACGTCGATGAAGGCGTCGGCGAACAGGCCCAGCAGGTGCAGGGCGTGGTCGTGGTCGCCGTTCAGGTTGCGGGTCAGTTCGGTGAGGTTGACCGTGGCGTAGCGGTAGAGCAGGCCGGTGGTGAAGAACGCGGTCTGCAGGTGGGCGCTGCCGGCCTCGTTCGGGGCTGCCCAGTCCTCGACGGCGGTGAAGTAGTCGGGCTGGGGGGAGCTGGGGTGGACGGTGAAGGCGGGTGCCATCTGCACGGCGCCGTCGACGTGGGCGTCGGGCACCTCGGCGAGCATGCGGCCGAAGAGGTTGATGGTCGCGGTGCGCCGGCGGATCACGGAAGCAACCCTGGGTGTGGGCAGGACGGCCTCCGCCTTGGGCTTCTTGCGGGGTCCCTTGGCCGGGGCGGACTGTGCGGCGGTTTCCTTGGCGAGGGCTTCTTCGAGTTGTGGGCGGTGTTCGGTGCACAGGTCGGTGAGGTCGTCGAGGACGTCGCGCGGCAGGTAGAGGGTGGCCGAGGTGATGCCGCGCTGGTCTTCCTCGGTCTTGATGCCTTCTGTGGTGGCCGAGCGCACGATCTGGGTTCCGGCGAAGGCGGCAAGGTCGGTGGGCCAGCCGGCTGCGCGCAGGGCGTCGGCCACGCGCAGGGGCAGCATGCGGGTGCGGGCGGCGTGCTCGTCCAGGACGTCCTCCAGGCGCAGGCGGATGGCTCGCTTCCAGGACTGTGAGGACACCAGGGCGCGGACCACGCCGCCTAGGTTCAGGGTTTTGGGCAGGTCGTCCTCTCCCCGGTTGAGGAGGGAGGCGGGCAGGGGGTGCAGGATGTGGAAGTCGGCGTAGCGAGCGGGTGCGTAGGCGGCCATGTCAGTGCTCCTTGGACGTCAGGGTGTGCAGGGTGAGGAAGTAGTTCTCGCGCCATCGGGCCGCGGTCTCGAGGCGGTCGTCGTCCCACCAGGCCAGGTCCTCGAGCAGGACGGCGAAGTCGAGGCGGGCGGCGCCGCGGCTGTTCAGGTGGCCGGTCAGCGTCCATAGCCTCGGGTGCAGCAGCGAGGTGTCGAGCCGGGTGAGGGTTTTGACGCGGTTGGTCATGGTGGCTTCCTTGAAGCCGTACCGGGCCACGGCGATGGCGAGGTGGGTGCCGAGATCGGGACGGCTGCGCCAGGGCCGCTCAGCCGGGCTCGCTGCCGATGCCGGGGCCAGGTGGTCGGCCGCGGGTGCTGCGGTCGCGGTCGGTGCGGTGGTGTCCGGGTTCTTGCCGGGGGTGGGCAGCTCTGGCCGGTAGGGGCCGTCTTCGTGGGGCAGGTCGCGGTGCAGGGCGATGAGTGAGGCCACGGTGTAGTGGGCGCGGCGTGCTCCGAAGCCGGCGATGTGCCGGGTGAGGTGCTCTGGCATGCGGGAGCACTCTGCGACGGGCCGTCCGAAGCCTGAGTTGAGGTCGGCGCGGATGCCGTTGACCGCGCACAGGGTGATGACCTGGTGGACGAAGTCGTCGTAGTGGGCGCGGCGTTGTGCGGTGGTGACGGGCATAGGGGTGGCAGCCTTCGATAGGGCGGCAAATAGAGGGCAGAGGGCTGTGGTGAGGGAAGGTCAGCGGCTGCGCAGTCGTAGCTGGGCCAGGGCTGTGGCAATGGCTTCGGCGGCGCGGAAGTGCTGGGCGATCGCCGGGCGGGTGGCGGTGCGCAGGGCGTCGATGGCGTCCGCGGCGAACGCCGCGCGGGCGCTGCGGACGGGTTCGTCCAGCAGGCTCCAGAAGGTGGACTCGGCGCGGGGCCAGTACAGGGTGCGGGCGCTGCGGGTCCAGGGCGGCAGGTGCCGGGGGCTGCCGGAGTTGGTGGTCTGCTTCCAGGCGTCCTGGGAGAGGCGGTCGAGGTGGGTGCCGATCTCCTCGGCGGCCTTGCGGCATTCGGCGATCCGCTCAGCCGCGCCCGGATCGCACTCCTGCGTCCAGGGCCAGATCGGCGGGGTCAGGGCCGTGTACCAGGTGCGGTTGGTGGTCTTGCCGTCCTGGTCGAATCCGTAGACCCTCACCCGCAGGGCGGCGCGCAGGTCGGGGGGCAGGTCGTTGAGGGTTGTGAAGGCGTCCGGGCGTTGGACGGTGTAGCGGCCCTTGCCGCTCTTTGCCTGTGAGCCTTTGCGGTCGTCCTCGTCGCCCGCCAGCAGCAGGGCGTCCAGGTCGCGCCACAGGGCCCGGTCGGCGTCCGCGCGGCGTGGTCTGTGGCGCCGGGTGACGGGCTCGTCCGCATGGAAGTGATGGATGAGGTAGGGGTCGAAGGCCGGGAGTTTCTTCTGGGTGGCCCAGGTCAGGTAGGCGTCGATGACCTGGCGTCCGTCCGGTGCGGGGATGAGGAGGACGGCGTGGCGGGAGCGGCCGGTCAGCAGCCGGCCCGGTGATGACACCGGCAGCGGCGCGGCATCGGGGTCCAGGCCATCGTCGAGGTCAAGGTCGTCGTCAGGGTCGGGGGCGGGCAGCGGCTCCTCCCACGGGCAGCGGTCCACGGCGTCCGGCCACGACGGGTCGGGCTTGGGTATGCCGGCCAGGAGGGTCTCGTACAGGGTCCGGCCCAGGGGGTGGAAGGACAGACTCGAGCGCAGTGGGCCGGCTTTGGCACGGTTGAGCGAGCGGCCGCCGACGGTGCGCACGGAGCACTGGCCGGCCGCGCCGTAGTAGTGGTGGATGAGCAGGTGCCATAGCGCCTGTGCGCTGGGCACCGGCTGCGGGTCGGTGTCGGAGTGCGGGCTCAGCCAGGAAAGGTTGTTGCCTTCGGGGCGGCCGAAGACGAGCTTATTGACGCCGGCGCGTTGCGGGCACTGGCTGGCCAGTCTCGGGTCTTGCAGGAATGGCCGCACCGGGTGGAACAGGTCCCAGATGTAGTTGTCGAAGTAGGCGTGTACGGCGTCGGGGTCGAACCCGTCGGGATGCGTCAGTAACTCGCGGCGGCGGGCCGCCCACTGACGTGCCGTCATGCGCCGCTCTCCCCGTGCGTCCAGGCCGCTGATCCGTGCGGCCATCACAACGAGCAGGCGCAGGACGGCGGATGCCGCCGGCGGCACCGGCAGTGCCAGGTCCTTGATGAGGTGGGCGCGCAGCAGTACGTCCCGCCATCCCAGCTCCTCCTGGTGCCCGTCCGGGAAGATGACGGGAATGCACGGTTCTTTGTCGGTCTGAAAGTGCGGTAAGGACACACAGGCTCCATTGCCGGGTGTGAAGAAAAAGGGAATCTCTGGGGAGACTTACGTGTGGCGCCAGAATTCTGCGCAGGCCGAGGCGCCAGGGGCGCGGGGCGGCAGAAAGGAATAGTGGCAGGGCGGCAGGGGCGCGTGCCGGGTCAGGCCACGCCAGTGTGCTGCCCCTGCGACGCGGGAGTACCAAGGGTGCGGTGCACACAGCGCAGCAGGCAGGGCGCGCGAGGCCGGGATCGAACGTCAGCCCGGGCTCCGCATTTCCATATTAGCCATAGACAAGCAGCTTCCGAACCACATAGTTCAGCGGGAAATTACCGGTCGGTGCCCCTTTTTTTGAACGGAAGTCATTTCCGGCTGGGGCCCTCAATCCGTAACTGCGGCGCAGCGGATGCCTGCTCTCATTTCGATGTCACCGCCAGCTCTCGCTCAGATGTCACGTATTTCCGCCTGGTTCAAGCGGCGAAGCAGTGGCATCGAGTGAGAAGCCCTGGCGGCCTGACACGAGGACTCCCAGCGCCCCTGCCTTCTGGCGTCGCACTGCTGCGTGCCTCGGGCAAGGAGCGCCGCCCGCCTCTGAGGGGGCGGCAGGCGTAGCCGTGCGGTCCGCGGCGTGCGCTGTCTGGCGCGGCGACCGCGCAGGGCCGCGGCTTGCCCACTCGGTACGGCACACGGCGGGCGCTGGTCCCGTCCAGCAGCAACGGCACGCCCATGAGAGGAGTTCGGGCGGGCAGTGTGCGGCGGGGAGGGCGTTTCAGTCCTGGGTGTGGACCAGTCCCAGGGCGTCGTCGAGGTGAAGACGGTGCCGTCCGAAGCGCACCGGCCGGGTGGGATCGCCGGCGTCTTGCGGGAGCAGGACGAGGTCGGCGAGGAGGGCGTGGCTGCGCCAGGAGGCGGGGACGTGGTGGTCTCGTGCGCGGCCGGCGACCCAGGCGGCGGGGACGGGCAGGGTGTGCTGGAGGATCGTGCGGATCTGTGCGGTGGTCGGTTTGCGGTGCTCGGGCAGCGGCCGGGTGCCGGCCGCGTCCAGAGCGAGGCGGCCGCAGGACATGCGGTAGACGGGCAGGAGGCGACGGGGCATGGCGCCCAGGCGGGTGGCGGCCTCGCGGGGGTGCAGGTTCTGGCGGTGCAGATCGGACAGCGAGAGGGTGTCGTGCCAGGCCGGAACCAGGTGCAGCAGGCTGTGGTGTTCCTCGGTGCGGATGCGGGCCTGGTGCAGGGTGTGGCTGCGGCGCAGGGCGGCATCGGTGCGGGCCAGGGCGTCGGCGTCTCCGTGTACGGCTTCCACGAGCTGCTGCACGTCGTCGGGCAGGGTGAGCGGCTGCTCGGGCCGTCGGGCGAGGTAGGTGGCGGTGGCGAGCGGCAGGAACGGGGAGTCCAACGGGCGCCAGGCGGGCGGCAGGAGGGTGCGGCCGCGATGGTCGGTGGGGTCGAGGACGATCAGGCGGGGGCGGTCGCTGGACAGCCAGGCGGGGCGCTTGATGTGGTCGAAGCGCCACAGGCGGCCCAGGCGTTGCAGGAGGGTATGCAGGGGCGCCAGGTCGCTGACCATGACGTCTACGTCGATATTGAGGCTCATGTCCAGCAGGCTGGTGGTGACGACCACCAGCCGCCCGGGGCGCTCGCCGGCTGAGGCCAGGGCGGTGCGGATACGGCGGGTGAGGGCCTCGCGTTGGTGGCCGGGCAGGCGGGCGTGCAGCAGGAGCAGCTGGCCGTCAGGGCCGCCGTCCGGCCAGTCGAGGGCGGTACGCAGATGCGTGTAGGTGGTCTGGGCGTCGGCCATGGTGGCGCAGTACACCGCCGCGCAGCCGCCCGAGCGGGCGATGGGGGCGATCTCCTGAGTGATTCGCTCCAGGCGGCTCTCCCGGGCGGGTGTGTCTTCGGGGTCGGTGCAGGAGGGGTGGTGCACCGGGTAAAGACGGAGGTCGGCGCGGCGGCGGTGGCGGTCGGCGTGGGCTTCGGCCGCGGCCGGGTCGATGCGGGTGAGGGAGGCGTCCGAGGCGGCGGCGTAGAGCCAGCCGGGATAGGGAGGCCGGCAGTCCAGGTGGGCCGTTGCGGAGTGCGGGTGGCCAGCGCCGTCGAGATAGCTGCGTACGAGCTGTCCGCTGATGTGGCCGGGCAAGGTCGCGGACAACAGCACCACGGGGCAGCCCATGGCGCCCAGCCAGTGCAGCAGCCGAGACAGCGTCTGCCGCATGAAGGGGGGCAGCGCGTGGACTTCGTCGATGATGACGGTCCGTCCGCAGATGGCCAGCATGCGCAGGGCGCTGAAGCGGACTGGCAGGGCGGCCATGAGGGCCTGGTCGTGGGTGGCGACGGTGAACTGGGCCAGCAGGGCCCGGTCCCAGCCGCGCAGCCAGCCGTCCGGCACCGTCACGCGGTTCTCGGGCCGCTCCCCCGCAGCCGGCTCACCACCATTGTCGTCGCCGTCGTCGCTGTCGGGCCAGTAGGCGTCGCTGGTGGAGGGTTCGTGGGTGGCCAGGCGGTGGTCGGTGTAGGCGGTGTTGTCGTAGCTGTGGCTGTGGACCAGGGAGACCGAAGCGTGCTCGGGCTGGTGAGCGGCCACGTAGGCCTCGAGGAGGTCATAGGCAGCGTCGGTGGTGGCCATGGTCGGCAGCAGCCACAGGATGCCGGCCGTGTCACCGGAGGCGTTGAAGATCCGCGCTGCTTCCAGCGCGGTAACGCTCTTTCCGCCGCCGGTGGCGTCGGTGACCACCAGGATGCCGGGCCCCTTCTCCCCCACCACGGCGGCGAGTTGCCGAATCACCGAAGCCTGCAGGTCGTTCGGCCTCTCCAGGCCACCATGGGCCTGTGTGAACGGCACCTCTGGCAGGGTGATACGGGTCAGCCCGGACTCCTCGACCACAGCGGGGGCGTCCCGGACGGCCTGTGCGTAGTGCTGGCCGGCACCGAAGGCGGGTGCCTGGGCCCTGGGCAGCCAGTAGTGACGCTGGCTGCCCAGCCGGTCCGCGATGATACCGACCCCCGTGATCAGCACGGCCGCCGGCACCGACACATCCGAGGGCACCGCGGTGGCGCCGGTCAGATGGCGCAGCAGGGCGAAGTAGCGGCGGCGCAAATCCTGCCAGGCCGGCCCGCCCAGCGTGAGGTTGACCCGGGAGGCCTTGGCCGCGCCGTCGATGTCGACCTGCAGGAACCGGCCGTGGTGGCCGCCCAGGATCTGCGCGACCAGCACCCCGGGACTGTCGGAGGTGTCCGCCGGATAGCCGGCCTCGGCCAGCAGGTGCAACACACTGTGCATGGACGCCCGTTCGTGCGGCATACGCCGCCAATTACGGGTGTCAGCACGTAGAGTGTCGCTGACCCGGGCCCAGGGATGCGCCTCCTGTTCCTGGAAAGCGGACAGCTTGCCCAGATCGTGCAGGCTGGCGATGAACATCACCAGACAGCGCGCCTCCGCCAAAGTCAGCCCCAGTCCTGCGGCGATCAGCCGACGCTGACCGCGGGTCAGATACCGGTCCCAGACCACGCCCGCGAGCGCCGCGACATCCAGCAGATGAAACAGCAGCGGATACACCACCCACTCTCCGCGGTCGAACTTGCCCCACGGCGTCAGATCGATCCCCTCGCGCCGGGCGTCCTCCCGCACTCCCACCAGCCACTCCCCATGCGCCAACCCACCCTGGAATCAATGACGTTGATGCCCATCCTGCCGCATGTCGATCATTTCCCGATGCGGGGTCCCGGGTACCGGGGGGTGTAATCTGCGGTCCGGCTTCACCGGTTTCCTCGTCCTGCGAGGGTGCGCCCCTGCTGGTCATCATGGGCCACTCGGGGACCTGTGTTTCCCCACACGGGTGGGGGTCTATCGGTGGCGGCGATGCGTTCGCTGAGTTCTTTTTGGGTTCCCCGCGTACGGGGGGGGTGTTTCGCGGATGCCGCGGTCGGTGGCGGCATGCCAACGATGGCCCCACCTCACGTGGGGGTCAGTCCCGGCCAACGAACTGGATGATCAGGCTCAGGCGGTGACTCCCCACGCCCGTGGGGGTCTCTCCATCTGCCTGCGCGGGCTCGAGCCGCACGAGGAGTCTTCTTCCCCACGCACGTGGGGGTCTGTCCCGCTGCTCGGTGGCGGTTGCCCAGTCGGTTCCGTCTTCCCCACGCGCGTGGGGGTCTGTCGAGCGTGTTGACGCTGCCGAAGGTGCGCTCGGCGTCCCTACACGTGTGGGGGTCTGCCCTGCTGATGGATATGGTCTCGGTGAATCCAGGAACGCTCCCCACATGCCGTGGGGGTCTGCCAGGCGCCTACCTCTCCGCCCTGAAGATCCATCTGTTCTCCCCACACGCGTGGGGGTCTGTCGCCGACAAGCCGGTTGCGCAGCCCCAAGGGAGCTTCTTCCCCACGCAGGCGGGTGTCTGTCCCTGGGGTCGGCGAACAGGAACGAGGCCAGCACGTCTTCCTCGCGCTTGCGGGGGTCTGTCCCACTGAGCGAGCAGCAGAACCAGGTCGAAGGCGTCCCCACAACGCACGTGGGGGTCTGTCAACCTTGCCCCGGTCGACAACGATCACCTTGGAACGCCCCCCATACGCGCGGGGGTTTGTCCTTCCAGATGTACGGGTCGCTACTGTCATCCGCGTCCTCCCCACACGCGTGGGGGTCTGCCCCGGATCCCCGCCACCATCGCCGAATCCGGCCAGCCTTCCCCACACTCATGGGGGTTCATCTTTCCGGGCCTGGGCGCACCTGACCGCCCAAGGGAATCCTCTCCACGAACGCGGGGGTCCGTCCGACCCACCGCTCAGCTCCTCCCGGTGGAGACCGTCTTCCCCACATGAGTGGGGGTCTCTTCACGTGAATAGGCGCCCCAGAGGGGAAGTTGAGCTTTTCCTCCGTCCGCAGGAACCGGTTCTGCACTCACTTGCACGATGCGAGTCGCCAGCCGGTCGGTCCTGCAGCTTGCCGACGCCCGTACGCCTGTGGCGGCCGCCCGGGGTGCGCCCCCCACCCACTATTGTCGTCATAATGACGAAAATGGGGTAAGGTTGCTTGCCGCCGGCTGCGAGAACCGGTGGCGGACCGGGACAGCAAAGGGACTTGTGCATGACCACCGACCATGAGCTCTCCAGCGGCTTCCGGGCGCCCGCACACCCGGCCTTGGCGTTCGAGACCTACAGCGAATACGAGGTGGCCACGGCCCCGCGGACCGTGACCGGCCAGCTCTTCCACTACACCAGCACCACGGCTGCGGTCACCGGCATCCTGGCCACGGGCACACTGCGTCTCTCGCCCTACAAGTCGACCAATGACCTGTGGGAATCACAGCCTCACTACCCGACGCTCAGCGCGCATCACGACGACGAAGGTCTCGATGCCGGCTTCTCCCTCTGGGATGAGATCGACCGGCAGCTGCGCCTGCACGCCAAGGTCGGATGCCTGACCCAGGACGTAGCCCTGCCATCCGATGTGTTCAACCCCGATGCACTGCGGGGATGGGCCCACCTGTCGCAGTGGGCGCACTACGGTGCCGGGCACACCGGCGTGTGCCTCAGGTTCGACTGGGACAAGCTCGTAGAATCCTTTCTCGAACACGCCGGTCCCGCAAGCTTCGCCTTCCACGGTCCGGTCCGGTACCTCAGCAGCCAGGACAGTCCCCCCACCCGCGGAGTCGATGTCGGCCAAGTCGCGGAGTTCGGAGCGGATGCCGTGGCCCTGGCCTATGCGGAAGCCAACAAGGACTCGTTGTTCTTCCGCAAGCACATCGACTGGGACAGCGAGGCCGAGTACCGGCTCATCCTGCTGAATCAGTCCACCGAGTTCGACTACGTCGACATCCGGACCGCACTCACCGGTGTCGTCCTGGGCAACGCATTCCCGCAGGAGCACGTACGAGGCCTGCTGGAAGCCCTCAAGCCTTACCCCGACGTCACCGTGGAGTACCTGCAGTTCCTCAACCGCAGGCTGCACTGCTATCCCTTCGAGGGCATCGTCCCACAGCCTCGGCCGCTGTCCGCCCAGGCCTGGCCCGCTCCACGGCGGGACGGCTCCCTGGCAGAGCGGCTGCTGGCGCTGCGCAGCGCTGAAACCGAGGCCGAAGCACGCCGGCGGGCCGCGGCCCTTCTCGTCCAGGAGCCTCTGACACAGCTCGCAGAGGGTGCGGCGAGGCTTGCCTCGCAGCTGAGCCTGTGGCCTGGGACCGAGGTGGACAGCTACTCCCGGACCACGGCCGTACCCGGACACCTGCACGCACGAAGCCCTGGCGTCCCCGGAGAGGTCGTCCACTACGAACGCGGCTTCCTCTGCGTGGTGGAGAACCTTCCCCGTCAGTCACACACTCTGACCGCATCGGCGGCCATCCAGGTCCTGGACGACGAGAAGCTGCGCCTTCACGCCGTGGTGGACACCGAGCATTGGCTGCCAGATGGAAACCAGCGCGAGGAACACTGGCGCAGCGAGTGGGAGATCCATGCAGCCGATGCCCCAGCCGCGCTGGCAGCACTCCTGAGCGAGCTGACCGCTGCTGTGCAGCATGCCCGCACGGCATTCGACGACACTCGCTGCGCCAGCTCACAGTCGGAAGAAGCACCGTGACGCAAACACGCCCCCTCAGTGTCCCGAGGACCGAACTGCGCGGTCAGATTGGTCGACCACTCGTACGTGGCCTTGCGGTTGATGATCGACGCCACCTGGGGGGTCTCCCCTAACGGGGGACGTTTGTTGTTCCTGGTGGCTGTGTCCATCTCATTCGGATGTCATGGCTGCTCAGGCAGCGGCGGTCGGCTGGTGTCGCACGCGCGCTGCGACACCAGCCGACGATCAGGCTCATGCGCCAACACGGCCTACGCGTTCCTCGTGCGGAATCCACAGAACGCCCGAGGAGGGCCCCGAGGGAGCCTAGTACAACGCTGTTGGAGCGTCTCAGCACCATCCGTGCAGTGCAACAGCGGTCTGGACAGGCACGCACAAACCCCTGCGAGTGGATCGTGTGAGCTGCGCATCTGTGGTCGTCAAAGGACGCGACAGCGGCGGCGGGCCGGGACAGGGGTGCGTCAACGTCATTGGTCGGCCTTGGGCCAGGCCCCTGGGGGTGCCAGGATCGGGCCCCAGGCGACGCCAACCGCCTGACCAGACAACGACCTTGCGGAATCCATCGTCAGGAGCAACACCATGTGTATGGCGGAACGCCGTCCCGCTTCGTGCCCGTGCAGTGCACCACTTGTGTCCCCGCGCCTTGGGCGGGGTGGGACCATCGTCATCATCTTCATTCTGGTCCTGGTCGCCGTCGTTGCGTGGGCCGGTTCCTCGCCGCTGGCCGTGGTTGACCTGCTGATCGGCTCCGGTGTGCTTGCCACCTGGGTGTACGGGCGTTCGCCGCAGGCCGGTTCCGCGCCCGCTCAGGCGTAGGGCGTGGCGGCATGGGACGTCCGGAAGGGCAGATCAGCCCGGCAGCCGAACCCGCGCTCAGGGCGCTGGCCCTGTGGCTGCGTGCTCAACGTCAGCGCGCAGGGCTCACGTATCAGCGGATGGCCGAGCGAACCAGCTACACGCACAGCACGCTCTCGCGCGCAGCCCAGGGCAACCGGATCCCGCGTCTGCAGGTTGTCGAGGTCTACGCCAGGGTCTGTGGGGCTGATGTCGCCGAAGCCAGGAGGCTGTGGCGCCGAGCACGGCAGGCCGGTGTGCAGGCGGGTCCCGGAGTCCTCTCACCGACTGTGGTACGCCCCGAGTACGTTTCGGACTTCGCCGGGTTGCACGCGGCGATGATCAACCTGCGCCGAAGTGCTGGCGTGCCGTCACTGCGCGCACTGGCGCAGAGAGCTGGGGGGCATGGCGAGTTGCCACACAGCACGCTCCATCGCGTGGTGAGCCGGCAGGCCATCCCGTCCCGCCGCCATCTCGCGGCGTTCGTTAAAGCATGCGGGGTCAGCGGGACGGCCGTTCAGGAGTGGACCGCTGCCTGGGACCGCGCCTGCGGACTGCGCACGGAGCAGGCGACCGCGCTGGCTTTCAGGGCGGCTTTGCCGTGGCCGGTGTCGCCTGCAGACCCTTCCCGCGGCGCGGACACTCTGGCAGCGATGACGCGTCTGCTCGCCGCGGGTTCGCCAACGTTCAAGGGCTTTGTCGAGATGGAAAGTGCAGTTGTCAGCGCGCGCTCCGGCAAGCTGTTCACCCTGTCTGCCCTGTACTACGGCAACCGGAACCTGCTGGATGGCATGGAAGCCGATGCCGCACGTCAGCTCCAGCTCGCTGATCTGTACTGGGGCGCTGTGGATGCCGTGATCCCGCAATGGGAGATGGTCCGCCGCCGTGTGCTGCACGCGGCCGAGGTCCGCAAAACCTACCTGCACAGTCACGGCATTGCTCTGCACTGTCTGGGATCGATCGGCAATGTCCTTCTCAGACAGTCGGAAAGCCCCCGCAAGTGGGCGCCGTACCTTCAGCGCCTGGGCAGTATCGACTGGGCCCGAACCAACCCGGACTGGGAGGGCCGTGCGCTTGCCGACGGACGCATCGTCAAGAGCCTTCACCACGCCGTTCTCGCGACTGAGTACCTGCGCCGGCGGATGGGACTTCCGCACAGCGGTGCCCTGCAGCCGGCGCCGCACCAGGGCAGCGTCCCATTGTGATCACGCGAGGCTCAAGCGGTCAGTGCACGCAGTCAAGCCACCCGCTTCCGCGAACAGCTAACAGCCGTGATCCACCGCGTCAGTCCCAAAGACGACTAGCAGCTGGGCAGTTCAGGACCGCGCAAGGCAACCACTGTGAGGCAACATCCAGCACCAGCACAGCCAGCACGTGTAAGTAACTAAAAGACAGCCCGCTGATCTTCAAGCCCGCAAGGTCACCAAGGGTCTTCTCCACACGCAGTGGGGGTCTGCCCGTCGGGTACAGCAGTTCGAACCATTCCGGCCCGTCTCTCCCCCCACGCGTGGGTGTTTGCCCGGCCTGCGGAGACCTTCGTCGTAGCGCGGGTGTCTTCGCCACACACGTGGGGGTCTGTCCACGATGATCCTCATGCGTCTTCCCCGCGCCCGCACCTTCCTCAAGCGCGTGGCGCCTCCACGAACGGAAGAAATCAGCAGGTCAGAGCCCTGACCCTATGGACTTCTCACATCGATGCGCTGGGGATTCTCATTTCATGTCACTGAACCTCCTCGCTCGATGTCAACGAATCAATGTTCTGACCAGGCACACCCCATGACATCGAGGTGAGAAACATGGATGACATCGCAATGAGAAGTCGCAGGAGGAGAGCAACACTTGCCGGTATGCCGAGCTTTCAGCAAAGGAAGGCCGTGGGCGACGCGCACGAAAAACGTGTCGCTGAGGAACTCGCCCTGCGCGGATGGGACGTCAGCCCCTGGGGCCAGGGCGTGCTGACCGAAGCGGTGCGAGTCGCCCTGCGGGGCACGGAGAGTTCGCTGCGGTGGACACCCGATCTGGTGGCCGCCAAGGACCGGCAGGTGTTTCTGATCGACTGCAAGAGCCGCATGACCAGCCGCATCACCCAGCGCCATGCGGTGGAACGGTCCGCCGTCATGGCGCACCTCCAGCTCGCCGCATGGACCCAGCTGCCGATCTGCTACGTCTTCGACAACCTCGACGTCCTCACTCCCCTGGACGTCCTGATACTGGGCCGCACAGGTCCGCAACCCGCCGCAGGCTCAGGCTCCCCCTACCACCTGGTGCCCACGAGATGCTCCCTCGCATTCGACGAGGTGTTCGGAACCACGCAGCAGCTACACACCCCCGAACTCGGCGCCGCCTGACCCGGTCGGAATATGGAACCGGTCGAACAATGACGACAACTGACCGCGTTGCGCGCATGGTCGGGCAAAGAGCGGTCCCTCTTCGTTCTCAGGGGCCGGGTATTGCCGTGCGGACGCTAGCGTCCCCCGAAGTGCGCACTTCTGCGGGAGGCTGGACGTCATAGTGGAAGCGGTCTCGGAACTTCTCACCCTCAGAACGGACTACGCGGCCAAGATCGATGCCGACCTGGAGCTCGTCGAGAAGGATCGCGAGCGTGTCCGTGCGGAGATCACCGCCTTGCAGGATCAGCTTCACACCCTGGAGGGCAATCACGCGCTGCTACTGAGCATGCGGGAGGCCCTGTCGGGTCACTCCCCCGCCGCCTGCCCGGAGCCGGGGCCGGACGGTGCAGCCACGACCGGCAGCAGTCCTGCCGTTCCGCTTGTGTCCGGCGGCGTGCCGCACACCGGCGACGGTGCCGCTGGTGATTGTGGCCGGGGTGACGGGGCACCGAAGGCGGGGAAGAAGGCGCCGACGCTTCGGGATCTGGTGGCCGATGAGCTGAAAAGGCGGGGCGAGCCCTGCTCGTCGCACGACGTCGCCACCGCACTGGCCCGGGCGCACCCAGGCCGGAGGATCAAGGAGCCTGCGATGCGTCACGCGCTGGAGGCGCTGGTCGCGCAGGGGCGGGCGGGGCGGTCCAAGCGCGGCTCGCGCGTCTTGTACTTCTCGGCCGGCATGGGCAAGGACTGACGTCCGCCCGCCCGGCGGAGCGTGGTCGCTGGTTCAGGCAGCCGTCTCACGAAGTGGCTGCGCGGGCGACAGGAAGACCAGCATCGTCTCGAAGCCCAGAGCCGCCAGGCCGGCTTGCTGTCGGGGCGTCATCTGGGCGCTGTCCCTGCGCCGTCGAGCCAGCCAGGCCCCGAGGTGGACCTGTTCGCCGAAAACCTCTTCGGTGTGGTCCTTGGGCATGTCGAGGTGCCCATGGCGCTGGTGGTACTGGCGTGCCGCGCGCAGCCCGCGGTTGAAGGCCCGCTCGCGCAGGCCGGTGGGTCGGGTCAGCAGCATGCTGTGGGGGTGGGCGTCGGGGCAGGCGCGGGCCAGGGCGGCCAGGAGATGTTTTTGCTGGGGATCGAGCAGGTGCATGTGGGTGATCTGGCGGTCCAGCCAGCTGCCCCAGGCGGAGTCACGGCTGTCGTGGCGGTGGTAGGTGCACCGCCAGGTGCTGGTGGTCAGGCGGCGTCTGATCTGCGCGTAGGTGTACTGCCAGCGCAGGCTCCAGGGCGGGTTCCAGAAGGGGTCGACGGCGTTGAGGGAGGCGATGCGGGCGGGGGCGAGCCGGCCGGTGTCAGCGCGGCAGCGCATGGTCTCCAGCCAGGCGGCCAGGCGGCGGTCGCCGCCGTGGGCGTTCTTGCCCAGGGCGAGGGTGCCGTGACGGGCGGCGCAGGCGGTGATCTGGGCCAGGTGGTGTTCGAAGCTTTCGGGGGGATGCGGCCAGGACAGCCCCATGCTGGTGAGGGCGGCGATACGGTCGGCCGGCAGGGCTCCCGCGGCGTACAGGGAGCGTTGCTGGCCGATCCACTGGCCCAGGGCCAGGCCGTCGCTGGTGACGTGTTCGCTGGGAATGTTCAGGTGATGGTGGCGGGTGCGGAAGGCCTGGGCGGCCTGCAGACCGTCCCTCCAGAAGGCGTTGTTGGGGGCTTTGTGGGTGCGCAGTTTCAGGGTGCGGGTGACGTCGCCGGCGCGGTGCGGGCGCGGCGCAAGGGGCTGTGGTCGCGCCTTCATGCGGGAGCCGAAGCGCTGGTAGGCCCTGGTGTCGTAGACGGCGAGTCCGTTGAAGAAGCGCCAGAAGTCCGAGAACGAGGAGGACTCCATGGCCTGTCGGGTGGACTGGCCGGGCGCGATGTAGACGGGGATGAAGATGGAGGCGCACTTGGCCTGGCCCGGGGGTTTGCGCAGGGCCCGGCCGATGCTCTGGGCGATGTTGTTCGGGCTGCGGCGCGGATCGGCGATCAGGATGCCGTCGGTGTCGGGGGCGTCGACGCCTTCGCTCAGCACTCGGACGCTAGCGAGCACGGCGCAGTCGTGGCCGGCGGCGGCGCTGCCCGGGGTGTGGGCGGAGAAGTGCTCGAACTCGCGGAAGATCTGCTGGCGTCGCCAGGGCGCCTGGCCACAGTACAGGGCGTGCGCCCAGGGGTTTCGGATGCCGGTGCGGTCGGAGAGCACGTCGGCCGTCTCCGGCAGGGAGGCGACGAAACCGCGGGCGGCGGCGATCCGCCCGTGGAAGGACAGCACCCGGCGCACGTCGTGTTCGGCCATGGACATCAGCAGGGCTGCCTGCATCGCGGCCAGGCGGAGCCCGTCCTGATGCGGGGTGGGCAGGGGGTCGTGGAGGATCTCGCGCAGCATCCTGTCGTGGACTTCCGGCACGATGAGCTGGTAGTCGGCGAGGATGCCGCGTTCGATCGCCTCGGCCAGGTCCAGGCGGTAGACGACGGGGCCGTAGATGGTGGGGTCGTCCATCGAGGCGAGTCGTTCGATCCGGGTGCGCGCCGTTGGATTTTGCGTGGTGCGCCAGTTGCGGGGCGTGGCGGTCATGTAGAGGCGGTGCGTGGCCGGGATGGCGCGGTCGTCGTGGATGAGTCCCCAGCGCTTGTCCCAGTCGCCGCTGGTGCGGTGGGCTTCGTCGGCCAGGGCGAAGGCCCAGGGCGGCAGCCGTTCGCCACGGTGGGCCTCGGCGATGGTGGGCAGGGAGGCGTAGGTGGCGAAGACGGCGATGCGTCCTCCCTCGGCGACGCGGCGGGCCAGGACCCGGGCGTCTGCGGTGAGCAGCAGACGGCCGCGCAGGCTGCGGTCGTGAACGCCGGGCAGTGAGCACACGCCGATGAGCTGGTCGAAGCCGCCGTCGGCCAGCCAGCGGGCCGCGGTCTGGGTCAGGAGTTCAAGGGTCGGGACGAGGACGAGGACGGGGCGCCGCGCAGCGAAGTGCTCGGCGACGCGCTTGCCGATGAGGGTCTTGCCGGTGCCGCAAGCGGCGATGATGGTCGCGGCCGCGTGTCGCGTGCCGCTCAGGGCCGTCCACTCCCGCGGCGACGGCTTCTGTTTGGTGGGGGCGCAGCTGAACACGGCCGGACATGTGACGCGCTGACTCCCTTGTCGCGGAACTCCGTGCCCGCAGGGCACCTTCACCAGCCTTTTTGCAGTGAAGAGCCTGGCAGCTTTCCCGCAAGGTCCGGCCGACGCTGCTCGAAGCTGCTCTTTGTTTTCTTCGCGTGTGCGTAAGGGGTCGCCTCTGGGACCGGGTGTAGGCCACGTGAGACCGTTTCGTGAGCCTGGGCTGCCTGCCGAGGGCGGCGGCAGTTAGATGAAGCCGCGGCCGGACATCCCGGAAGGAGCGCCGTCGTGGCGGAGAAGCGGGACCAATGGCTCGGGCGGCGCCGGATGCATCTGCGGCTGCGGTTTCTGCAGGGCGAGTCCACCGGCTCGTACGTGACGCGGCTGGCTGCCCGTAACAACCGCCCTACGGAAGAGGTGCTGCGGAGCATGGGCACCGGCCCGGTGCCCGTCGATCCGCAGTACACCGAGATGTACGTCAGCCGCTACGCGCGTGAGCGGCTGGCCACTCTGGCCGGCCACACCGTGGCCGAGATGCAGGAGCGTCTGATCGGGCTGCGCGATGAATTCCTCATGGACAAGGACGCCAAGGACGACTGGGAGTGGCCCTGGGACGCGCGGGCCGGCTACATCGTGCAGGCCTGCTCTCTGTGTGCGGCGCGCCGCGGCACCCGCTCGCCTGCCTGGCTGATCCTTCCCGACCCCTGGCAGGTGTGCCTGCGCCACCGGCGCTGGACGGACAACTCCCGCAGCACCGATACCCCCTACGTCGATCTGAGCGAGCTCGCGGAGGTCGTGCGCGCGCAGCAGCGCCTGAACCGGGTGCGCAAACGCCTGGGTCCTGCCGGACGGTGGGTGTTCGCGGACGCCTGTTCCGTCCTCGTGCGCTCCGGGTATCTCGAGGACCCCGCGCAGACGAAGCAGTGGGGTGTCCTCGCGGCGCAGCTGGGCGAGCAGCGGGTGCGGCCCCTGGCGCAGTTAAGCCGGCTTTCCCTGCTGACCCGGGACCTGGCCTGGCTTGAGGTGCGCCGCCTGAACGGCGTACTGGGCGGCATGGAGTACCAGGACTGGCTGCCGCGGACAGCGCGTCGGCACGGTTACCGGTTCGTCGAGCCGCTGACCCTCTGGCACCGCCAGCACCGGCCGCTCACGCAGGGCATTCCGCAGCTTTTCAGCGGGGAACTGCCATCAAGCGCCGAGGTACGAAGGGTGGCAGGTCATGTCCTGCCCTCTTCTTTGGCGCCGGTGGAGGATCTTACGTGCCTGCCATGGGTGCGCCTGCCCAACTCGATGGACCGGCTGTTTCTGTAGTCATCCGCGTCGCGTACGTCTGCTTTGGCCTCGAGCTGAGCAGACGTCCGGCGGATCTCCGGCACCAGGGAAACGCCGTCAAGGAACGAAAGCATCTGCATCCTTTCGGGTGAACTCCTCCGACGGCGTCACACGAGATCGCAGGAGGCCCGGAGCCTGGTGGAGGTCTGCCGCGCAGCAGGGCACGGCGCGGCACGAGGGGAGCAGCTGATGGACTTACAGGTGCGCTATCGCGACGGCATGGGCCGTGAGCGCCTCGGCACTCCAGGGGCGTTGCGCGGGCTTCCGGTGGAGAAATGGCCGGTGCTGTACGAGCAGCGTGCCTACCAGGGGCGGAAGTCGAAGGTGCGCCAGTGGTGGTCGTCGACCACCAAGAAGGAGGTCAGCTGCCGGTCCCTGGAGCATGCGTATGCGGCCATGTTCCTTGACCGTGATCCGTGCATCGTCTACCTGGCTGCACCGTCGCTGCAGGTCGAATGGCGCGAGGGTGAGCGTGCGGGGGTGGTGAACCCGGCGTTCATGGCGCGCACCACCAAGGGGCAGCAGATGCTCTATCTCCACTCCCCCGACGGGAGGGAGCCGGACGATCAGGAATGGTCGGTGGCCCAGGCAGCTGCCGCGCAGGCGGGATGGCAGGTGGATGTCGCCCGGGCCCCGGGCGGTCAGCTGCGCCGCAATGTGTACATCGTCTCGCAGTTCCGTCACGACGAGTTCGCCGACGTCAGCGCCAGGGCCGTCCTGCTGGAGGCATTCGCCCGCCCCCTGCCGCTGAGCAGGGGCGCCGATGCGGTGGATCTTCCTCCGGGGCAGGGCCGTGCCAGCAGTTGGAACTTGCTGTGGACGCAGGACCTGACGACGCGCTGGGAGGAGCCCCTGACCCCCGACAGCCTGGTGTGGGCGGCCGGAGCGGCAGCATGAGCACCGTCCTTTCCCTGCCGGTCGACGTCCCGGATGGGCCGGCCTGGACGCTCCGGCCGGGAATGACGGTCCGGTGGAAGACCGGCCGCTATCTGGTGGGCGCCTTGCAGGGTTCCACCGTGCATCTGGCGGCGATGGACGACGGCGGCGAGGACGCGCTGGTGGTGGTCTGCGTCCTTGTATCCGCCCCGGACTTCGCCGTGCTGAAGGACGACGGGATGGCGCAGGAGCCGGAAGCGGTGCCGGACCTGTCCGTACTGGAGCGGTTGGATGAAGAACAGCTGAAGGACGTGCGCCGCTGGGAGGAGCACGTCCGGGAGGTGCTGACCGGCCGCCCTGTCGGCGCCCGGGACGGCGCCTTCACTGCGCGGCGCGGCTACGATCCGGCGACCACCACCCGCACCGCCCGCTACGCCCTGAAGGCGGCCGAGCTGAAGGCGGCCGGCCTGACCGGCTCGGTCGCTACCGTGCAGCGCAAATGCCTGGCCTACGAAGCACACGGGCTGCTCGGTCTGGTCGACAAGCGGTGGCTGCGCACGAGCACCGTCCACGGCAACGTCGACGAGCGGGTGGTGGCGCTGATCCAGCAGGAGGACAAAGCCCAGCGCGGCGCGTCGGCGGGCACCTTCTCCCGGCTGTACAAGCGGGTGCGCGCGGCGCTGCGCCGCGCGCACCCGGATGAGTACCGGGCCCTGATGCCGGCCCGCACCACCTTCTACGACCTGCTCAAGCGGCTGGGGATCTCGGCGGAGTCGCTGAAGGCGGCGCCCGGGCGGGGCAGTGATGCCACCGCCCTGCCCGAGCCTCCCTACCATCCGGTGCCAGTGTCGTTGCTGGGCGAGCGCGTGGAGATCGACGGCACTGGGCTGGATGTCCTGGCGCTCGGCGACGACGGGCGTCCCGTGGCAGTGGAGTTGACCTATGCCTTGGACGTTCTGAGCCGCAGCTTCATCGCCGGGATGATCGTTCCCAAGACTTCGGGGCGCAAGAAGGGGCCGGGCAGCCGACGCCGCGGCGGCCGCGGCACCAAGTCGCTGGATGCCGCGCTGCTGCTGGGCCAGGCGATGGCGCCGCTCGCGGCGCGCCCCGGCTGGTCGCCGCAGGCGCTGGCCGCCAACTCGGACCTGCCCTACGCCAAGATGCTGGCCGGCGATCCGCGGATGGCCGGTGCCGCGGCGCGGCCGGTGATCCGCCCGAAGACGGTGGTCGTCGACAACGCCAAGATCTTCAAGGCCCGGCACTTCAAGGACGTGTGCAGCATGCTGGGCATCGAGGTGGAGTCCGCCCGGGAGCGCACCCCCACCGACAAGGCGGTCATCGAACGCACCAACGCCTCGGTCAAGAGCATGTTCTCCCAGTTCGTCGCCGGCTACACCGGCAACAGCCTGGCCACGCGCGGCAACGACGTCGACAAGGAGCGGTTGTGGACGCTGAACGAGCTGCAGGATTTGTGGCACGAGTGGGTGGTCACCGAATGGCAGCGGCGACCACACGAAGGACTGCGCTCCCCCTTCCTTCCTTCTCTGATCCTCACCCCGAACCAGATGTATGCGGCGGCGGTGGCCGTGGAAGGCGCCGTGCCGCGGCCGGTCACACCGGATGAGAGCCGCAAGCTGCTCCTCCAGACGAAGCGGACCGTGACCCGCGACGGCATCAAGATCGGCAACCGTACGTATTTCAGCCATCGCATCCGGGAGTTCAAGAACCGGCACACCGGCATCAAGGGACAGGGCCGGCGCTGGCCGGTCTACTACAACCCCTACGAGCCCAGCCGGGTGTGGCTGTATGACCACACGGTCGAAAAGGACCCCGCCCGCAGTCCGTGGGTGCCCTTCGACTTCAAGTACCAGCACCTGATCCGCGACTCGTGGACCCAGTACCTGTGGGAGAAGGCCGCCGACCTCGTTGCCGACCTCGTCGGCCGGGAAGGCAGCGAGGAAGAAATCGCCCGGGCTGTGGACGATCTCCTGACCCGCGCACGGCGCGGCCCCTCCCCCACCTCCACCTCCGTCAAGCCGGTGGCCGCTTTCGTTCCGCAGCCCCTGGAGATCGCCGAAACACCGGCCAACCCGTACGCAGGGATCACCCGGGCCGAACCCGGCAGCGTGACGCCCGCACCGTCCCTCAACGTCGATGCCAAGGACCTCTTCCCGGGCCGCCGTGCCGCGCTGCCGTCCGCCGTGCCCGAACCCGCCGCCCCGCCGGCGTCGCCGGGCCGGCCCCGGCCCCCGCGGCGCCGTCCCGCTCCGGCGGGAGCGCACAGCTTGGGCGGATCAGCCGGCGACATCTTCCGGGAACTGGCAGCAAATCCGTCCGAGCGGCCTGCGCCGCGGCCCGATCAGGACCCGCCCCCACCCAGCCCAGACCCGCAGGAGACGTGATGGACGCTGCGCGCACCGCCCCGAAACCAGCCGCCCCCGCAGCTCTCGCTGCGCGGTGGTCGCCGCTGGATCCCGAACTGCTCACAGTGCGGGAGGGGTTCATGGACTTCGTGCACCGCAAACTCGAGCCGCCGGACTTGCAGGACTGCGCCCCCAAAGGCACGAAGGTCACCGACACCGACCCGCGGATGATCTACCACGGAGAGATGATCCCCGTCTCCACCCCTGATGTGACCCAGGGGCTGAAGGACGCGCGGCGCACCCTGCGCACCAACCGGTTCCGCCCCACCGGAAAACGCATGAGCATGATCATCGACGGATGTGCCGGCAAGACCACGCTGCTGCTCCAGATCGGACGCGCCTACCAGGGACTACTGGAAACCGAGCGCAGGCCGGACAGCGAGTGGACCCCCGTCGTCTACATCAACGTCCCTCCGCGCCATGAAAGCAACATGGACTGGTCCCTGCCGCTCGCGGACTTCTTCGGCATGGACCACACCGTCAACATCGACAAGCGGACCTACCGCAGCACCGACATGACCGAACCGGTCATCCACGCCATGCGCGAAAGCCGTACCTCCCTGCTCCTCGTCGACGGAATCGACCGCATCCACGACAGCGACCTGACCGGTGCCTTCGACTACTTCGACTGCCTCCAGGCCCGCCTGCGCCTCTCGGTCATCTACAGCGGTCGCGGCGCCACCGACATCGTCAACGAGGGCCTGCACAACCGCCGCCGCAGCGAACGGCCCCGCACCTCCGAGCAGTTCCGCAGCAGCCTGCCTGTCATGCGGATCAACCCCATCCCCTTCCACGCGGGGCAGGAGGAGGGATGGCGCACCGTGCTGCGGGCCTACGACTCCAACCTCCGGCTCTACGACCACGAGCCCGGCTCGCTCCTGGACCTCGAGGAAGAACTCCACGAGCGCACCGGCGGCTACATGGACACCCTCGACCAGCTCATCTGCCAGACCGCCCAGCAAGCCATCGAAGACGAGACCGAAGCCATCACCAAAGAAGCCCTCGACGACATGTTCGTCGGCCGCAACGACCCCGACGACGACTGACACCGCGCCGGTAAGGCGCGCCGTCCTGTGCAGCGTGCACGACCGGTGCGGCTGCTGCGGCTGCCGCGGGCAGCCTGCTGCTTCGGCGTCGAACCATCGGGGGTGTTCGGCGGCCCCGCATCCGTGGCGCCGCCGACGGCCGGGACGCCGACGGTGAGAGCGCTGCCGCAGAGGCAGCCGTCGCCTGAGAGCTCTACGGTGCGGCTGGCCAGCCACCGGTGAACGGTGACGTGCTCTGGCGCCCCCGTTCTGAGCACCCGAGTTTTTTCGGCGTCTCATCCGACAGAGCGGGAGAGCTGCAGTTGCACCGGCTCGATGCGGCCGAGGCGGCATGCCCAGGCTGCGCCCTCCCAACGGCCTGCCCGGGGAGCGAAGATCACCGCGATGATGCTGTGGAAGCCCAGTTCCGGATCGCTGAGAAGTTTCCTGTAGGTGGCGGCGTCGCGAGCGCTGGGGATGGGGCGGCTGGCGGGGTGGGTGTGCCATTCGCCGACCCAGACGCTGCCGTCCCTCGCGAATACCTCGTCGGCCAGTGCCTGGGCGTGTGCCAGGTCGCGGAGGAAGTAGGTGGGGGTGCGTACGGCGGCAGGTCCGGGGGTTCCGGCGTGGTGGACGGTGACGGTGTCGTGAGTGTGGTGTCCCAGCAGGATGCCTCCGGTCTCCGTGCTGTGGTCGGACGTGCGCAGTTCGGTGGTGACGATCCGGGAGGCCTGGGCGGTGAAGTGCACGGTGGTGACAGGCTGCTGGGTCATGGTGCTTCGCAGGTGGGGCAGCCGGATATCGGTGGTGTGGCGGGCAGCCAGCGCAGCTCGGCGGTGTGGCCGAGGTCGAAGGGCGGGGCCCAGTCGGGTTGGCGGCGCAGGCCAAGCAGGGCATGCTCTCCCGGCAGTCGCTGGTCGGGATGTCCGGCGCGTTCGAGGATGGTGGCGACGGCGGTTTTGGCCGCGAGCTGGGCGACCAGGTGAAGGTCGGAGCCGACTGCGGTCATCGGCCGGTGGCGGGTGCCGGTGCCGTACCCGGCGTCCAGGGCGGGCTCGGGGTCGAGGCCGCCTGCCTGGGCGAGGCTCTGGCGCCTACAGGTGAGGCATCCGTGCTGGGGCCAGGGACGCAGTCGCAGGATTTCGCCGAGGGCACCGTCCTGCAGGACGCACGCGAGCACTGCGGTGAGGCCGGCGCGGCGGGCCAGGTGGCCGGTGACGCGGCGCGGGGCCACTCCGTCTGCCGTGCATACGACGAGGTGGGTGTCCGCGAGGAGGGCCCGAATCTGGTCTGCGTGCTCGATGACGTCCAGGGCCCAAGGGGTGACCGTGGTGTCGGGGCGCAGTGCGGCGAGGTCCTCGGCCAGGGCGGTGACCTTGGATCGGCCGATGTGTCGGCGGGCGCTGGTGTGGCGGACGAGATTGTGCCAGTCGAGCCGGTCGGGGTCGACGAGGGTGAGATGGCCGATGCCGTAGCCGGCAAGTGCGTGTGCGGTGGCCGAGCCGATGCTTCCCGCTCCGATCAGCATGATCCGCGTGTTCTGCAGCTCGTGTACCGGCCAGTGGTCTTTGAGCTGGCAAATCCCGGTGGCCTCGGGCTCGACCGACACGGAGATCGGCTGGGCGCCTTCGCGGGTGACGTGCCAGGCGACGAGGTCCGGCAGATTGTGCTCGGGATAGGCATCCTTGAGGCCCGGTGCATGGGTGATGGCCCAGTAACCAGGATCTCCGGGAGCTTTGTAGCCGTTGGGCACGGCTGCCTTGAAGGCGTCGAGTTTCATGAGCATGCCGCGTCTTGCGCTCAGGGCGAGCCACATCAGGTGAAGGTCGGCATGGACGCGGCACCACCAGCCGGTGGAAACGGGCGGATAGCTGCCGAGGAGGCGGTGCTCAGGCGGCGGTTCCACCGGAAAGATGCCGTCGCCGCGTTCGGAGAGACCGCGCACGACAGCGAAGCGTTCGGGATGGTTGATGCGCAGGGACAATCGGCCCCACGGCCCGGAGGAACGCATGATGGCCGCGGCAGACTGCGGGATGAGGATCAGCACGCCGAATTCTCCTGCCCGTTCCTTTCGTGATGGCTGTGCTCGGTGCTGTCGTGGGGGCTTGGAGGCCGCGAGAGGAAGTGGTCGAAGCGGTCGTCGTCGACGATGCCGTTGTCGGTCATCTGCTCGATCACGCGGTGCTTCATGAGTGCGTACTCCACTCGCCAGCCTGCTGCTTTGAGGAGCAGGTCGGCTACCGAGTCGCGGCCCGTCCACAGGGCGTCCTCGCGCAGAAGGCACAGGCTCGCGTCGCCGTTGACGTGCCAGCGGGTCTGGGTCCACTCGTACGGTTCGGGCAGCGGATCCACGGGGATGAGCCGGGGTGCCACCATGGGATAGGCCTGGCTGTATTCCATGCGGAGGAGGAGTCCTTCGTCGCCGATCCAGGTGGTGAGGTGCTCGGGCTCGGGCCGCTCGAAGGGCCAGTGGGGCAGTCTTCCCTCCCAGCTGCCTGCTCCGGTCTCGTTCCAGGAGAGGTCGGGGAACTGGGCGGTGATCTCCTCGTGGTCGCGGTGAAGCCGGCGCGGCTCGCACATCCACCAGGTGGTGAGCGTGCGGTCGTCGGGCGTGTGTGCGGCCGTCATCCCTGGGGTGCGTCCTTGATGGGCCGCGCAGTGATGAGCGCGGGGGTCCCGGTGATCAGTGAGGCGGGCTTGGCCGGGGCGGCAGGGGCCGGGAAGTCGTCGCCGAAGATCTTCTGCCACAGCCGCAGCGCGTTGTCGGTGTCGCCCTCGGCCGCAGCAGCGCAGGCCCGCTCCGCGAGGTCTGCCGCGTCGGTGAAGGCATCGGACAGACCTGCATGGTCGAGGTCCGGCTGGATCTGACCGCACAGGCCCGCCGGGTCCCACACGCCCTCGTGGACCCGGACCGCGGCGGCGGTGAAGAACGTCTTCAGTGCCTGGGAGCGGTTGCCGAACCTGGGCATGCAGTTGAGGGCGAGGACCTCCATGACGAGAGACTTGATGCGTCCCTGGACCGGGGCGGTGAGCCGCCACTGTTTGAGGACCCTGACCAGAGGCCGGAAGTGCGGCCAGTCCCGCTGGTGATCGGCGACTTGGCCGATGAGGTATTCCGGGTTGGCCGGCACCCACCGGGTGTTCAGCTTTTCGGGGATGAGCAGCGAGCCGTCCTCCTGGCGCAGGGCGGCCATGACGTCGACGGTGAAGGCCTCCGGGTCCTCGGGGTCGTCCAGGAAGCACTTGACTGCGTGATTGCGCACGAGAGTGTGCCGGACCTCGTTGGCGTGGGTGCCGTTGGTCTGGCTCAGCAGCCGGTTGACCTGGGTGCGGGCGTGCTCGAGGGCGTCCTGGGCGCTCGGGCCGTCGTTCCCCCACTCGGGGTGCTCGTCGGGGTCGTAGACGATCACGACGTCGACGTCGTGGATGGGCTTGAGCTGCGTGCTGCGGCTCAGAGAGCCCGAGCCGAACGTCTCCACGACGTCCGGCTCGCTCAACAGCGCGGTTTTGAACAGGTCCCTGCGCTCGCGGGCGAGTCTGGTTTTGTCTATGTCTTCGTTGACGGTCTTCTGGAACGCGTCGAATGCGTCGTCTATCCCCATGCGGTGTGCCTCCTCGGGCGCGTCGTCCAGCCCGGTGCACGCTGCGGCCGCCGACCCCGGGCTGGGGCGCGGCGGCCACAAACAGGCATCTATGGCTGCTCGTTCACCACAGTAAGACCCGCCACTGACAAACCCTCCTGCACCAGAACTAGTTGATCATTTACGGCAGCGGCCATCCCGCATCGGATCCGCGTACTTGATGCAGGTGAGAGGGGCCGTCTGAGCTGCTGCCTCGCATCGAGGACCCGCCAGGCCGGGCCCAGGCCCGATGCAAACCTCGGCTGACGGCAGGAGGGCGAGACAGCTGGCCAGGGGAAGGCGCACTCCTCGCATCTCCGGCGGGCATACCCCGAAGGGACAGCCCGGGGAGCGGGCTCAGCATCTGGGCGGGACCGTAGGAGCTTAGCGAGCCCTCATGCGTCGATGACGAAGGCCTTCTCGTACACCTGCTGTGCGTTGACGTCCTCGTACACGGTGGTGGGGCGCAGCCGGTTCCACCGGTTGCCCAGCAGCAGGGCCAGGCCCATGGGGCCGGCCTGGAAGAGGTGGATCGCGGGATGTGCGCGGCAGGCACGGCGCAGCAGGTCCCGGATACCGACGGCCAACGCGCTGGCCGTCGCGGCATCCGGGATGGAGTTGTCCTTCGCCCCTCCGGGCGGGCGCAAGACCAGCAGCCGGGAGACGGGCACCCGATGCTCGCTCAAAAAGTCCAGCACGTCCTGCGTGGGGTCCGTGGCGACCGCGACGGCCACGGCGAGATCCGTTCCAAGGTCAAGGGTGTGCTCATCAACGGCTGGCGTCAGCGGAGAGTCGTACGCTGCGGTGGATGACCACAGCTGTTCACGCTGAGCCACGGCAAGGTCGGAGCCGGCCACCATGCGGAAGGCGGCACCGACCACGAAAGCGGGTGCCAGACGCAGGCTGCCGGTGACAGCGACCGTGGTGGTGCCCGGCGGCATCCGGTACGGCGCGGCCTCAATGTCCGCCTGCAACTGCGCCCAGGTGGCCGGAGCCAGCGGACGCCGCTTCACATACGGTGAGGCTCCCTCGAAGCGATCCACCCAGTCCAATGCGTAGTCGGCGTCCTCCGCCATGGGATCCGGCTTCAGGGTGGCGATGGACAGCACCGGACGCGATGAGCCGGCTTCCAGGCCCAGGGCCCGGATCGCCTCCCTGATATCCGCCAGGGACAGGCGGCGCTGCCCGTCGGCGACTTGACGGGCCACCCAGTCCGCGCCGGAGTGCATGGCCTCCTCGCTGAACCGCAGCCCTGCGGCGAACATCAGCATCTGCAAGTGCTCATGCAGGTGCATCACGTCTCGTGCCAAGTCGAAGCGCAGTACCTTCAGCAAGTCCAGCAGCCTGTCCTCACTCAGCCCGGCACCGTCGGCCCAACGCCTGCGTGCCTGCCCCTTCTTCGAGCCCGGGCCCTGCTGCGCCGCCTTCGGAACCAGAAGCTGAGTGCGGGAGTCCCTCAGCGAGATCAGCGGGTCTTCCGCATCCGGGGGCCGGTTGCTCAGCAACGCGAGATCGACCGGAGTGCCGTCCTCGGTGAGCTTCTCCCAGGCTTGCGCCATCTTCCGCAGGATCGACGGGCCGCCGCGATCGCTGAGCTTGAGCAGGTAGTCACCGTTGACCGGGGTAGAGCTGTCCGCGGCGTACTTGACCTGCATGTAGGTGTGCGGCGGCACCTGCCGGTACAAGACGACGTCGTCCAAGTTCCCCGCGTCGTCGGCTTCGACGCCCACCGCCACCACCGGGTTGGACGCACGCAGCGCCGCATCCCGGACAGCGGCGACACACCCCTGCCACGCAGCCAGCCACTGATAGCGGTCACCAGCAATACGGACACCCGTCGAGCTCGGGGCAGGCAGGTCAGGCACTGAAACTCTCCCAGGCATCGGGCCGCCGCGCTTACGGCCATCGGCATGCTCAGCCGATCATCGCCGCGAGCAAGGCCAAGTGGGAAGCCCTCGCACCCACCGGCAGTCGGGCGGGGGCCACAGGCTCTCGCCCGCCCACCGGCATACCGCCCAGGCCCTCGAAAGCCTTCTCGGTCACTCATACCGCGTCCGAGAGCAGTTGATGTGCGTCCGGATCAAGTTGCGGCGTGCCAGATCAGAGGACCTCGAATTAGAGAAGCAGCAGTTCAGACGTCTCAGAGAGTTGTCCGGCACTAGTCGAGATCCCGCAGGCCAGAGGCTCTCAAGTCGCCGACGCAGACCTCACCTCTGGCTGGTCGTGACACCCGCCGCTGCCACCCTTCCGGAGTTGCCGGCTGACAACGCTGCACGTAGTGCCTCCCAGCCGGCCGTTCCCACGGTCGGCACGGTCCTGCAGCGGACTCGGCATCCCCTGTCTGCAGCACACCAACGTGTCGCACCATGCCAGCGGGTCGTTACAGGGCAGGCACTGTCGAAGGCGGAGGACGGGAGAAGACTGCGATGTCGTACGGCTATGGCGGAGGCCCGAATTGGCCAATGATCCGCGCCAAGCAACGCGCTGAGAACGAGGTCAACCATGCCCGTCGTCGCAGCGCGCAGTTGCAGGCGTCGGCTGCAGAATGGCAGGCGAAGTTCGAGGCGCTGGCCGAGTTCGTACGGAAAGCTGCGGATCGTGCAGACGGGGAGCACCAGCAGGAGGACGGCTGCTCATGCCGCTCCTGCTGGGGTGCCGTGATCACGAAGATCGTTGAGGAGCCGCAGGCCCGCGAGACGGCCACCGGGCACGTCGGCAACCCCGCTGGCACGTTCTCCTTCGCCGATCTGTTCGGCGGATCCACCCCACCAGGGCGCACCTGACGATTCCGAGCGAGTGTCGCTGACTGTACTGCGGCTGCCCGGGTCGGCGACGGCGCCTGCGCACCGCCTCGCCATCCTGCGAGGCGGTGTCGCCTTGGGCTTCCTGTCAATGGCCCGGCGCGCTCATTCACTGAGGAACGCCGCGTCCGGGGCGTTCCCCGCTTTCGGGTCGTCAGTTCTGAGTGACGGTGAGCGTGCGCTGGTCGAGATCGAGGTGGACAGTGCCGCCGTTCTGCTCGCGCAGTTGGCGCCACGCGGTGTAGCCGGTGAGGATGGCGTGCTCCCAGTCCGCGGCGCGGCAGATGCTGACCTCCAGGTGGGCGGTCATGTGGCCGATGGTGGCGAGGAGTTCCTGGTCGATGTGTTTGATGTCGGCGAGGAAGCGGTGGCGGGCGGCGTAGGAGAAGACCAGGGCGGAGATGCCTTCCTCGATGGCGATGGCGCGGCCGCCGTCTTCGGCTTCGTCGGCGCGGGGGTCGCTCTTGCGTTTGCGGCCGAGTAGGAAGCGGGTGACGGGGGACCAGCCCAGGACGGTGGCGTGGGCGAGGTGGAAGATGTCGTGGAAGCGGTAGCCGTCCTCGACGTGGGAGGCGCTGGTGAGCGGGTCACCGGCGGGGGTTCCGTCTTGTCGGGTGAGGATGATGACGGTGCGGCCGTCGTCGGTCTGGGTGGGCGTGAAGGTCAGTGAGGTCTGCCGGGGCAGTTGCTCGTGGGCGGGAAAGTCCGCGTCGAAGGGGGCGTGCTCGTCGCGGGGGGTGGGGCGCCAGCGGTCCTTGGTCTTTACCAGGTTGGCCGCGGCCACGTCGTCGAGGTCGAGTCCGAAGCGGTGGGCGAGAGCGGCGACGTACCACAGGACGTCTCCGAGCTCTTCACGTAACTGGTGCTTGCCCTGCTCGAAGGCCGGTCCGTCACGCAGGAACTTCTTGTAGGCGGTGGTCAGGGATCCGACCTCGCCGGCGAGGCCGAGGAGAGGCACGAGGACGGGATCGGTGCCGTCCGCGGGGGGCTGCAGGGTCTTGACGGCCGCTTCCTGGTAGCGCTTGAAATCCACACTCACACCCGTCTGATCTTGGGACAGCACTGTTTGCTTTCCCGACAGCATGTCGTATGCTACGACAGCGTCGTTGGAAATGCAGACGATTGGGGAGAGTTGTCGAACGCAGGCACACCGAGCACGGACGAGATCACCTCCGTCGTCCTCGACTTCCTCGCTGAACACGAGGGGGTCTCTCCCGACGAGCTCCGCTCTGAACTGGAGCAGGGTGGGCGGGAGTTGCCCGTGGACTCGCTTCTGGTGGTCGAGATTCTCACACGCATCGAGGAGCGTTTCCAGGTCGCCATTCCCGCCGACCGGGAGGCCGCCCAGGCCACCGGTTCGGTGGGAGCGTTCGCCGCGGCGGTACTGGACGCCATCAAGGAAAGGCAGCAGCCATGACCCCTCCGTCGGACAGCCGTGACCGTGATCCTGAGCTGGTGCGGCTCGGTGAACGGCTGAAGAAGACCCGTGACTACCTGAACATGTCCCAGCAGTTCGTCTCGGACTCCACCGGTATCCCCCGCTCGGCCATCAGCGACATCGAGCGCGGCGAGCGGCGCGTGGACAGTCTGGAACTGAAGAAGCTGGCCCGCCTGTACCGGCAGCCGGTCGCCTACTTCCTCGCCGAGGAGAAGGACGCCGACGCCAGCGAATACTCCCTTGCCGGTCTGCCGCGGGCGCTGGCCCAGCTCACCGACGGGGATGCCAAGACCGTGCTGGAGTTCGCCGAATACCTCACGCTGCGACGCGCGGCAGAACGCGAGGACCAGGGCTCCGACGGCGGGAGTCCGACGGCGTGAACTGGGGCTTAGCACACCGGATCGCATCCATCGCAGCCGTCCAGGCGCACCGCGACCTCGGCATCGACCGTACGCAATACGTTCACGTGCACCGGGCGCTGGGAGCGGCGGGCGTGATCGGGATGGCGCAGCCGATGCCCCGGTTGTTCGGCGTGTACTTCTCCCCCGCCGACAAGGGGCCGGCCGTGATGCTGAATGCCTCGCTGAACGCGGTCACCCAGCGGCACACGGCCGCGCATGAGCTGGGGCATCACCGGCTGGGCCATCGCACCGCGGCGGACGAGGAGCTGGATCCCGCGTTGCGCTGGGGCAACGGCAGCTGGCCCGAGGAAGAGAAGACGGCGGAGGCGTTCGCGGCGTGGTTCCTGATGCCCCTGCCGGCGGTGCGGGCGGCTCTGGAAAGGATCTGCGGCGGTCGCCCGTCATCCCCCGAGCACGTCTACCGGGTGGCGCGGGAGCTGGGTACGTCGTACGCCGGGACGGTGCGTCACCTGGTGAATCTGCGGCTGCTGGATTCCGGCCGGGCCGGCCAGTGGGCCAAGATCCCTCCGGCCGGCCTGCGCAGCTCGCTGGCGGGAGGGGCCTCGCTGCCCGCGCAGGCCCAGGTGCACGTGATCACGGCGGCCTGCGCGGGGCAGACCGTGTACGCCGACGCGGGTGATGTGCTCGTGCTCCACCTGGACAACGCACGGTTCGACGTCCTGCCCAAGGGGCTGGAGCCGTGGACCAGTGACGGCACTACGCCGCTGGCGAGCGCCGTGATGACCGATGAACTCCCGCCGGGCGAACAGGGCTCGGTGGAGATCACCGTGCCCTCGATCAGCCGTCCGCTGCGGCTGACGGTAGTGCGCGAAGCCCCGCGTGCCGGGGTCGACGACACCTGGCCCCTGTAAGCGCAGGGGTCTCGGATCACACCGTATGTGTCAGGAGGACTGATGCACACCTTCGCCGTGACCGAGCGCGACGTCACCCAGGCCTGGGTCGCCGCCTGCAACAAGCTGGACCGCAAGAACAATCCTGACCGGACCGGCCTGCACACCGTGGTACGCATCGCCGACCCGACGAGCGACGATCCGGTGTTCCGCGCCGAGTTGGACCGGCTGCGCACGGCCCGGGGGCTGTGGCCGCTGGAGACGGTGGCCAGCACCCTGTTCCCCGCGGCCCTTGCGGCGCGGTGCGACGGTCCGGAGGAGCTTGCCCGGCGGTACCGGCAGATGTACCCGGTGATCAAACGGTATCCGGGCAACCACCGCGGGACCTATTTCGGCCGCCTGGTGTCCTACCCTGCGGCGTCGAAGAGCGGTGTCGACCAGCTCGGCACGGTCATCGGCCGACTGCGGGCGCAGGCCGCGGGCACCAAGATAGCCGCCGCCTACGAGATCGACATCGCCGCGGCTGCGGACGCGGAGGAGGCCGGGGCGGAGCTGCTGGTGCACACGGCCGGCAAGGACAACAGCTACATCGGGTTTCCCTGCCTGAGTCACATCTCCCTCCAGCTGGACCGTGACCGGCGTGTGCACGCCGCGGTCCTGTACCGCAGCCACTTCATGTTCGAGCGCGCTTACGGCAACTACCTCGGCCTGGGCCGGCTGCTGGCCTATATCGCCGCTCAGGCCGGGCTGGGCTGCGGGTCGCTGACCGTGGTGGCCGGCCACGCCCGGCTGGACGGCCCCCTCACCCAGCTGCGGCCTCTGCTGACCGGCACCGACCGCCTCGCAGCATGACGACCGCGGACCGCACGCGGTGGGGGCGGCAACCTCAAGGCCCGGGCGGGCCGTTGAGCTGCCACTTGGGCGGGAACCAGGCCGGCATCGCATCGGCCTGCTGCCGGTAGGTCTGCTTGATACGGCTGCGGCCGCTGATCCCGGCAATGTCCGGGTGCGCGACCCGGGCGTACTTGTCGACCTCGCAGAACAGGTTCTGGCAGTCGATCAGCTGCAGCGGCCGCCCGCGCAGTCCCGCGAAGGAAAGCCCCAGCCGGGCGAAGTGCTCGTCCTGGGTGTCAGCCATGTAGCGGATGACGTCCGCCTCGATGCCGTCGGCTGCCGCCCCGAAGCATTTGCGGATCCCGTCGCGTGCACCCGGCCCGGGGACGACGAAGTCCATCTCCGAAAACGGCATCTCGGCCGCGTAGTTGAGGTCGATCGCGAACTGGTAGGCCAGGAACGGGCCGATCGCCGGGAAGCCCAGCAGGACCTGGTAGGCGTCCTGCAGCGTCGGCGCGGACAGCACACGCTGCGGCGCGTCTGCGGTCATCATCATCTCCAGCAGCCGCAGATGGTTCTGGTGCTTGCGCTGCTGGCCGAGCTGCGGCGGGGGCACGATGTAGGCGGCCGAGTACAACCGCTGCCCCGCGGTGAAGGCGCGGGAGAGCACCCGGTCGAAGGCGCGGTAGTCGTAGGCGTCCCACCGCACCTCTCCCAGCTCGGCATTCAGCAGCCGCCACGTCGAGGTCTTGTTGAAAATCTTGAACAGCATGGTCCGGAAGAAGACTTCCTCCCACGCCTGCTCACCCCGGTAGATCACGCCGCCGATGAGATCCTGGCTGACCCGGTCCGCGGCCCTGAAGCAGTTGGTGAAGCGGTAGCGCTGCAGGATCGGATCGTCCGTGAACGGTCCCGATCCCCCGGCAAGGCGCGCCTCGTAGACCTTCTGCCGCGCCGCCGCGAACCGCCAGTAGGTGTCGAACACCGGCGTCACCGTCAGCGTGCGGCCCGCCACATGAATCTTCCTCGCAGGGCCGCGCTCTAAGTCCCGTTGTTCTGCACGCTCTTGCAGCACCGTCACCATGGGCTCAATATATATTCAATATAGATAGATGTCAGCGAGGGGGACGTGTGGAATTGCTGTGGCAGCGTCCACGACGCAAGACGCTGGTCGACTGGCCAGAAGACGTAGACCGACGGCTGGACGTCCTGGTCCGGGCCGCGGCCGCGGCCGGGGAGCAGACATCGCGTTCCCAAGTACTGGCCGCGCTCGTGACAGCGGCCGAGGTCCGTCCCGCCGTCATAGCCGAACTCCTCCACTCCTACCGCCAGATGCCCGCTGGCGCCCTCGAAACGGACAACACGCGCGACGACCTGCCCTCCGTCCGCTCCCCCGGACGCACCCGCGCCAAGAGGTGACGGCACGTCGGTCCCCACTTCTCGGCCGGTCCTTGGCTACCCCAGTCAACGCGGCCGGCGGTCCCGGAGTCACGGCTGCGTGCACCGTGCTTCGACTTTCAGGCCTGTGCCACGGCACGGAGTGGTGCGCGAACGGCACGATAGAGAGATGGACGCGGGGGGCGTAGCACTGGTGGGGGCGGTGGCTGCCGTCGTGGGCGCGGCTGTAGGCGCCGGCGGAGCCATCGGGTCGGCCATAGTGAGTGGCCACAAGCAGGCAACGACACAGCACCAGCATTGGCGCAGGCAGATCCGCAGAGACGCCTGCGTTTCCTTCCTCGGATGCATTGCACCGTTCCAAAAACTTTGGCGTGCCAACCGCGAACGGGACCTGCTGCGTGAAGATCTGCCGACCGCGCACGCCGATCGGCTCAGAGGGCTCGTCCGTGATCTCGACAAGGCTGCTCTTGTCATCGAGCTCGAAGGTCCGCCCAGCGTCGCCCGGAGCGCGAGAGCTGTCGAGCGTTGCCTTGCGGAGTGGCAGGCTTCGACCGCGGTCGAAGCGTTGCGGGCCATGAGAGGAGAAGCTCCCCGAACCGACCTGCCATCGAGTGATGAGATATACGACCGTGCCAATGCTGCGATCGAGCAGTTCAAAGAAACTGCGCGCTCAGCGATGGGCTCCAGCGATAACCGTGCGGATGGCTGACCTGTACAGGCTGCCGTGCGTGACGTGAACTGGGCCTGATGCTTCGCGCCCTTCCGACCGGTCAGTGGTGGTGTGTATAGGAAGCGTGTGAAGCCGTTCTCCACCAAGCACCAGGCGTTCCCACGCCATCTATCGAGATCCTTGTAGTTGATCACTTCGCACGTGTCGCTCCGCCCCGCGCTTCATCCCACTGGCTGTCCTGATGCTAGACAGGCCCTCCGGGGAGCCGTCACGCTTCAACCCTCCCTCCAAACCTCCAGGCGGCCCCAGACACCGCCGACCAAGTACCGCCGAAGAACTCTGCCGGAGCTGCCCATATCCGCGGGCACCGCCCAGTCGGTGCACACCTTCAAGGTCTGAGACGCCCGGCCCTCCCGGTCCTGACGGGCGGCGTGACGGAACGAGTTCCACAGCAGGTGAACCACGCGCGTCTGGACGATCACGTGAGGTCGCACGGCACGCACGGCTCAGGAACGGGGCCGCGACGCCGTCAGGAATGTGGTGACGAGTTCCCGCGCCCAGTCCGGGGAGGCGGGCTGGGTGCTGAAGATGGCGCGGTAGTACAGCGGGCCGAGCAGGAAGTCGACGGCGCTCTCCACCTCGGGTGTCTCGCCGCTCCGGGAGCGTTCACGCTCGATGATGGCTCCGAGTTGCTTGTGGCGGTCCTCGGTGCAGGCACAGCCGCCCGCCGGCCCGGAGCCGATCGTGGCCCGCATCAGCGCGAGCGTGTCCGGGTCGGCGAGGTCGGTGGCGACGTCCTCCATCCACCGCTCCAGGTCGCCGGCGAGCGTACCGGAGTCGGGTACCACCACGTCGTCGCTGAACCGGCTGGTGGCGACGTCGTTCAGCAACTGGGCGGCCGAACCCCAGCGCCGGTACACGGTGGTGGGGTGCACGCCGGCACGGGCGGCGACGGCCGGGATCGTCAGCGCCTCCGCCGACTGCTCCTCCGCGAGGAGCTCCCCCACCGCGCGGTGGACGGCCGCCCGTACCTTCGCGGAGCGGCCACCGGGACGTACCTGAGCTGAAGCGTCAACCATGACGGAATTATCGCACTGATCGCTGCGTTAGTGGTAGCGTCCTTAACGCATTGATTACTGCGTTTGGAGAGAGTCGTGCCCGGTTCCGCCCTGCCCCAGAGCCAGACGTCCCCGCCCTCCGACACCTCCCCGCCTATCGGCGCCCCCCGGTCCGGCGGCGGCCGACGCGAGCTGGGCCGTCCGGCTGCCTTCGCCGCCCTCGCGGCCGTCTTCGTGCTGTTCATGGCGGCGTCCAGCGCGCCGTCCCCTCTGTACGTCGTCTACCAGCAGCAGTGGCACTTCTCCGCGACCACCCTCACCACGGTGTTCGCGGTCTACGTCCTCGGGATGATCGGGGCCCTGCTCGTTCTCGGCGCCCTGTCCGACCATCTCGGCCGCCGCCCGGTGCTGCTGTCCGCGCTCGCTCTCGAAGCGGTGTCGATGGTCCTCTTCCTCGTCGCGGACGACGTCGCCCCGCTGCTGGCCGCACGCCTGGTCCAGGGCATCGCCACCGGCGCCGCCATGACCACCCTCGGCGCGGCCCTGGCCGATCTCAACCCGGCTCACGCGCCGCACCGCGCCGGCGTCGTCACGGGCGCGGCACCCACCTTCGGGCTGGGCCTGGGCGCCCTGGGCTGCGGCTTCCTCGTCCAGTACGGACCCCACCCCACACGGCTGGTGTACATACTGCTGCTGGCCGGTCTGCTGCTGGCCGGTGCCGTACTTCTCGCGCTGCCCGAGACCTCGATCCGGCGTCCGGGCGCCGCCCGTTCGCTTCTGCCCCGTCTCAGGGTCGCGCCACGTCTGCGGGCCGACCTGCTGGGGCTGGTGCCGATCCTCGTCGCGAGCTGGGCGCTCGGCGGTCTCTACCTCTCACTCGGTCCGTCCGTCGCCGTCACCCTGTTCGGTCTCTCCAGCCATGTGGTCGGCGGGCTGGTGGTCACCCTGCTGACCGCGCCGGCCTTCCTCACCGCGCTGCTCCTGCGCGGCTGGCCCACCCAGCGCACGCTCACGCTCGGCGCGAGCCTGCTGCTGGTCGGCACGGCCGTCGCCCTGACCGGGGTCGAGGAGACCTCTTTGGTCACGGCGGCGCTCGGTACCGTGATCGCCGGGGTCGGCTTCGGCGGATCGGGCCTCGCCGCCTTCGGCACCCTGGCCCGGATCGCCGCCCCGTCCGAACGCGGCGAGCTGCTCTCCGTGGCCTTCGTCATCTCCTACCTGTCCTTCAGCGTCCCGGCGGTGGCCGCCGGCATCGCCGCCACCCACACGGGGCTGCACGAGACATTCGTCGCGTACGCCGCGACGGTCGCCCTTCTCTCCGCCCTCGCCCTGCTCGCCCAGGGGCTCCGCTCCCGCCGCGTTCCCGGCAGCGGGACCTGCCCGCAGGCGTGACGGACCGGCCGGGGTGAGCGCGTGGAGGAGTCCCGCGACCGGCACCGCCGGACGAGGGCCGGGTGGTACCCGGCCCTCGGTGTCAGCCACCCTCCCCCGCCCCGGCTCGGGCCACGCCCACGAGGGCTTCCATCAGGTCCACCGCGCTGCCGTCGTGATCGCTGCCCGCGGTGCCGCTGCCGGCCTGGAGGTTCGCCGTACGGTCGACCTCGAGGATCGAGTCCGCCTGCGAGTTGTCGAGGACGGTGATCAGACCGCCCGTCCCCTCCGCCGCGGCCGGGGTCGCCGTAGCGCCCAGTACCGCCACCGCCAGGACGGCCGCCGTACGCAGCCGGGGCAGGCGCCCGCTCACCCGACCGCCCCCGCTCACCCGGCCACGCCCGCGCGTTCGGTGCGCCGGTGCGCCATGTTGAGCTCCAGCAGGCTGGTCGCGGCCCGTACGCCGATGCCGCGCTCCGGGTCCACGACGGGCAACCGGCCGCCGGCGCCCTTGAGTTCGGCGAGCGCGCTGTCCATCGCCTCATGTGCGGCGAACAGGCACGGCGTGCTGTAGATGGCGACGTCCACCCCGAGTTCCGACAGCTCGTCGAGCGACAGCCGCGGGGACTTGCCGCCGGCGATCTGATTGAACAGCAGCGGTTTGTCACCGACCACGTCGCGTACCCGGCGGATCCACTCCACGCTGCGGATCCCGTCGACCAGGATCACGTCCGCGTCGGTGGCCGCGAGAGCCTTGGCCCGGTTCAGGATGTCCGCTTCCTCGGTGGCATCGGTCCGGGCAACCACGACCATGTCCCGCCGGGTCGCCAGCACCTGCTCCAGCTTGGTGAGGTACTCGTCGAGCGGGAGCACCTGCTTGCCGTCCGCGTGGCCGCACCGACGGGGCCGCTTCTGGTCCTCCAGGATCACTCCGGAGGCGCCGATCCGCTCCAGCCTCTCCACCACATGGCAGGCGACCTCCGGGTCGACGTAGCCGTCGTCGATGTCCACCAGCAGGTGGTGCGCCGGGAACGCGCCGCGCAGCCGCTCGACGAACGCGACCATGTCCGGCCAGGCGATGAAGCCGATGTCCGGCAGCCCGTAGTACGAGGCCGCGAAGCCGAAGCCGGAGACGAACATCCCGTCGTAGTGCCCGGCCGCGATGGACGCCGAGTACATGTCGTACACACCGATCAGCGGGGTGGTTCCCGGTCCGGCGATCTGTTCGCGCAGCTTCTTTCCGTGACTCATGGCGTGACTCCTCCGGTTGAGGGGGGCGCAAGGGCGCCACTCGGCGCGAAGCGCCGCCAAGACCGCGTGCCGTCGGTCCACGACACGAGCGATCCTTTACCTGGACAAAAGGATCTATAGACCTGCGCGAGATACCACGCTGGGACTCTCTTTACTCACTCCGATGGGGCAGCAGCTTCACCGGAAGAGATTCCTGACGTGCCGTCAGATTCATGTCCGAGTTCCCAGCACCGGCCGAGGGCCTCGCGCCAGGCCGGGAGGGTGGCGGCCGTCAGGGGGAAGTTCCGCGTGCGATCTGCTGCGCATGCCTGGCCGGCAGCAGCCGGTGGTACGGAGTGACGAGAATCCGGTTGCGCAGTACCGGCCCGGCGGACAGTACGGGTGCGAGCGCCTCCCGCGCCGCCTCGGTGCCCCCTCCCGCGTGCACGGTCGCCGCCTGGGCGAGGAGCTTCCCGCCGGGGCCCGCCACGAGCGTCAGGAAGCTGGTGACCGTTCGGGGCGCCGCCCCCACCGCGCTCCCCCAGCGGCTCAGCAAAGCGGCGGTGACCCCCGCGTCGAACGTGGTGACCGCGGCGATGACGTCACCCATCGGCCGGGCCCGGAACTCGAAGGCCGTCGCCACCTTTCTCCTGTACGGAACGGCGTGGACGGCTCGGCCGCCGGGCCGAGCCGACGAGCGGACGAGCGAACGAGCGGACGAGCGGACGAGTCGAGCCGGACCGCACTGGTATCCGCTTGGTCATTAGCGAATGCAATTGCCCGCTCATCTAATCTCCAGGCGGTCACTTGCGAGATGCGGCTACATACGGATATTCAGGGCGTGCGCAGGTGAGTTGGCGAGCGGAACGTGCGCGGCCCATGGCCAGTCGGACGGCGTCGTAGTAACCGCGTGTACGCGCTCATGGCGGAAGTGGCCGGGGACGCCAGCACCTTGCCGACGCGCATCGCCAGGTCCTACGTCCGGCGTATGGCCGAGAGCGGAGGCAGCGATCCGTTCGTGGCCATGCTGCGCGCGGTGGCCTCCGAGGAGGAATCCGCCAAGCGGCTGTTCGCCGCGATGGAGCAGGAGAACCTGGAGATGTACCGGCGGGTGATTCCCGGCCCCGGACTTGAGCGGCGTGTGGCCTCCGTGGGCGCCCAGCTCATCGGGGTGACGTTCTCCCGGTACGTCTACAGAAGCGGGCCGCTGGCCGAGATGTCGGACGAACAGCTCGTCCGGCACCTGATCCCCATCCTGCGCGGCATTCTGCTGGACTGACCGGTCACTTCCCGCTCGCGTCGCCGTCGCCTGGCAGAACCTGCTCGCCGCGGACGGCCCCGCCGACGCGGTGCTCCGGGCCGTGGCGCCGGACCGGTTCGCCACCAGCCGGCTGGGCCACCTCGCCACCGCCCTGCCGTCGATCGGACCGATCGGCACCCCGGTGGAGTGCGGGCTGCGCATCGCGCTCTTCCTCAGCGGCATCGCCACCATCGACCGCTCCGCCCACGAGGCCGCCCGCTGGACCACGTGTCCGATCTCGGCGTCGACGCCCTGCCGGCCCGCGCCCACGCGGTGGGCATCCGCGTCGTCGTCGGCCTCGTCCCGAACCACTGCTCCGGGCGGCACCCCTTCCTCCGGGCGGCCTTGGCCGCGCCGCCCGGCGCGCCGCCGGGTGCCGTCCCTCAGCCCCGGTCCGACACCGGATCCCGGCCGCGGTCCGCCGCGTCGTGGCGCAAGCCGTCGTAGAGGATCTCGACGATACGGAAGGCGTCGTCCTTCCATCCCTCGGCGCGCATCCCGCAGATGCCGCCGAGAGCCCGCAGGACGAGGCGCCCCCCGGCGTCGCCGCGGACGAGGCCGGCCGTGGCGCCGGCCGTCAGCAGCAGGTCGAGGGCGCGGGCCATCTCCTCGCGCGCGTCGTCGAAGACCGGTGAGTCGGTCGCCATGATGCTCTCCAGCGCCTCCCCCATCCCCCTGCCGACCGCCGCGTGCTCCACGATGAGCAGCAGGAAGGCCCGCAGCGCCGCGTCCGGGGCATGCTGCGCGAGGAGCCGGGCGGGGGCGGCGCAGAGCTCGGTGACCTCCCGGCGGTACACCTCCGCGATGAGCGCTTCGCGGGTCTCGAAGTGGCGGTACAGCGTGCCCACGGAGACGCCCGCCCGGCGGGCGATCTCCTCCACATGCACCTCGCCGGCGTCCAGGAGCGCCTCGTGCGCCGCGGTCAGGAGCGCTTCGCGGTTGCGGCGGGCGTCGGCCCGCAGCGGGCGTGATGACGGCAACAGTCCTCCATAAGGTGAGTCCTACTCCGTTTATGTGTACAGTTCCGGAGTCGGGTTCACTTTACTGAAGGAGTTCACCGTGCCGCTCGTGGACGAAGGACTGAACGGCCTGCGCGTACTGGTGACCGGTGGCAGCCGCGGGATCGGCGAGGCAACGGTGCGCCGCTTCGCCGCGGCCGGCGCCACCGTGCTCACCGCCTCCCGGACGGCACCCGAGCGGGAGCTGCCCGCCGCCTTCATCCCCGCCGATCTGCGGTCCGAACAGGGGGCGGCAGAACTCGGACGGCGCGTGGTGGACAGCGTCGGAGGCGTGGACGTCCTGGTCAACAACGCAGCCGCCGCGACCGCTCCCATGCCCACCCTGGAGCGGACGGACGCGTCCTGGCTCGCCGACCTGGAGATGAACCTGCTCGGCGCCGTACGGCTCGACCGGGCCCTGGTGCCCGGGATGGTCGAGCGCGGCTCCGGCGTCGTGGTGCACGTCTCCTCCATCGCCAGCCGTCTCCCCCAGCCCGCCGAGGCGTCGTACGCCGCCGCGAAGGCCGCGCTCAACGCCTACAGCCGCGAGTTGGCGACGGAGGTGGGCCCGCACGGCGTGCGCGTGGTGTGCGTCGTACCGGGCTTCGTCGTCACCGACGGAGCGCTCGGCCATCTGCGGCGGATGGCGGACAGCCAGGGCATCGGGATCGATGACGTCACGCAGCGGATCGTGGACCAGCTGAAGGTGCCGATGGGGCGTCCCGGCACGCCCGCGGACGTGGCCGAGCTCATCGCCTTCCTCGCCTCGGACCGCGCCACGTGGCTGACCGGCGCTCAGTTCCGGGTCGACGGCGGGATCATCCCGGTGGTGTGACCCGTCCGCCCCGACACACCTTCGACAACATGCGATGACCCGCGATGGCCTTCGCCGGCCCGCGAGGACATACAAGGAGAGAGAGCAACGTCATGACCTTCACCCTGACCTCACTGATCATGGACGCCGCGGATCCGGAGGAGGAGAGCTCCTTCTGGCACCGGCTGCTCGGCGGCACTCTCACCAGGACGCCGACGCACCACTTCGTGAGGACCGACGGTCTTCCCGTGCTCGTGATCCAGCACTCTCCCGGGCACGTGCCACCGCGCTGGCCCGACGGCGCCCCGCAGCAGATGCACTTCGACCTCGCCGTCGACGACGCGGTGACGTCCGACGAGCGCGTCCTCGATGCCGGCGGCCTGCGGCTGCGACCGGCACACGGGGTCACCGGCGCCGCCCGCCCGGGTTCCGGGGTGTACGCCAGCCCGGCGGGGCACCCGTTCTGCCTCCGCTGGGCCTGACGAGACCCGCCCGGGGCGCCCACGTCCACGACCCGAACACCGCATGCCCGCTCGCTGGTCAGGGGTGCATCACGATCTTCCCCACGTGACGCCTTCGGGCGAGTTCCTCCTGCGCCCGGGCGGCCTGGTCCAGGGGGAACGCCGCGGCGATGACGGGCTGGATCCCGGCCCTCCGGGCCAGGTCCATGAGGAGACGGAAGTGTGTCGGCGTGTGCATCGCGGAGCCGATCACCTGGGCGTTGTGGAGATAGAGACGGCGTACGTCGAAGGTCACCCGGAAGCCGCCGAGCGCGCCGGCGACGACCCACCGTCCGCCTTCGCGCAGCAACGGCAGTCCGTCGCCCACCAGGTCTCCGGCGACGACGTCGAGGACGACGTCGATGCCCTCCGGGGCGGCGGCACGGATCCGCTCGGCGAGGTCACGGGCGCGGTCGACGACTTCGTGGGCGCCGGCTTCGCGTACCGCGCCGGTCTTCGGTCCGCTGCTGATGGCGAGCACCCGCGCGCCGCGCGCCCGGGCGATCTGGACGGCCGCGAGTCCGACGCCGCCGGACGCCCCCGAGACCAGGACGGTCTCCCCCGTGCGCAACCGGCCCCGTTCGATCATGCCCAGTGCCGTGCCGTAGGCCGTCGGCAGGGCCGCGAGCTGATCGTCCGTGAGCGGGGACTCCGTCATGTCGTGCACACGTGCCGCCGGTGCGGTCACGAACTCGGCGTAACCGCCGTCGCGTTCGCTCCCCATCAGGCCGACGGGGTGGGCGTCCGGGCCGTCGCCGTCGTAGAGGGCGGGGTCGACGACCACACGGCGGCCGACGAGGTCCTCGTCCACGTCGGCGCCCATCGCCACGACGCGGCCGGCCACGTCGGCGCCCTGGATGCGCGGGAAGCCGACCGGGCCCCGCCAGCCCGACCGGGCCTGCGGATCCTCCGGGCGGCCGTAGGCGCCTTCCCGGGTCCACAGGTCGGTGTTGTTCAGCGCCACCGCGCTGACGCGGACGAGCACCTCCCCCGCTCGCGGGGCGGGCACCGGCACCTCGGCCACTTCCATGACCTCCGGCCCCCCGTGCTCCAGGATCCGTACCGCGCGCATCCTCTCGGGCACGTCCGTGCCCCGAGACCGTGTCACCCTGTGCCACCTCCCGGTAGATATACTGATCTGTGAACACGACCACCGTACACCGATCAGTGAAGGAGCGTCCGATGGGGCACGCACGGCCCATGACACCGGCGGGCCGCCGCATCGTGGCGGCCGCCGAGGAGCTGTTCTACGACCGGGGCATCACGGCGGTCGGCGTGGATCTGATCGCGGAGCACTCAGGCGTGACCAAGCGGACCCTGTACAACCAGTTCGGCTCGAAGGACCGCCTGGTGGCGGCCTACCTCAGCGAGCGCGACCAGCGTTGGCGGACGCTCGTCCGCTCCACTGTCGGTGCGTGCGACGACCCCGTGGAAGCGGTCACCGCCCCCTTCGAAGCCCTGCGCGCGTGGAGTGGGACCAACACCCGCGGCTGCGCGTTCGTCAACGCGCTGGCCGAGCTGCCCGACCCCGCGCACCCCGCGCACCGCGTCGCCACGGAGCAGAAGCTCTGGCTGCTCCGCCTGTTCCAGGAGCTGGCCGCCGAGGCGGGGTGCCGGGAGCCCGACGTCCTGGCCGCCCGGCTCCTCCTGCTCCACGAGGGCGCCCTCGCGACACGACTGCTCCCGCTCGACGCCGTCTCCCTGAGCGCGGACCTCGCACGCGCCCTGGTACGAGCGAGCGCGCCGCCTCGGCATGGATGACCGACGCCTGGGCCACGGAGTTCAGGAGGGATCGAACAGGGCCGCCACACTCCGCGGTGCCTCCGGGCCGAAGAAGAGCCGCAGGTTCCGCGCCGAGCGGTCGGCGGCGGCGCCGCCGCGCGGGAACAGCCGCTCCTCGTAGGCGGTGAGCGCGGACTCGACGTCGGATCGTTCCACCAACGCGCCCGCCAGGTCCGCGCCGTCGTACATGGCGAGGTTCGCGCCCTCGCCGGCGAAGGGCGACATCAGATGCGCGGCGTCGCCGAGGAGCGTCACGCCCGGAACCCTGTCCCACCGGAGGCCGACGGGAAGGGCATGGATGGGGCGGAGCCACGGTTCCGCCTCGCTCCCGGTCACGAAGGCGGTGAGCGACGGCGACCAGCCGTCGAACTCGGCGGCCACGTGCTGGAGACCCGCGAACCGGTCGCCGAAGTCGATCGACCGCACCCACTCCTCGGGCTTGTTCAGCGCGACGTATCCGCGCACCTGCCCGTCGGCGTGGCGATGGGCGATGATGCCCTGGCCCGGCGCGACCGCCATCAGCGTGCCGCTGCCGATCGCGGCGACGCCCGCCCGACGGTCGTGGTCGTCCTGGCCGTCCCGGCCGTCTGCGGTGAGGGCGATCTCGATGAAGCAGGTGCCGCTGTACCGGGGTTCGGCCGGGGTGAGCAGCGGACGCACCTTCGACCAGGCGCCGTCCGCGCCGACGACGAGGTCCGCGTGTGCGTGGGAGCCATCGGCGAAGGTCAGGTCGTAGCCGCCGCCCGCGCCGCGCCGGACCGAGGTGAGCTTGTGCCCCCACCTGATCGTTCCGGGCGTCAGCGAATCGATGAGCAGGCGCCTGAGTGCGCCGCGGTCCACCTCCGGCCGGGCCGAACCGGCGTCCCCGGGCAGGTCGAGCAGGACCGTGCCGCGGCGGTCGACCACGCGCTTGGCGTCCTCTCCCGGGCGAACCAGGGTGCGGAACTCCTCGTACAGGCCGGCCGCGCGAAGCGCGAGCTGTCCGGTGTCCTCGTGGATGTCGAGCAGGCCGCCCTGGGTACGGGTCGTGGCCGAGGGTTCAGCCTCGTGGATCGTCGTGGCGACACCGTGGGTCTGGAGCACCCGGGCGAGCGTCAGTCCGCCCAGTCCCGCCCCGATGATGGCAATACCGGTGTCGGTGTGGACGGTCTTCCGCATGCGGTGCGCTCCTCTGTCGCGCCGGCACGGGCCGGCGGGGTCGGCGCCGGGAGCGGACGGGGTGTCCGGTCTCGGCAAGGAGACGCTCACCGAGCAGAACCATCTGCGTCGATGTACGAGCGATGTCCGGGGCGCACCCGCGGCACATCGTTTTTCGCGACCTCGTGACTATAGCCCGGCGTCGTCGTGACCGGGGACGGCGACGGCGACGGCGACGGCCGAGGGGGTGGCTCACACCCGGGGCTCCAGCACCTCCAGGGTTCCGGTCTCCGTGTCGTAGCTGCGCAGGAGCGTGAGACGGGCCGACAGCGGTGGTGCGGGCAGCAGTTCGGGGACGCGGCGGCCGGCGAAGGCGCCCGCCCGGCGGGTACGGCCGAGGGTGATGTGCGGGCTCCAGCGCCCGGGCCGGTGGAACGGGTTGAGTGCCTCGGACGGGCTGTCGGAGACCACCGCCTCCCACACCCGGCGGTGCAGGCCGGCCAGCGCGGCGTCGAGCTCCAGCGACCAGGCCAGTACCGAGGTGGGCCGCTCGAAGCGGGTCACGCCGTCGAACCGCACCGGCAGCGGCAGGCGGGCGGCCACCTCCGCGAGCTCCCAGCGGATCGGGGCGGTCAGCTCGGGGCAGGCGGCCAGGGTGAGGTGCGGGCTGTTGGTCGGTGAGGGGTGGCGCGCCTGGCTGGGCAGGCCCGCGTCCGCCAGCCGCCGCCAGGCCTCCCGGACCGTCGAGTCCGCCGCCTCGTCCAACAAGAGCTCGACCGTGCGCACCGCCCCACCCTAACGGGCGCGGGACCACACGGTCCGGCCGCAACCGCCGTGTGGACCTTCCCGTCCACCGGGGCAGCGGGGCTACGGCGCGGGCAGGAGCACGGCCTGCAGGGCCGGGCCCATCCGTCGGACGACCGCTTCGCGCTCCTCCTCGGCCAACAGCGTGACCCGGACGATCTGCCGTCCGACGGTGAGGCCGATCAGCATGGACGCCGCCAGGGCGACGCGGATCGCGGCGTCCTGGACGTCCGAGCCGAACTGCGCCGCGTCCTCGGACAGTCGGGCCTCGATGAACTCCCTGAGCTGCGTGTTCGCCCGGGTGTTGGTGATCGCTCCGCGCAGCATCGCCCGCAGCGCCTCTCCGTCGGGCCCGTCACCCTCCCAGACGTCGAGGTGCGCGCGGACGACCCGCTCGCCGACCGAGTCGGCGGGGCCGCCGAAGGCGCCCGCGATACGGGTGAGCGCGTCCGGGGACAGCGACATCACGGCGCCGAAGAGCTCGTCCTTGGAGCGGAAGAACTGCATCACGAGCGCGGCGTCGACACCGGCCTCCGCGGCGACCGCGCGGATCGTCGTGTCCTTGAAGCCGTTCGTCGCGAAGAGCCGGCGCGCGGCGTCGAGCACCGCCTGACGGGTCGTGTTCCGTCCAGGTCTGCGGCCCCGCCGCGCGGGCGGCTTCGGCTCGTCGGGGTGCTCGGTCATGGGCGTAGTGTACGGTGGCCGCCACATTATCAACGTCCGTTGATATTTTTCATGGAGGAGGTGGCACCGATGACGCACACAGGTCTTCTGGCCGGCCCGATCAGCGGTCTCCGGTACGAGACGCCGACCCACCGGGGGCTCACGGGCCCGCAGGGCGAGTTCCGCTACGAGGACGGGGAGCGCGTCGCGTTCCTGGTGGGAGCGGTGCCCATCGGCAACGCCCTCGCGCGCCCGCGGCTCAACCTCGCGCAGATCGTCGCCCGCGTCGACGGCGACCTCGCCAAACTGCGCGACCCGGGGCTGACGAACATCGCCCGCTTCGTGTTCACCCTCGGTCGCACGGCCGTCCGCGACCACGGCACACATCTCGCACCGGAGGTGCACCGCATCGTCGGCCGCCGGCCGGTCGACTTCCGCCACGACGCCGACTTCCAGGGCACGGGAGCCGTCGACAAGCTCCGCGCGTTCACCGACGACCCGGTGCTCGTCCAGCTCCTGCGCGACCTGAACGAGGCCGGTGTCTTCGAGGACACCGAGCCGCGGACCTGGTGCACCCCGGCGAGCGCCCGCAACGAGGTCCGCCGCAACGCCCTGGGCATCCTGCGGTTCCGCGACGTCGAGATCCCCCTGCGCGACGGCGGTCACGTCCTCGCGGACGTCTTCCGCCCCGCCGGACCGGGCACCCACCCGGTCGTCCTCGGCTCAGGGCCTTACGGCAAGGCCTTCAACCACCACTCCATCGCCACCGCGGCGGACCTCCAAGCGCACGAGGTGATGGAGGACGACTACTTCTCGGGCAACCCCGGCGGGCAGGCGTTCGAGAACCACGAGACCGTCAACACCGCCTCCTGGGTCCCCGACGGATACGTGGTCGTGCGCGCCGACATGCCCGGCGCCGGCAACTCCCCCGGACGGCTCGCCCCGTGGGGCATCGCCGGGGCCGAGGCCCTGCGCGACTGCATCGAGTGGGCCGGCACCCAGCCGTGGTCCAACGGCAACGTCGGCACCTGGGGCATGTCCTACCTCGCGATGAACCAGCACCAGGCCGCCAGTCTGCACCCCGAGCACCTCAAGGCGATGATCGCCATCGGCACGGACGTGGACCTCTACGAGGAGGTCGCCTACAACGGCGGCATCTTCAACGAGCAGTTCTGGTCCGTCTGGAAGGCCTCCGGCATCGAGCCCGCGATCGTCGGGGAGCCCGACATGGTTGACTTCGTCGAGACCCTGAAGAACAGCCCCTTCCGCGACACCGACCCCGACGCCGTCTTCGGGCCACGGGCGGAACTCTTCATGAGCCCCGACCTGTCCGGTGTCACCGTCCCGCTCTGGGCGGTCGCCGCGACGACCCACTCCGCCCACTTCCACCAACTCGGCGGCGCCAACGCCTATCTGGCCACCCCGACGCCGCACAAGAAGCTCGACCTGTGGGACGACTGGTTCCAGAAGGCCTACGCCGAGGAGACCACCGCCGCCCACAAGGCCTTCTTCGACCACTGGCTCAAGGGAATCGACAACGGGATCATGGACGTGCCGCCCGTACGCCTGGAGATACGGACCGGGAACGGCGCCGCCGTCATCCGCCACGAGAGCGCCTGGCCCGTCGAGCACACCGACTACCGGCGCTGGTACTTCGACACCGCGACCGCGCAGGCACCGGTAGCCCAGCAGGACCGACGCTTCCACCTGCTCGCGACGGCCCCACCGGCCACGGCCGGCCACGCCTCCTACTCCGCCGAGATCGCCCTCGTTCCCCCCGCCACCGGAGCGGCCCTGCGCGTCGACCCCGCCTCCGCCGCATCCGACCCGCACGCGACGGGCATCTCCTTCCTCAGCGCCCCGCTGGCCGCCGACGTGGTCCTCGCCGGATACGGGAAGGCTGGACTGGTGGTTTCCTCCACCCACCACGACATGGACCTCTACCTGTCGGTACGGGTCATCGACGAGAACGGCCACGAAGTCGACTTCACCGGACTGGCCACAAGCGGCTTCGGCGACCGGCCCATCCCGTTGATGAAGGGCTGGCTGAAGGTCTCGCACCGCCGGATCGACGAAGAACGCACCACCGAGTACACCGTCAAGCACACCCACCGCGAAGCCGACTACGCGCCGCTCGCCGACGGCGAGGAGGTAGAGGTCGAGATCGAGCTGATCCCCAGCACCGGGCTGCTCAGGAAGGGACAGCGCATCCGCGTCGACATACAGCCCTACGACGGCGTCGCCCACGGCATGCACCACGCCTACGACCCCGCTTACCACGACGGCGCCACCAACACCGTCCACACCGGGCCGACGCGTCTTGGCTACCTCCAACTGCCCTTCATACGCGAAGACTTCGAGCGCACGGAGGGGCCAGGCGGGCAGGGCGGATGAGGCGCCCGGCCGCGCGTGCGGGAGGCGGAAGCAGCAGATTCCGCTTCGCCTCAACCCGGGCCCGCCCGCCGCCGTCCCCTCAGTTGTGGCCTCGGCCGCCTGTCCCACTCCCCGTCCAAGGAGACCCACCCCGTGAAGAGCCGCCTCATGGACCGCCTCCTCCTCCCTGCCCGGGTACACGCCGTCGAGCAGTGGGGACCACGCCTGCGCCGCGTGACCCTCACCGGCCCCGCGCTGGCCGGTCTCACCTGGCAGCCGGGCCAGCACGTACGCCTCCAGGTCGCGGCCGCGCCGGCTGCCGTCGACTGGCTCGTGGGCACCCTGCGCACCTACTCCGTGTGGGACTACCGCGACCAGTCCATGGAGCTGATCGTGTTCGACCACGGGGAAGGGCCGGGCGCCCAGTGGGCCCGCACCGCCCGGCCGGGCGACGAGGTGATGCTGCTCAAGCCGCAGGGCACCTTCGTCCCGGACGCCACGGCCGCGTACCACCTCTTCGCCGGGGAGGAGACCGCACAGGTCTCCTACGGCCCCATGCTGCGTGCGCTGCCGGACAGCGCCACGGTCTTCGCCCGGCTCGAGGTCGACAGCGCCGGGGAGCGCGTCGACCTGGTTCCGGACGACCGCCCCGGCACGCCTCCCACCTGGGACCTCGCCTGGAGCCACCGCGACGGCGGCTCCGCCGCCTCCTCGCAGTCGCTGGTCGAGGCCGTCCGCGCCCTGACCCTGCCCGACGAACCGGGCGTGGCATACCTGGCGGGCGAGGCCCGGACGATCCAACTCGTCCGCCGCCACCTCGTCGAGGAGCGCGGGTGGCCACGGCGCAGCATCCGCACCAAGCCGTTCTGGACGCCCGGCCGCAAGGGCCTCGACTGACCGACCTCTGACGCTGCGCCCGACGCCGGACGGCGGGCCCCGCCCGGCCCGGCGCCGGGTCCAGGTCGAGCATCATGTCGAGCGACCGGGAGCCGTCCGCCCCGGTGAAGGAGCCGACCGGCCGGAAGCCGTTCTTCTCGTCGGGGTCAGCACCCCGACAGCCTCTCAGGATCGTCGCGCGTGGTGTACGGACGCGGCGGAGACGCCGGTTCGTCGTCGAACCCCCGGGCGCACCCGGCTACTCGAAGAACTTCAGACTCCAGCCGGTGTCGGTGGAGGCGCCGGGGACGTTGGCGCGGCGGTACGTGGTGTTGCCCCACCAGGTGAACGAGCCCGTGTACCAGTACCGGTTCTCCCAGGCGTAGGGCGTCCCCTTCGGTACGGCGTGGAACATGAGGGGGAACGTGGGGCCGGCGGGCGGGCTGGTGGCGATGTCGCCGTCGAGGAGGACGAAGGTGTGGTGGCCGGGGCCGTTGACGTACAGCGTCGGGTCCCAGCCGGACATCATGGTCGCGCGGTTGGAGCCGAACAGGCAGCCGTTGGACTTGTACCAGTCCCACACGTACGTCGGGTCGCCGCCAGCCCGCAGCCTCAGATCGGCGAGGCAGTACTGCTCGCTCCAGCTTCCGTTGGCCGAGTACACGAGGTGCAGCTGCCCGTTGGGATCCTTGATGGGTTCGGGTCCCTCGTTGATGTACGGGTTGCCGACCACCCGCTCCCAGGGCTCGCGCGGCTGCGAGATGATGTACCGTGCGCCGGTCGGCGTGCTCGGGTCGCTCATCCGGACGAGGTAGAGGTTCTGTTCGACGTTGGTGTCGCCGGCCCAGCCGGACCAGACGAACCAGCGCTGCCCGTTGAAGGTGAACAGGCTTCCGTCGACGGCCCATTTGTCGTCCGGCAGCGCCAGTTTCGTCTCGGTGGTGTAGCCGCTGTCGGGGTTGGCGGAGCTGATGACGTACATCCGGTGGGCGGCGCCGCGGCCGGCCGAGAAGTAGACGTAGTAGCGTCCGCCGTCCCGCACGATCTCCGGGGCCCACACCTCACCGAGCCCGCGGCCGTCCGACCAGATCTGGCGGGCCGGTGCCGAGGCGAGGCCGGCCGTGGAGGAGGCCTGCCGCACGGCGATGCCCCCGCCGGTCGACTGCACCCCGATGTAGGTGCCGCCCACGCGCAGGACGCTCGGGTCGGCGGCCCGCAGGCTCGTCTGGTCCGCGCGGGCCGGCTGCGCCGCCGACAGTGACATCAGGACGGTGAGCACGCCGGACAGTGCGCAGACGGCGACGCCGGAGAGAAAGCGGGAAAGCTTCATGGTCCCGTCCCAGGGTCGTCCTCCCGTTGTCGACGCCGCGCCGGTACACGTGCGCCGGGGTGGGGGCGGCATCCGGCCGGGGATCGCGGGGGAGGAAACGGTGGGGACGACTCCGGCCGCCGGTCTTCTCTTCCGGCTTCCGCGCCGGAGTCAGTTGCCTCATGGGATTTACATCGATGAAAGGTTCTTCACGGGTCACAGGATCGCGGCGAGTCGGGGACATGTCAATACGCGGGCCGAGACCACCGGCGCGTCCCGGCGCGACCTCGCCCGTCGATCGGGGACGGTGGTTGCGAGAATGGGGGCGTGTCGGACGAGGTCGAGGTCAGTGCCCCGCGCAAGCGCAACCGCTGGGGAGAGGGCGAGCGGCTGCGCGGGGAGATCCTCGCCGCGGCCAGCCGGTTGCTGTCCGAACTCGGCGGGGAGGACGGCCTGACCATCCGCGGTGTCGCCCGCGCCGCCGGGATCGCACCGGCCAGCATCTACCAGCACTTCACCGACCGTGCCGCGCTCGTCGCGGGCCTGACCGCGCACGAGTTCGTCCGGCTGCGCGTCGCGATGGAGACGGCCGAGGGCCGCGTGGACCCGGGCGACGCCGTGGGGCGCGTGCGGGCGATGATGCACGCCACCTGCCGGTTCGCGGTGGACAATCCGGGTCACTACCGGCTGATGACGGCCGGCGGTCCCCCTCGGACCGCGCCCGGCGTCCGTCCGTCCGGGCCGCTGTACGACGTGATCGACCTACTCGTCGCCGGCTTCGCGCGCTGCGCCGAGGCGGGGGTCCCACTGCGCGTGTCGGCCGAGCGGGCCGCCGTCATCGCGTTCGTCGGCGCGCACGGTCGCGTCGCCCTCTTCCCGCAGTCCGCCGAGCACAACGACGCGGACTCCGTACAGGCGTTCGTCGACGAGTTCGTTTCCCTCCTTTTCGCCTGACCTCCGGCACCTTTCCGCCCTTCCTGCCATCGCCGCCACTCCGCTGCGGCGGTGACCGGGGCCCGCGAAGTGGACAAGCGGCTTCAAGATTCCTAACGTGCGTTCGGTAAGTTTCCGAACGATCGTTTGGCAATGAGGGGCTCGACGCATGTTCCACCTGGATCACCTCTCCCTCGCCGTCCGCGACCTGGACGACGGCGTCCGGCGCGTGCACGAGGAGACCGGTCTCGCCCACTACGAGGGTGGCGTCTTCGCCGCCGGCATCGCGAACACGATCTTCCCGCTGGGCGGAGACGTCTACCTGGAGGTCGAGGCCGCGACGGGACCCGCCAAGCCGGACACGGCGGCCGCGTGGTTCGACGGGCTCCTCGCCGACGGCAGCGACCGATGGCTGTTCTGGTGTCTGCGTGCCGACACCCTCGAGGAGATGCACGCGGTGGCGGAGCGGCTCGGCGGCGAGGTGGCGCGGGTTCCCGGGCGCGTCCAGCCCGACGGCACCCAGCGCATCATCACCACCGCGCCGGGCCCCGGCCGCGCGTTCGACACATGCTGGCGCCGGGGGCTGCCGAACTGGTTCTACCGGGAGGACCCGGCCACCAACCCGGACCGCGGGGCGGTCGGGCCCGGTGAGCGCGGGGCGGCCGTGACCCGGCTGGAGATCGGCGCCGACCCCGGGGAGCTGCGGGACCACATCGGTGCCGAGACCTTCGACCGGCTGCCGCTGGAGGTCGTGCCGGGCCGGCCGGGCGTGCACGCGCTGACGGTGCGCACCGCGTCCGGGCGCGAGGTCACGCTGCGCCGGGACCCTGCCGAGCTGTGAGCGTCGCCCTCTGTCCCGCCGCTGCCTCGTCGACAGCGTGACGCGGGCGGTCGCCCCCTCCGCCTCACTTCACGCCCGACCCGAACCGCCGCTTGTACTCCGACGGCGTGAGGCCGGTCTCACGGCGCATCAGCCGGCGCAGATTGGCGGCGCCGCCCAGCCCGCTGCGCCGGGCGACCACCTCGACGCGGGACTCGCCCCGCTCGATCAGCCGGCACGCCAGCGCGAGCCGCTCCCCCGTGAGCCATGCCAGCGGCGTCGTGCCCAGTTGCGCCTGGAAGCGGCGGTGCAGTGTCGCCGGGCTGACCGCGGCCCGGGCCGCGAGGCCGGACACGGTGAGCGGTGTGTCCAGCCGTGCCTGGGCCCAGGCCAGGACGGGCGCCAGCGACTCGTCCGGCAACTCGGGCACCGGGCGCTCCACGAACTGCCGCTGCCCGCCGTCCCGGTGGGCCGCGAACACCAGGCGACGGCTGACGAAATTGGCGATCTCCGCACCGTGGTCGCGGCGGACCACGTGCAGTCCGAGATCGAGCGCGGCCGCGCTGCCGGCGGCGGTGAGGATGTCGCCGTCGTCGACGAACAGGACGTCCGCCTCCAGCCGGACGGCGGGGAAGCGGGCGCGGAAGGCGTCCGCCCACTGCCAGTGCGCGGTGGCCCGGCGCCCGTCGAGGACGCCGGCCTCGGCCAGGGTGAAGGCGCCGCTGCAGAAGCCGACCAGGCGGGCACCGCGTGCGTGCGCCCGCCGGACGGCGTCGAGCACGGCGGGGCGCCTCGGCACCTCGATGTCCGGCCGGTTGGGGACGATCAGGGTGTCCGCCGTGTCGGCCGCCTTCAGACCGGCGACTCCGGTGAGGGTGAAGAACCCGTCCCGCATCAGGGTGCGGGGCTCGGGCGAGCAGAGCCGGAAATCGTACAGATCGCGGCCGATCTCGGGTCTGCGCAGGCCGAAGACCTCGCTGGCACAGCCCAGTTCGAACGGATTGGAGTTCTCGTCCACGATCACGACGACCCGGTGTGTCCCCGTCCCGGGGACCTCGTGCGAGGAATCTTTCGCCATGTGCGATTCCTAGCACTCACGCCGGCCGCGCGGAACGGCCCAGGATGAACCCATGAGCAGCGACGCACCCGTTCCCCTCTCCGATGCCCTGGCCTCCTTCGACGTCCCGTGGAGTCCCCGTATCGTCACCCGCGTCAACGATTACGACGTCCGGGTCGCCAAGGCGGAGGGCGAGCACGTCTGGCACGTTCACGACCACACCGACGAGTTCTTCCTGGTGCTGGAGGGGGAGTTGCACATCTCGCTGCGTGAGCCCGACGGGGAACGCACGGTGCTGCTCCCCCGGGGCGCGGTGTTCACCGTCCCGCGCGGCACGGAGCACAAGCCGCACGCTCCGTCCGGCGCCGCGTTCCTCATGTTCGAGCCCACCGGCACGCCCACCCTGGGCGACCGCCACGACGACACCGGGAACCGTCTGGAGTCGACGACGGGGCGCCCGCTCCACACCTAGAGGGCCGGCCTGTCCCCATGCTGAGGGCCGCATCGGACGAGCGCCGGCGGGGGCGGCGCGGTTCAGGACACGTCGTCGCCGGTGGCCTCGCCGCCGAGCGTTTCGAGGCGGTCGACCGCCTGCTCGCTCCATGCCCGGAGGGCCGTCGCGTGCTCGGGGGACAGTGAGTCGAGGAAGTGGCGGCGGATGTTGCCGCCGTGCACGAGGATGGCGCTCCGGGCGGCGTGGCGGCCCTCGTCCGTCAGTCCGATCCCCGCACGGCGGCCGTCGGCGCCGTACTGGGTGCGTGCGACGAAGCCGCGTTTCTCCATGCGCGTGAGCTGGTGCGAGACACGGCTCTTGTCCCAGTCGAGCGACTCGGAGAGCTCACCGACACGCATCTCGCGGCCGGTGGCCTGCCACAGCGTCACCAGCACGCTGAACTCGGCCTTCGAGATGCCGCAGTCACGCTGGAGACCACGCTCCAGCTCCCTGACCAGCAGACGCTGCGCCCGCATCCAGGAGTCCCAGAACTCCCACTCCTCAGGTTCCAGCGGTCGCGTCTCCATCATGCCACCGAGGATACCGCGACCAGCGGAGTTGTCACTTCAACTCCTTCCATCCTAGAGTTGACGCATCAACTCCGCCGCACTGGAAGGAAGACCATGACGCTTCGCATCGCGCTCATCCTCGGCAGCACCCGCCCCGGACGCCGCGGCGACCAGATCGCCGCCTGGGCACTGGAGGCCGCCCGCGCGCACGGGGGAGCCGACTACGAACTCGTCGACCTCGCGGACCACGGCCTCGGCAACCTCGACGAGCCCGGCAACCCGAACCTCCAGCAGTACCGGCACGACCACACCCGCGCCTGGGGCGCACTCGTCGACAGCTTCGACGGCTACGTGTTCCTCGTCCCGGAGTACAACCACTCCTACCCCGGGGCCCTGAAGAACGCCCTGGACCACGTCTACCGGGAGTGGAACGACAAGGCCGCCGGCATCATCAGCTACGGCGGCTGGGTCGCCGGGGCCCGGGCCGCCGAGGCGCTGCGGCTCGTCCTCGCCGAGCTCCAGGTGGCCACGGTCCGCGCCCAGCCCACCATCTCGACCCGCCCCTCGTTCGCCACCGGCGCCTTCGTTCCCCAAGAGGGTCTCGACAGCGCCGTGGGCGGCATGCTCGATCAGCTGATCGCCTGGTCCGGCGCGCTGCGCGAGGTGCGCCGGGCGGGTGCGCGGACGGCCACGGCCGCCTGAGCCCCGTTTCGTGGCGGGGGTGTCGTCGCGTTGTTCCCAGCGGATGCGTGGGCGGCGGAAGCCGTGCGGCCCGGAGGACTCCGAACCTCATTCTGAGATGGTCGGTAAGGCGTGCGCCCGTCCTTCCGGGACTCCGCACCGCACTGACCGCTTCAGGTGACACGAAAGACCGGCCAGCCGATCTCGGTGCGCCACGCAGCGGGATCGCTTGTGTCCCGGGGGCCGACGACGTAGACCTCCCGCACCGGCCCGGCCACCGACATCGCGTTCTCCACCACCCAGGTCCCGAGTTCGCCGTACGTGACCTCGATGCCGTCGTGCTCGCCGACGTGGGTGGTGACGGCCAGTTCCGCGGCCGGCAGAACCGTGGGGTGCACGCGTCCGGTGCAAGGTGGCGCAGCGGTCGGCAGGTAGACGACCGCGTGACCGCGCTCCTGCTCGAAAAGGGCGTTGTCGTAACTGCCGCCCGGCGGTCCGGTCACGGCGGCGCCGACGGCCGCCTCCAATTCGGCCATCGCGCCTGCGTACCAGGCCGCGATGTCGCCATGGCCGACTACGGCCTCCACCGCCGCGACCGTCCGGACAGGCTCCGCACGCAGTTCGACGTTGAGCGGCGCGGGGTCCGGCCGGAGCAGGCGGCGCAGCGACACGACCGCGGCCCGGGTGCGGTCGAGCTCGTCCTCGAGGCGTTGCAGGTGGTCCGTGACCAGGGCCGCCCGGACACCGGGGTCGGAGGTCCGCAGGATCCGCTGCACATCGCTCAGGGGGACGTCGAGCTCGCGGAGCCGGTGGATGACCTGCGCGGTCGGGATCTGGTCGACGCCGTAGTAGCGGTAACCAGTGGTCTCGTCCACCACGGCGGGTTCCAGCAGGGCCACCTCGTGATACCGGCGCAGGGTCCGAATGCTCAAGTGGGTCAGCCGGGAGAACTCTCCGATGGTCAGCATCCCCTCAGTCTGAGCCCTCTCCCTGGGGGAGGGTCCACGGCTTGACCCTCCATCCCCGTGAGGCCACACGGTGGGCTCATGACACAGCAGACCGATCTCCCGTCCGATCCGCTCCCGACCATCGTGCGCGAGTTCTTCGCCGCCCACGTCGTGCGCGACGCCGACACCGCCTCGTCGTTCCTCGCCGAGGATGCGGTGGTCATCGACCAGGGTGAGACCTTCCGCGGCCGAGAGGAGGCCCACGCGTTCCTGCGGGACGCCGGGTCCGAGTTCGCATACACGACCGAGCAGATCGGCGCTCACCGCGTCGATGACACCCATTGGGTGGTCACCGTGCGGCTCGAGGGCACCTTCCCGGGCGGCGTCGCCGAGCTCGACCACCGGTTCGCGTTGCGGGACGACCTCATCGCCGAACTCGTCATCGCCAACCACCCAGCCTGACCGGACCCGCCTGACCACGACCTTCAATGGAGTAAGAAATGTCTAGTGACGATCGCGATCGTCTCGACGGACGCCGGGCGCTGGTCACGGGCGGTTCGAAGGGCTCGGGCAAGGCCGTCGTGGAGAGACTGCGGGAGATGGGTGCCGACGTGTACACGACGGCGCGAACGATGCCCGACGGGTACGAGCACCCTGACCGGTTCATCGAAGCGGACGTGTTGACGAGGGAGGGCACCAACGCCGTGGCCGCTCGAATCGCTGAGGTCGGCGCCCTCGACATCCTGGTGCACGTTGTCGGAGGGGCGTCGACGCCGGCTGGTGGATTCGCGGTCATCACCGACGACCAGTGGCTCACCGAGCTGAACCTCAACCTCCTGGGAGCGGTGCGGCTGGATCGAGCTCTTCTGCCTGCGATGATCGGGGCTGGGTCGGGCGTGGTGCTGCACTTCACCTCGATCCAGCGTGAGCTTCCCCAGTACGACGCGTCCTTGGCCTACGCAGCAGCGAAGGCCGCGCTGCGCACATACAGCAAGGGACTTGCCAATGAGCTCGCGCCGCGCGGCGTTCGGGTCAACGCGATCAGCCCGGGCGGAATCGAGACCGAAGCCTACGAACGGTTCGTGGACCGGATCGCCGAGGGCAACGGACTCACACGTGAAGCAGCCAAGCAGACCATCTACGACTCCCTCGGGGGAGTGCCCCTGGGAAGGTTCGCGAACACCGGGGAGATCGCGGACCTGGTCGGGTTCCTGGTCTCGGACCGCGCCTCGGCGATCGTAGGAGCCGAGTACGTGATCGACGGCGGAACCGTCCCGACCGTCTGAGCCAGGCACCGGCTCCGGACAGCCACTCGCGAACGGTTGGAACCGACGGCGGAGCTTCCTCCTTCGCAAGGAGAGCTCTCGTTGACCCACCAGGGGCTCGGACGCTCCCGGGGCGGCCCCACCCGCACGATCCATCCCGCCGGAGAAGGCGCGCGCCGCCCACTGGCCCTGCTGATCACCCCGGGTCAGTGGGCCGACGCCTCGCAACTCGTCCCCCTCATGGAAAGTGGATCCGCAAGCGCAGGAACGAAGTCGAGCGGACGATCAATGCCCGCAGAGGCTGTCGAGCAGTGGCCACGAGATCTGACGCGCGCGTACGTCTTCCACGGCACTGTCACCGCTGCCACGACATCCGACTGTGGCTCAGGACGTGATCCGGGCGTGCGGACTTCAGAGCCATCGCTTCGCCGCCTCGGCGCTGTCCCCGCCACTGCTGTTGTCCAGACCGCGCCCTTCGGTCGTTGGTCCGGGCGTGCCGTTGACTGATGCGCAGTGGGTGCGTCTGCCGGAGAGGTACGGCAAGAAGATCCGCCCCGTGGCCGACGACCGCTGCCGGCGACCGGCCCTTCCACCTCACCGCCGGACAGGCCGGCGGCAGACCGCCCGCCTTCGACCGGGAGACGTACAAGCAGCGCAACACCGTCGCACGGTGCGTCAACCGCCTGAAGCAATGGCGCGGCATCGCCACCCGCTACGTGAAGACCGCGACCATCCACCTCGCCGGACTCCACGTCGCGGGCGTCTTCCTCTGGTCGGCTCGGTGATCCGAACGAAGCCCCCTGTCGGCCGTCCGCCTCCGTGTCGGCGGTGACTGTCAGAGGTGTGCGTTACGGTCGCGCCATGACAGCCGGAACTGATCCGCTCTCTCACAGCACCTGCCGGCAGTCCGACCCGCAACCGCCGCGCTCAGAGAGAAGCTGATGACCGACACCACCTGCCACATGTCGATCTCGCTCGACGGCTTCGTCGCCGGACCCGAGCAGAGCCGGGACGATCCGCTGGGCAAGCGCGGACAGGAGCTGCACGGTTGGCACATCGGCGACCCGCGCGCGACCGAGGCCGACGCGACGGCCAACACCTGGCTGATGCGCCCGCGTGGCGCCTACGTCATGGGCCGGAACATGTTCGGGCCCGTCCGAGGCGAGTGGAATGAGCCGTGGGAGGGATGGTGGGGCCCCGAACCCCCCTACCACGCCCCGGTCTTCGTCCTCACTCGTTACGCCCACGAGCCGATCAGGATGGAGGGAGGAACCACCTTCCACTTCGTCACCGGCGGCTTCGACGCCGCGTACGCGCGGGCGCTCGAAGCCGCCGACGGGAGGGGCGTGGACATCGCCGGTGGTGCCTCGACGGTGCGGCAGGCGCTCAACGCCGGCGTGATCGATGAACTCACCCTCGACATCGCCCCCGTCCTGCTCGGCGGCGGCGAGCGCCTGTTCGACGGTGTCACCGCCTTCGATTTCGACCCTGTCGAGGTACTCCACTCGCCGCTGACCACCCATGTCCGCTACCGCAGACGCGAGACACGGGCGGGCCAGGCGTAGTCCCTGATCGACACCGCGGCATTCCGGGAACGGGTCCGGTCACCTTTGGCGGCTGTCCCTGATCGCGCGCCGTACGGTGTCGCGCACTCGGTGCTCCACGGTTCCCCGGTGTTGAGCGCACGGCCGAGGATCCCCTCGCTGGACCCGTTCGAGTACATGTTGGCGGTGTCGAAGAAGTTGATGCCCGCCTCCAGGGCGTGCCCGATGAGCGGACGGGCCTCCTGCTCGCCCCTGGACCAGACGGGGTGGCCCCGGTCGGGCTCGCCGTAGGTCATCGCGCCGAGCGCGATCGGGGACACGTCGAGGCCGACGCCCGTGAGAACCGGGCGCGCATCCTCGCCGCCGCCCGCGAAGCCCTCGCGGCGGACGGCAACACGTCCATGCACCAGGTCGCCCAGCGCGCGGGGGTCGGCGCCGGCTCGCTGTACCGCAACTTCCCCACGCGCGAGGCGCTCGTCCTCGCCGTCTGCCAGGACGAGGTCGACCGCATCATCGCCACCGTGCCGGGGCTGCTCGCGAAGCTGCCACCGCTGGAGGCGCTCCGGCACTGGACGATGGACCTCGTCGAGGCCATGCGCCGGAAGCACGGTCTCGGGGACGCCCTCAGTCCCGGCGCGCACCGGACGATCAGCGAGCGCACCTACGGCCCCGTCATCGCCGCCCTGACCGAACTGCTCGACGCCGGAAAGCGGGACGGGAGCATCCGCGCGGCGCGGCCCCCGGCGACCTGCTCCAGCTCACCGGCGCACGCTGGCGCGCGGCGGCCGGCCCCGACGACCGCGCGCCCCACATGCGCACGCTCATCCTCGACGGGCTCCGCGCCGCTTCCGCATGAACGCCGGCCGGCCGACTGAAAGCGTTCAGTCGGCCCCCGGCCTTGCGGCCATCCGGTCTCCGTTCCGCCGGTCGCCCGCCCCGGTCACACACGTCCCCCGTCGGTGCCAACAAGCCCATTCACACGGCAAGTTGGCGCACACTCATTGACCCGCCCGCGCGCCCGCCTCTACCGTTGCCGCGCTCCTCCGCTTTGAATCGATTCACTCCTACTCCGTGTGAGGTGGCGCAGTGATCAGTCGTAGAGGCATCCTGGCGAGTACGGCGGCGGCGGTCGCCGCTACGGCCGCGAGACCCGCCGCGGCCGGTGCCGCAGCCGCCTCCCCGGGCACCGGGACAGCGGGGCGACGGGCCGCGACGGAGGTGGTGGCGCCCACCGTCGAGTACGTCCGGCATCCCCTGGGCCTGGACGCCGCCCGCCCCCGTCTGAGCTGGCCGATGGTGTCGAAGGCGCCGGGTGTCCGGCAGAGCGCGTACCAGATCCGGGTGGCGTCCAGCGCCGCCGGCCTGCGGCGACCCGACGTGTGGGACAGCGGGCAGGTGAAGTCCGCCGACTCCGTCCTCGTACCGTACGGCGGTCCCGAACTGGAGCCCAGGAAACGGTACTTCTGGTCCGTACGGGTGTGGGACGACGAGGGCACGGTGTCCGGGTGGAGCGAGCCGTCCTGGTGGGAGACCGGGCTGCTCGGCGCCGGCCAGTGGTCCGCGCGGTGGATCGCGCCGCCCGCCGAGCTGACCGACGCGCCGTCGTTCCAGGGCTGCGACTGGATCTGGTTTCCCGAGGGCGATCCGGCGAGCGAAGTCCCCGCCGGCACCCGCTGGTTCCGCCGCACCGTCGACCTCCCGCCGGACATCACCTCGGCCACGCTGGCGATCACCGCCGACAACGTGTACTCCGTCGCCGTCAACGGCGCCGAAGTGGCCCGTACCGACCTCGACACCGACAACGAGGGCTGGCGCAAACCCGCCGTCGTGGACGTCCTCGCCCACGTGCGGTCCGGGCGCACGGTACTCGCGGTCGCGGCCACCAACGCCACCGACGGTCCCGCCGGCCTCCTCGCCGTACTCGTCGTGCGCACCGCTTCCGGGGAGCGGCGGATCGTCACCGACGCCTCGTGGAAGGCCACCGACCAGGAACCGGAGGGCGGTTGGCGCGAGGCGGACTTCGACGACTCCGCCTGGGTGGCCGCCAAGGAGGCCGCCCCCTCGGGCTCCGGCCCCTGGGGGACGGTCACCCCCGCCTCCTACGCCGTCGCCCGGCTGCGGCACACGTTCCGGCTGCGGCGCAAGAAGGTCGAGCGCGCCCGGCTGTACCTCACCGCGCTCGGTCTGTACGAGGCTCATCTGAACGGCGTCCGGGTCGGCACCGACCAGTTCGCCCCCGGCTGGACGGACTACCGCACCCGTGTGCAGTACCGCACCCACGACGTCACGCACCTGCTGCGGGCCGGCGCCAACGCCCTCGGGGTGTACCTCGCGCCCGGCTGGTACGCGGGCAACGTCGGCATGTTCGGTCCGCACCAGTACGGCGAACATCCGGCGCTGCTGGCCCAGTTGGAGGTCGACTACGCCGACGGCAGCAGTGCGCGCGTCGTCTCGGACACCGACTGGCTGGCCTCCGCCGGTCCGATCCTCTCCGCCGACCTGCTCGACGGTGAGACGTACGACGCCCGCGCGGAGACGCCCGGCTGGGCCTCGCCCGGGTTCGACGACGAGGGCTGGCTCGCCGTACGCGAGGCCGGGACACACGTGCCGCAGCGGATCGTTGCCCAGGTGGACGGCCCGGTGCGGGTCACCGACGAGCTGAGGCCCGTCAAGGTGACCGAGCCCCGGCCCGGTGTCTTCGTCTTCGACCTGGGGCAGAACATGGTCGGTTCCGTGCGGCTCGCCGTCTCCGGCGCGGCCGGGACGACCGTACGGCTGCGCCATGCCGAGGTGCTCAACCCGGACGGCACCGTCTACACGGCCAACCTGCGGACGGCGAAGGCGACCGACACCTACGTCCTCAAGGGGCGCGGCACGGAGACCTACGAGCCCCGCTTCACCTTCCACGGGTTCCGCTACGTGGAGGTGACCGGCTTCCCCGGCACCCCCACCGCGAAGGCGATCACGGGCCGCGTCATGCACACCGACGCGCCCGCCACCCTCGACTTCGTGACGGACTCCCCCCTGCTCAACCAGTTGCACAGCAACATCACCTGGGGGCAGCGCGGCAACTTCCTCTCCGTCCCCACCGACACACCGGCGCGCGACGAGCGGCTCGGCTGGACCGGTGACATCAACGTCTTCGCGCCCACCGCCGCGTACACCATGGAGTCGGCCCGCTTCCTGACCAAGTGGCTCACCGACCTGCGCGACGCCCAGACGCCGGAGGGCTCCTTCACTCATGTGGCGCCCGACGTCGGCCGTCTCGGTGACGGCGCGGCCGGCTGGGGTGACGCGGGGGTGACCGTGCCGTGGGCGCTGTACGAGGCGTACGGGGACCTGCGGGTGCTCCAGGACGCGTGGGCGTCGGTGCTGGACTGGCTCGGCTATCTGGAGAAGCACAGCGACGGTCTGCTGCGGCCCGCGGAGGGCTACGGGGACTGGCTGAACCTGTCCGACGAGACGCCCAAGGACGTCGTCGCCACCGCGTACTTCGCGCACAGCGCCGACCTCGCCGCGCGGATGGCCCGCGAACTCGGCAAGGACCCCGCCGCCCAGGAGGATCTCTTCGACCGGGTCCGCGCCGCCTTCCGGAAGGCGTACGTCGGCGCCGACGGCAGGGTGAAGGGCGACACGCAGACCGCCTACGTCCTGGCCCTGTCGATGAACCTGCTCCCGGACGCGCTGCGCGGTGCGGCGGCCGACCGGCTCGTCGCACTGATCGAGGCGCGCGACGGGCATCTGTCGACGGGGTTCCTCGGCACTCCCCGGCTGCTGCCCGTCCTCACCGACACCGGCCACACCGACGTCGCCTACCGGCTGCTCACCCGGCGCACCTTCCCCAGCTGGGGCTACCAGATCGACCGGGGCGCGACCACCATGTGGGAACGCTGGGACTCCCTGCGGCCCGACGGCACGTTCCAGGACCCGGCCATGAACTCCTTCAACCACTACGCCTACGGTTCGGTGGGCCAGTGGATGTACGCGAACATCGCCGGCATCTCCGCCGCCCGCCCCGGCTACCGCGAGGTCCTCATCCGCCCCCGCCCCGGCGGCGGCGTCAACTCGGCCCGCGCGACACTCACTTCGGTCCGCGGCCCGATCTCCACGCGCTGGACCCGCAAGCGGGGCCGCTTCGAACTGACCTGCTCGATACCCCCGAACACCACCGCCGAGGTGTGGGTCCCGGCCTCCGCCACGGATCACGTCACGCACGCGGGCGGAACGCTCCTGCGGCACGAGGACGGCCACCAGGTGTTCCACGTGGGCTCGGGTACGTACCGGTTCACGGTCTGAGCCGCCCAGGGCGGCGGCGTTCCCAGGGCTGGACGTCGAGCCGGCCTCCCCGGAGGCCGGCTCGCAACTGTCCGGTGTGCTCCCTTCAGCTCCCTGTCTGCTGACGGGACTTGCGCGCATGCCGGACGAAGACCTCACCGAGGGTACCGACGAACATGCCCAGCGACCCCACCACGAACAGCCACAGGGCGACCCGTTCCAAGCGGGGGAAGAGGAAGAACACGCTGCCGATCAGGAACGTCGTGTTGCCGACGCCCCCGATGACGAGGTGGATGAACGGGAAGTCCTGAAGCAGGTATCGCTCGAGTCGCGGCAGCACACCATCATCCCTTCCAGTACCGAAACACCCAGCGGCGGTGCGAGGCTATGGAGTACCGCCCGAAGCGCTGCGGAAACACCGTCGCCGCCTCCCTCCCCCGACTGAGCACCACACGCCGTCTCCACGCGGCACGCTCCGCGCTACTCCAGTCCGGCCCCGGCCGATCCAGTGAACCTGGCGCCTCCTGTACCCGTCCTGACCAGCCGGTCTGTCGCCTTCGCGCGGCGAGTGGCCCTGTCCCCGCCGGGTCGCCCGCGGCCCGCTGGCGCAGACTGGCCCGGAACCCCCTGTCGGACGAGGAGAGGGCCGGATCATGGCCGATGTCGACGTACTCGTGGTGGGCGCGGGCCCGGTGGGACTGACGGCGGCGGCCGAGCTGCGGCGGCACGGCGTGGACTGCCGCATCGTCGATCGCCTGGCCGCCCCGCAGCCTCACGCGAAGGCCATCGGCGTCCTGCCCCGCACGCTGGAGGTGTGGGACGGCATGGGCCTGGTCCCCGGGGTGCTGGACGAGGCGGTGCCGCATCTGGGCCAGTTGGTCTTCACCGACGGCAAGCCGGGCGACGGACCGGTCCGGCTGACGCTGCCGCCGGACATCCCCTACCCCTTCGCCACGCTGCCCCAGTACACGACCGAGCGGCTGCTCACCGAGCATCTCGCGCGCTTCGGCACGGAGGTGGAGCGGCCGGTCGACGTCCGGTCGGTCACGGCGCACCCGGACGAGGTGGAGGTCGTGCTCGCGGGCCCCGACGGCGGTACCGAGCGGCTGACCGCCCGCTACGTCGTGGGCTGCGACGGGGCGCACAGCCTGGTCCGCAAGGCGGCCGGGCTGGCCTTCGAGGGCGACGTCCTGCCCGAGCGTTTCCTGATCGCCGACGTCGAGGTCGACTGGGACATGCCCGCCGGCTACAGCATGCGGTCCGTGCGTCTGGACGCGAACGGTGCGGTGGACGACATGCTCGTCTGCATCCCGATGCCCGGTGCGCGACGGTACTGGCTGTCGATGCTGCGGCCCGGCGACGGGGGCGGAACCGACGACGGTGCGAGCGCGACGGACGGGGCGCTGGACCTGGGGGACGGCCAGGGGCCGGACCTCGGCTACATCCAGGCCGTGCTGGACCGGCTCTCCCCCGAGCCGGCGAGGGCGTCGGCGCTGCGCTGGTCGTCCGTCTTCCGGACCGGCCACCGTCTGGTGGACCGCTACCGCAGCGGCCGCCTCTTCGTCGCCGGGGACGCCGCGCACGTCCACCCGCCGATCGGCGGGCAGGGGCTGAACACCGGTGTGCAGGACGCCCACAACCTCGGCTGGAAGCTGGCCCTCGCCGTCCGCGGTCTGGCCACGGACGACGTGCTGGACAGCTACCACGCCGAACGGCACCCCGTCGCACGCGAGGTGGTCGACCGCACGGTCCGGCACGCCCGTACCGTCCGCGACGCCCGCGGCAACAGCGACAAGGGCAACGACCCCGAGATGTTTCTGCGGCGTCAGGCCCAGCTCACGGTCGCCTACCCGGACAGCCCGCTGATCCAGCCGCGGGCGGCGGACGGCGAGCGCGCGGACGGTCCCGCGGCGGGCGAGCGCGCACCGGACTGCCGCGGCCTGCTGGGCGAACTCGCCGCCTACCCGCAGCGGTTGTTCGACCTGCTGCGCACCCCGCGGCACACGCTGCTGCTGTACGCGGGTCCGGGGCACGTCTCGGGCGACGGCGCCGCACGGCTCGAGGCCTGCGCCGCCGAGGCGCGTCGCGCCGCCCACGGGCTGCTCGACGCCTACCTGATCACCGACGCGGAGGTCCCGCAGGACGCCCGCCCGGTCGGCCTGCGTCCGCCCCGGCTGCGCGACGCGGCGGGCGAGTTCCGTGCCGCGTACGCGCCGCAGGACGGCGAGGCGCTGCTGATCCGCCCGGACGGCTACGTCTCCGCGCGCTTCCGGTCGGCCGTGCCGGAGGAGTTGGCGGCGCATCTGGGCCGGACCTTCGCCTGACGGCGAGGAGCGGGCCCCAACGGCCGTCAGACGACGTCGAACTCGTTGCCCTCGGGGTCCTGCATGGCCGTGGCGTAGAACCCCATGTCCGGCTCGTCGTTGATCCGCAGCACGGTGGCACCGGCCTTGACCAGCCGGTCCACCGTTGCTCTGACCCGCCGCACGCGGACGTCCAGCGCGACGTCGCGGCCCCCGCCGACCTTCAGGTCGAGGTGCCACCGGTTCTTGGCGGCCTTGGCCTCCGGAACCTGCTGGAACCACACTCTCGGCCCGTGTCCCGCGGGATCGACGAGGGACTCCGGAACATCCCCGGCACCGGCCGGCAACTCCTCCTCGGGCACGCCCATGGCCGCCCAGTAGGCACGCCAGGTGGCATGCCCGCCCGGCGGAGGCTCGGGCACGTAGCCCAGCGCCTCGGCCCAGAAGGCCACCATCCGCTGCGGATCGCCTGCCACGGCGAAGACACTGAACGGCACGCTCAGCCCACGGGCGACGACGCGGTCCTCGTCCGTCGCCATGCGCGACTACGTCCGCCGACAGCGCCACGACGGTCTGCCGACCGATCCCTGGCCGCGCGTGCACGTCAAGGCCGGGGGCAGTATCGGGAAGGCCGCCCCGGCGTCGCTGACGGTCAGCGGCTCCCTGGCCCAGTGCCGGCAGTGGACCGGCCTGCCGTTCGACGGCGACGGTGACGTCGACGTACCCGGCGCCCTCGTCCCGGTGCACTGCGACACAACGCACGACCGAGCGGTCTACGTCGAGCCCAACGTATGGATCCGGCACGAGGTGGAACCGCGCAGGCGCTGATCGGCGCGACGCGCGGCGCGGGTGGACGACGGCCACGTCGTACCGTCACCGCACGAGCCTTTCTCGTCTCCTTGACGATTATGAGCCTCTCGTTTTATCGTCATTGAGACGAGAAAGAGGGAGCTCTCATGGCCGACATCACCCGGCGCCTGGGCTGGCGCCACCTGCGTGCCACGCCCACGGCGCACATCCGGCACCACCGCGACGGCAGGCTCGTGCACGACGGACCCGGGCTGGGCTTCTGGTTCCGTCCGCTGACCGCCGCGTTGTCCGAAGTGCCCGTGGAGGACCGGGAGCTGGCCATGACGTTCCGCGCCCGCACCGCCGACTTCCAGGACGTGTCGGTGCAGGCCACCGTCACCTACCGCATCGGCGATCCGGCGCTCGCCGCCGCCCGTCTGGACTTCTCCATCGACCCGGACACCGGCGTCTGGCGCGGTGCCCCGCTGGAGCAGCTGGGCACCCTGCTCACCGAGACCGCCCAGCAGCACGCGCTGCACGTACTGGCCCGCACCCCGCTGTCCGAGGCGCTGGCCGACGGGGTGGCCGCGGTGCGCGAGCGGATCGCGGCGGGCCTCGGCACCGAGCCCCGGCTGCCGGCCACCGGGATCGAGGTGGTGGCCGTACGGGTCATGGCCGTACGGCCCGAGGCGGAGGTGGAGCGCGCACTGCGGACGCCCGCCCGGGAGCTGATCCAGCAGGAGGCCGACCGGGCGACGTACGAGCGGCGGGCCGTCGCCGTCGAGCGCGAGCGCGCCATCGCCGAGAACGAGCTGGCCAGCCAGATCGAACTCGCCCGGCGCGAGGAGCAGTTGGTGGAGCAGCGCGGGGCCAACGCGCGCCGGGACGCGGAGGAGAAGGCGGCGGCCGACCAGGTGCGTGCGCAGGCCGAGGCGGCGCGCACGGTCCGGCTCGCCGAGGCCGAGGCCGCCCGTTCGGTGGCGCTCGCCCGCGCGGAGGCGCAGGCGGCGCGCGAGGTCGGCGAGGCCCGGGCGGAGGCCCAGGCGGCCTGGCTGCGTGTGCACGGCGACGTCGACGTGGCGACGCTGCACGCGCTCACCGGGACCCGGCTGGCGGAGAACCTGCCGCACATCGAGAGCGTGACCCTCTCCCCCGACGTACTGACCGGGCTGCTGGCCCGGCTCGGCGGCGGTGAGCGGGGATGAGCCTGGCCCCGCGGGCCGTCCTGGTCCACCGCACCACGGAGTACGAGGAGTTGCTGGCCCGGCACGGCACCCACGGCCAGGCCGCCTTCTTCCTCTCCTCCCGCGGCCGGGACCTCGGGGAGATCGCCGCACGCCACCACCGCGCGCACCGGGCGCTGGCCGAGGTGGCCGCCGCGGTCCCCTCGGCCTGGCGGCAGGCCCGGGTGGAACGCGGCGACCTGGACCGCTTCCTGTTCGCCCCGGAGGACGTCGTGGTCGTGGTGGGCCAGGACGGGCTGGTGGCCAACGCGGCCAAGTACCTCACCGGGCAGCCGGTCATCGGCGTGGACCCCGAACCGGGGCGCAACCCCGGTGTGCTGGTACGGCACCGCGCGGCCGACGCGGCGGCGCTGCTGCGCGAGGCGCCGGCCGCGCGGGTGGACGAGCTCACCATGGTCGAGGCCGTCGCCGACGACACCCAGCGGCTGCTCGCGCTCAACGAGATCTATCTCGGCGCCGTCGGACACCAGACGGCCAGATACCGCCTGGGCCTGGAGGGCGACGGGGGTGTCGTCGAGGCCCAGGCATCCTCCGGGGTGCTGGTGGGCACGGGCACCGGCGCGACCGGCTGGCTCCGGTCGGTGTGGCAGCAGCGGAACAGCGATCTGCGGCTGCCGCACCCCACGGAGGACCGCCTGCTGTGGTTCGTCCGCGAGGCCTGGCCGTCCCCGGCCACCGGCACCTCCCTGGTGGCCGGGGAACTCGCCGCCGCCGGCCGGCTGTGCCTCACCGTGGAGTCCGAACGCCTCGTCGCGTTCGGGGACGGCATGGAGGGGGACGCCCTGGAACTGACGTGGGGGCAGACGGTCCGCGTGGGTACCTGCCGGCAGCGGCTGCGGCTGGTGGCTCCCGTTGCGGGACGCCGGTGACACGGTGACGTGCCACGCTCGACGCACTCCGTCCGGCGGCCACCGCACTGCGCCGACGGCTCGGGCCGGTGCGCCGGAAGTCACTCCTTGGTGTGACCGCGGGCGTGGATGGCGAGGAGGCCGTCGAGACGTGCGGACGGCTCCGGCCCGACCTGGTCGTGCTGGACATCCGGATGCCGCGCGGCGACGGGCTGTGGACGCTGACCGAGCCGGACCGGCGCGGCCTGCTGGGCCCCGGCCGCACCCGGGCACTCATCCTGACCACGTTCGACCTCGACGAGTACGTCGACCAGGCGCTCGCCGCCGGGGCGTCGGGGTTCCTGCTGAAGAACAGCTCCTACGAGGAACTGACCGCCGCCGTACGCGCGACGGCGGCCGGGTACAGCGCGCTGAGTCCCGCGGTCACCCGGCGGATCATCACCAACCACCTCGCCACCCGGCAGCGGCCCGACACCGGCGACCTGGCCCGCCGCACCCTGTGCTGACCGTCCGCACCGGGGCCGTTCGTCGGTGCCGCTACCCGTCGTCGTCCGTGGCGGTCACCTCGATGTCGATCACGCCGTCGTTGTGGAACAGTTCGGACGTCAGGGTGCCGGTGTCGGCGGGGCCCTCCAGTTCGAGCAGGACGCGGGCGGCGGGGTCGGCGCGGCCCGGGAGGCGGTCGACGCGGACCTGGAGGATGCGGAAGCCGCGCCGGGTGCAGGTTTCCATCAGCTGGGGCAGCAGGGCGGTGCCGGTGCGGTAGGTCATGCGCAGTTCGAACGCGGAGGCGGTGCCGGGGAGCAGGCGCGCGGCCAGCCGGGGGTAGCCGCGAACGACCACGAAGTGCACGGCCGTGACGGCCAGGGCGAGGATGGGCAGTCCACCGCCACAGGCCATGCCGACCGCGCAGGTCAGCCAGATGGTCGCGGCGGTGGTCAGGCCGCGCACCGCGTCCCGTCGTACGAAGATCAGGCCGCCGCCGATGAAGCCGATGCCGGAGACGATCTGGGCGGCCACGCGGGACGGGTCGAAGGAGACGTTGTCCAGGCCGAGCACGTTGGTGAAACCGTGCTGGGACACCTCCATCATCAGGGCGCTGGCGATGCCCACGAGCGTGTGGGTGCGCAGACCGGCGCTCTTCTGCTGCGCCGCCCGCTCCCAGCCGATCAGGCCCGACAGCAGCAGGGCGAGGCCCAGCTCGGACAGCTGCCGCAGCCCCTGGCCGTTGCCGACGTCCCACAGCGGAACCGCGAGCGCGGTCATGACCACCTCCCTCCAGGCACTGTCCCTTCCCCGGGGCGTGGACCGCCATTCCTGTTGCGCGGGTGAGGGGGCCGTGCCGGTACGGGCGGCCGGTGCGGCTCGGGACCGCCTACAGGTCGAGGACCGCCCTGAGCGCGTTGTCGACGAGTTCCTGCTGGTCGGGGCCGATGTTGCCGTGCAGGGTGGCGGTCTCGAAACGGAGGGCGGAGAGCTGGAGGAGGTTCACGGCGACGAGGGAGGCGTCGACCGGGGTGGTCAGTCGCACGCTCATCGCCGTGTCGGGGTGCTGCGCGGGGGCGTGCAGCACCAGGACGACGACCGCGCTGTACGCCTCGGCGAGGCCGTCGAGGCTGACGACGAGCACCGTGCGGGTGCCCTTGCCGGTGTCGACGTCCCAGACGTCGCCCTTGCGGACGGTCACAGGGCGTCGCCCTCGCCCGCGAGGTCGAGCGGCGCGATCGAGGCGAGCTTGCGCGCGGCGTCGAGCGTCATCTGCCGGCGCACGGCCCGCATGATGTAGTCGTTCAGCGACGGCGCACCGGCGGCCGCGTCACGCAACGGTTTGTCCATGGCGTCGGGGATGCGCAGGGTGATGGCAGTCATGGTGTCAAATCTAGCGTCATGGGTGGCCTCGGGGAAGCGACGTGCTCCGTCCGTTCCCGAACAGTCGTTCATCCGGCCTGTTCGCAGGCCGTGCCGCCGGGTCGTACGGTGACGGACTCGCCGGAGGGCAGGGGCACGGAACCCTCCTTCGTGGTGAGGGCGCCCCCGGAGGGGCCCAGGGTCAGCCGTGTCGCGCACTCCGTGCCGGCGGGGGTCGTGATCCGCAGGGCGGGGTCGGCGGCGGCCGGGCCGTACCACGTCGCGCCCACGGCGATCACCAGGAGACCGGCGCAGCACAGGGTGGCGCGGATGCCCCAGCGCAGGTCGCGCGCCGCGCGCAGCGCCTCTTCGTGGTCGGCGAGCAGTTGAGGTCGCAGCCGGGAGACGGGTGTCACCGTGGGCAGCCCGTGCCCGGCCCTCATCAGCCGGAGGGCGCCGAACCCGCCGCAGACGAGGGCGAGCGCCAGCAGCGCCCCGACCGTGAGGGCCCACCCGGAGGCCAGCTGGGAGACGTCGGAGCGCCCCTTGACGAGACTGAAACCGAGCAGTCCCACCAGGAGGCCGGCCAGTCCGTTGCGCCAGGCCACCGCGGCGGTGCGTACGCGTGGCAGCTCACTGCGCACGAGTGACTCGCGGGCCCTGGCGAGCGCCAGGTCGGCCGGGGTGGCCTGCCGGTCCGCCGGCCGGACCCGCAGGGTCATGCCTCCTCCCGCTCGACGGTGAGGAGCCAGTAGGCACCGCAGCCGTCGGCGTACTCGGCGGGGCGGCCCGGGTGGTCGCAGGCCGTGCAGTTGCAGACGAGGGGTGCCGTGTCCGCGGCGAGAGCGTCCGGACTCCCGTCCCCGCTGTCCGCGGCCACGCCCGCGCTGCCGGGTGCCGGCGCCGCGACGCTGCCGTCGGCCGGCGGAGCCGGGGGCGGCGCGACCGATCTGACCGTGCTGCTGGGCAGGAACGCCTGGATCGGGGCGTCGCACCGCGGACAGAGGCCGTGGAGGTGGAGGCCGTCGCCGGGCAGCTCTTCCTGGGTGAGGCCCCGGTCGACGAACCTGCTCGCGTAGCCGGGCTCCGTGATCTCCTTGAACGGTATGAGGGCCGGAGTCGGTTCGACCGTGGTCATCGTGCGCGTGCCGCCTTCCTGGTGGTCACCGACCGCCTCAAGGGCCGGTGTGGGTGAACGGGGTCCAGCTGAAACGCGGCAGGCCGGTGTCGGCGCGCAGTCGGAGCGCGGCGCCACGGACCGCCGCCGCGGCCCGCTCGGGCGTGTAGCCCCCGTCCGAGGCGAGCGCGGTGTGGACGCTCGCGCCGAACCTCTCCGCCGCCCGGGCGTCGACCGACCACTGGGTGCCGACGACGTGGCGGTAGCCGCTGTAGTGCAGTGCCGCGCCGAGGCTGATCGCCTCGTCGGGCAGGCCGCGTCCGCCCGTCACCGTCCGGCAGGCCGACAGCAGGATGAACTCGCCCCGGTGCTGTCCCGCGCCGATGTCCGCGACGGTGAGCATGCCGTCCACGAGCAGCAGCCCGCCCGAGGAGGGAGCGTCCAGGTCCTGGGTGCCGTGGCAGCTGACGTGGACCCAGTCGTGCCGGCGCAGGTCCTCCCGCACGACCGCGCGGGTGGCCTCGGGCGGCGTACGCACCGTGAGGAGGGCGGCGGGGAACAGCGTCCGGAGCAGGGCCTGTTCCTCGTCCACTTCGGGCAGGGGCGGCTGTCCGGGAGTCTCCGGCATGGCCACCATCAGCATCCGGCCGGCTCCGGCGGCCCCGGGTTCCCCGGCGTGGTGCCGCGGCACGGTACGGGCGCGGGCGAGCGCCCGCACCGTCGGAACGGACGAGCAGGTGAAACGGTCGAGCAGCGTCCGCGGGCCGCCTGCGGGCGCCGGCGCGTCCGGGGAGGACTCGTAGTGACCCGCGGCGTGCAGCGGAAGCAGCGCCAGCGCTCCGGTCGGGCACCACCACAGCCGGGGAGCGTCGTCCTGCTCGGGCGTGGCGGGACGATCGCCGCCTCCGACGTCCGCCGGGGACGCGCCGTGCGCGGCCCGCCCCGCCGAGGGGGCACTGCCCGTCTCGGCGAGATGGGCGAGTACGGGCTCCGCGACCGTGTCCCACAGCAGTCCGAGGACGCGTTCCAGCATCGTCTCGGCGTGCCGGGTGGCCTGCCGGACCTCGTTGCGCGCGTCGTGCTGAGCGCGGAACGCAGCCGGGTTCACCCCGGCGGTCCGGGCACGGTGCAGGGCGGCGTGCGCCCGGTCGACGCGGTGCTGCGCCGCCAGATGGGCGGCGGCCCACTCCTCCACCCGTGCCGCGTCGAGGCCGGGCAGGGGGCAGGCGGTGACGCCCGCCGTCGTGACGACGAGCGCGTCGCACCGCCAGCGGCTGATGTTGACGACCACGACCGGGCCCGCCGCGGCAGCGGACAGCAGTTCCTCGCGGGAGGGCGGCGCGAGGAAGTCGCCGTGCCCCGCGGCCACGGCCTGGCGGACCAGATCCCGGTACTCGCGCGCCAGCCGGGCACGGTGGTCGATGCGCTGCGAGGGTGACAGCGGGACGAGTCCCGCCGACTCGCCGTCCCCGTCGAGCAGGGTGAGCCGCGACGCGATCTCCGCGAGGCGCGTGGCGAGTTCGGGGTGCTCCCGCTGCAACGCGGTGCTTTCCGCCCGTAGTTGCAGCATCCGTGTCCACATGACCCCGCGACCGGTCTCCAACAGCACGAGGGCCGCCTCGGCGTTCCCGTCGGCGGTCAGCCGGGCCGCCGCCGCGTCGGAGGCGAGCCCGCGCGCCTCGGTGAGCTGGGTCTCGACGCTGGCCCGGTCCGCCCCCTGCCAGGCGGTCATCGGCAGCAGTTCGACGGCACGTGCGTACCGTTGGGCCGCCTCGCGGTGGTCACCCGTCTCCATGAGGACGCCGGCGGCGAGGTTCGCGATCCGTACGCGCTGCGGGGGCGGCGTCGTATCGGCCTCGAGGACGGTGTCGCTCCACTTCAGGAGCTCCGCCAGGTCCTCCGGCCGCCCGGTGTCCCGATGGCGCCGGAACAGGGCGACCACCAGATTGGCGGCGGCCTGCGAGGCGTTGGGGCCGCTGTCGCCGCCGAGTACCGCGGCCTGCCTGAGCTGGGTGACGACCGGGTCGAGCGCGTCGGCGCCGGCGTCGTCGGGGAGCGCGTTCAGGCCCACGAGGCCCATGGTGGTGAGGAGGACTGCCCGTTGCGGGTCGTCGGCGGGGGCGATCCCGGCGGCCTGCTCCAGGCAGGCGAGGGCCTCGCTCTGCCGGTCGCGCTCACCGGTGGCGACGGCCAGCGCCAGCAGGGCGTTCGCCTGGTGGAGCAGACCGCGGGCGAGCAGCAGCGGATTACCGGCGGAGCCCGAGACGATGCGGCGGGCCGCCGCGACGCTCTCGGTGGCCGCGACTGTGGCACCCTCCTTGTCCCCCTTCTCCGCCAGTTCCGTCGACAGGGCACGTGCCGCCAGGCAGCGGGTCGCCGCCAGGTGCGGCGCCCTCGCCCGCTCGGTGTTCGCCTCCTCGGCCCGGCGGGCGGTGTCCACCGCCTCGTCCAGGTCGCTGCGGGTGCCCAGTTGTTCGTAGCGCAGGCGCAGCAACTCCGAGAGGTTGCTGAAGTGGATACCCGCGTCGGGCCTGCCCTCGGGCAGGGAGGCCGTGAGCTCCCGCTGGAGGTCGATGGCCTCGTCCAGCGAGGCACGGTGTCCGGCCATCTGGTGGTCGAACCGCAGCGCGGAGACGGCGGCGCCGATGACCTGGTAGCGCGCCACGTACCCGGGCGGCATGGCGGCGAGCGCCTCGCGTCCTGCGGCCAGTGCCTCTGCCGCGTCAGTCAAGTCTCCCCGGCGGACCGCGCGTTGGATCAAGTGCCCGATCAGGGCGCCGAGGGCCAACGCGCGGTCCGCCGGGGGAACGCACTCCAGTGCCCTGCGTCCGCTGACAATCGCTTCGTCCAAGTCCCGCTCGTTCCCGGTCAGTTCGAACCGGAGGCGCAGAAGACCACCCAGATTGGAGTGCCAGCCCCCGAGCCTGAAGTCCCGCGGGTCGCGTACTGCCTCGATGCCCCGGCGGGCCGTTTCGACGGCCTCGGTGAGGTGACGGGCCACGCCCGACCGGTGGTAGCGGTGGAGCGAGGCGCTGGCGAGGGTGGCGAGCGCACCCGGCACCTCCCCGTGGTCCGGTGGCAGGTACCGCAGCGCGGCGGTCAGCAGTTCGACCCCGGAGTCGACGTCGGACTGTGCGCCCGACATCTCGTACCGCGCGACGCGCATCGTGCCGAGGGAGGATCTGGTCACTCCGCGCAGAGCGGGGTCGCCTTCCCTGTCGGCCTGTTCGACCGCCCGGGCAAGGACCGCGAGGGCACGGTCCTCCTGCGCCCGGTCGCCGCCGGTGGTGTACTCGCTCCACAGCGCCTGCCCTTCGAGCAGGAGCCGCCACGCCGAAGACGGTTCTGCCGCGTCGCCGTCCATGGCCCCACCCCCGTTGGATCACCGGCCCGGGCGGTCATCGTAGGGCGACCGGCACTCATCTCGTCATGTTTCCGAAAAATCATGTGACGGCTCCCCATCGGCCGGGTCCGGCCGGCTCCTCCCGCGCTATATAGTTTCCATATGCATGTACTTTCGGACGGCGACAGCGCCCTCGCGGACGCCCGCCGCATCGAAGGCGCGGCGCACGGCATGCTGCGCGACCTCTCCCGGCTCTCCCGGGCGTTGTTCCGCGCGGGTGAGTACGGGCTGACGCGCAGCGAGGCGTCCCTGCTCGACGCGCTGGAGGCCGGGCCGCTGCGGGTGACCGAGGTCGCCGCGCGCACCGGCATGGTCCAGCCGCAGGTCACCGTCCTGCTGCAGAAGCTCGAGGACCGTGGCCTCGTCGTCCGCCGGCGCTGCACGGCGGACCGGCGCGCGGTGGAGACCGAGCTCACCCCCGCCGGCCGCCGGCTGCTCGCACAGGGGCGGCAGCGGATGGCCGCCGCCCTGCTGACCGCGCTGCATTCCCCCACCGTCGACGCCTGCGAGCGCACGGTGTGCGACGCCCGGCAGGCCGTCGCCACCCTCGCCGAAGCCATGGAACCGGAGACCACTTGACCAGCCCAGGAACCGCCCGGCAGGACGCCGACCACGGCGCGGGAGACCGATCCGCCGACGTCATGGAGGACCGGACCGCCGCTCCTGCGGGAGGCCAGGCCTCCGGTACCGCGACAGCCCGGGGCTCCGGCACCGCGGAAGGCGGGCCCTCCGGTGCCCTGTCCCTCGATGTGGCGCCCCGGCGGGTGGCCGGTCCCTACCGGTGGTGGGACCGGGTGCTGGTCGCCGACCCCGGGCTCGGGCAGTTGCAGGCGGGCTGGCGGACGCTGGTCGCCATGGTCACCGCCCTCGCCGTCGGCCACGGCATGGGCCGGGCCCTCGGTCTCCCCGCGATGATCGCCATGATGGTCGCCGGGATGATGGGCCTGATGAGCGCCTTCGCGGTGTCCGGCAACACCTGGAAGCAGCTCGCCGGGCCCATCCTGTGGATGCCGTTCCCCTACACCGCCGTGCTCTGGCTGACCGCGCTCCTGCACGGCGACCGCACGCTGGAGATCTGCCTCAACGTCGCCGCGCTCGCCCTGACCTTCCTGCTCGCCCGGTTCGGCCCCCTGGCACTGCTCACCGGCATGATGCTGTTCAACGGCCTGCTGGTGGGGACCATCGTGGCCATCCCCACGGCCATGATGGGCAGCGCGTTCGCGGTGGCCCTGGTGTCCGCCGCGGCGGTGCTGGCCACCCGGCTGCTGCTGTGTTACCCGATGCCCCGGGAGGACCTGCTCCGCACACAGCGGGCCTTCGTCGTGGAGGCCCGCCGCCTGGCCGACGCCACCGTCGACGCCCTCGACCCGGACGCCGGCCCCCGGCGGGTCGAGCGCCGTACGAACCGTTCGCTGCGCCGGCTGAACGTCGTCACCCTCACGATCGACGCGCGCCTCGCCCAGCCCGAGGCCGCGGCCGACCCCGTCGTGGCCGAGCTGCTGCACCGGCAACTGTTCGACGCGGAGCTGGCCCTGCGCGGGATCAGCCAGGCGGTCCAGATGCTCGCCGCGCAGTCGCCGCCCGAAGGGCTGCGCCGGGCGCTGGCGGTGGGGCTGCTGCTGGCCCGGGACACCCCGCCGGACCGGGCGAGCGGTCTGCGGCCCGCCGTGGAGACGATCCGCGCGCAGGCCGATGCCGTCCTGCGCGATCCGGGGGCCGACCCCGGGGACGCCGAGTGCGCCGTCCTCGCCCGCCGGGTGGCCGAGCTCATGGACTCCCTCGCCGACTCCCTCACCGGCTGGCTGGCGCTGGGCCGGCGGACACCGCACGCCCCTGCCGCGGTGCCCTTCCAGCCCGCGGTGGCGCTGGAGAACAACCGGATCCCCGGTTCGGCCGCGCCGATGCGGCGCGCGCTCACCGCCCGTACGGAGAGCGGATGGCAGCGTGTGGTGCCCTTCGTGCGCGCCCCGCTGCACGCGGCGGTGGCCGCCGCCGTCGTCTGTCCCATCGCCGACGCCATCGATCCGCAGCGCTTCTACTGGGGCCTGGTCGGGGTGATGATCACGCTGTTCGGCACCAGCACCACCCACGAGCGGCTGCGCAAGTTCGGCCACCGCATGGCCGGCACCATCGCCGGCGCCGTGCTCGGGGTGCTCCTGCTGCACTGGACCGGTCACCAGCACATCCACTGGACGCTCGCCGTCATCGTTCTCGGGCTCTCCCTCGGCTCCTGGGGCATGCAGCGCGCCTACGCCCTGTGGACCACCGGACTGGTCGTCGCCCTGGTGCAGCTGTACGGGCTGACCACGCCGGACAGCGCGATGAACCATCTGCTCGGCGAACGGCTCGTCGACAACGGCATCGGCATCCTGGTGGCGTCGGCGTGCGCCGCACTGATCTTTCCCCTGTCCACCCGGACCGTCGTCCGCGAGGCCGAACACGGGTACGTCCAGGCGGTGCGGACGCTCCTCACCCAGGTCGCGACCCGCTGGGAGGAACCGGACAGTCCGGTACGGCTGCGGGGTGCGGCACGGGCCGTCGACGCCGCTCTGTTCGAGGTGACGGAGGCGTCCCGGCCGGTGGTGCGCATGCCGCTCGGGGTCCGCGGGCGCGGGCCGCACCACCGGATGGCGCTGCTGACCACGGCCGCGGGGCACGCCCGGGCGCTGGCGTCCGCCGCCGACATCGACATCGACCTCTCGGCGAGCCTGTCCGAGCGCCTTCGGCTCATCACGCACACCTTCACCGATTCGCTGCGCGCGCTCGACCACCACCTCGCCAACGGCACGGCCCAGGGTGTCTGGCGCCCCGTCACCCCGTACGTCCGTGAGCTGCGGGACGGGGCATGGTCCGCCGTGCCCGGCCCCCGCGCGCGACGGCTGCGGACCGCCCTGCACGAGCTGGAGGCGCTCGACACGACGCTGGCCGCGTTCGCGGAGCAGTGCGGCCTCACCGTGGAGCCCGGCGCGGGCCGGACGCAGCCGGCGGCCGGAGGGGACAACGGCCTACGCCGCACCGGGAGTGTTGGGATCACCGGGACCGCCGGAACCCTGGACCCGGCCGGCACGGCCATGGCGCGCCTCACCGGCTCGGTACGCTGCGCAGCCCACCCCGGCGGCTGCGCCGCCCGCATCACCGTCATCGACGCACGCGGCCGGCGGGTCGCCCAGACGTACACGGAGGACGGCGACTACGGGCTCCGGCTACGGCCGGGCTCCCACACCCTGGTCGTCTCGGCCACCGGCCACCCCCCGCGCGCCGAGTCCGTCATGGTGCGGAGCACACGGAACGGCCGGCGGCTGGACGTCCGCCTGTAGACGGGGGACGGTGCCGAGCCGACCGCGGACGTGTGGGCGACTTCGGTGTGGTGGGAGGAGCACCGGAGCCGGGTGGAACGTGCGACTCGGGAAGCCGGCCGGCGCGCGGGGGCGGAGGCGCCGGCCGGCTTCATCCTGAGGCACGTGCGGGGCCGTCTGCCCGCCGGCGGGCAGACGGGCAGACGGGTGGACGGGTCAGCGCAGGCCGGCGAAGAGGTCGTTCTCCGGCAGGGTCGCGCCGGTGGTGTCCCGGACGCGCAGGAACGTCTCGACGCCCATCAGTTCGCCGAACCTCTCCTTGCCCATCCTGAGGAAGAAGATGTTCTCGCCCTGGCTGGCGTGCGCGGCCAGGGCGTCGTACTTCTGGTCGCTGAACCCGGTCGCGTCGACCCACGTGGTGATCTCGTCGTCGGGGAGGCCGATCTCGGCCATCGCGGCGGCCTCGGCCGGGTCCGGCTCGGGCATGTCCTCACCGAACTCGCGCATGATCTCGCCGAACCGCCGCATCCCCGAGCGGGGCATCGTCGTCCAGTACACCTTCGGCACCGGCCCGGCTATCTCCAGTGCCGCCATCGTGATGCGGTGGGCCTGGATGTGGTCGGGGTGACCGTAGAAGCCGTTCTCGTCATAGGTGACGACCACGTCGGGGCGGTACTGCCGCATGAGGTCCGCGAGCCGGGCCGCGCCCTCCTGCACCGGGGTCCGCCAGAAGGATCCGGGGGCGTCGTTGGTCGCCCAGCCCATCATCCCGGAGTCGGCGTAGTCCAGCATCTCCAGATCGCTGATCTTCAGGACCTCGCAGCTCGCCTCGAGTTCCTTGCGGCGCATCAGGGCGACCGCCGCCGGGTCGTGGCCGGGATCGCCCGGCTTGACGCCTCCCGGTCCGTCACCGCAACCGCCGTCGGTACACGTCACGAGAACCGTGCGGATGCCTTCCGCCGCGTACCGCGCGAGGACGCCTCCGGTGCCGGTGGCCTCGTCGTCGGGGTGGGCGTGTACTGCCATGAGCGTCAAGGGCCGGTCGGCCATGGAAACAGTCCTCCTGCGATCGCGCAAAAAATGCGTACTGGTCCGAGTGTGCGGCGGGCGTGCCGCGGGTTCCTGCGGGGATCGGACCCTGTGGAAACGGACAACCACGTGGTCTGCGTGGTTCCCGCCCGTGCGGCGCCGGCCCCCCGCCGGTGCAACAGCACCGACGGGACCGACTGTTCCCGGGGCGGCGGCCGGTCCTTACGGATCTCGGCGTCCGACGTGAACGAGGTTACAGGGGCGGGTTGTTGGAGTCCTCGCGGCGTGTCGGCGCGTCGGGGGGAGCGAGATCGCCGGTGGACGAGGGGTCGTCGGCGAGCGGAAGATCGCCGACGTGCGGAAGGTCGCGCTCACGGCGCATCGGGCTCATGGCCAGGACGAGCCAGCTGGGCGCGACGACACCTGTCGTGATCCACATGGCCGGTCGGTACCCCACGGCGTCGCCGAGCAGCCCGCCGAGCACGGAGCCGAGCGGGATGGTGCTGTGGTTGATCACCGCGGCCGTGGCCACGACCCGGCCGAGCAGGTGCGGCGGGCAGTAGCTCTGCCGAAAGCTGCCGACCACGACATTGGCCACGGAGACGCCGGTCCCGACGAGGAAGGATCCCGCCGCGAACAGCAGCATCCCCGGCCCGGCGGTGGTCATCGGCAGGAGCAGCGCGAACGGTGCGGTGGCGAGTTGCAGAAGAAGCAGTCCGCGCCCGGTGCCGATGCGCCGGCTCACCCTGGTGGCCGCGACCGCGCCGACGATGCCGCCGGCGCTGCCGCTGGTCAGCAGCAGCCCGACCATGGCCGGGTCCAGTCCGACGGCGCGAACCAGGAACACGACCTGAACCGCCTGGTACCCCATCAGCGCCATGTTCACGACGGCGCCCCAGGTGACCATCGGCCGCAGGTACCGGTCCCGGCCCACGAAGCCGAGCCCTTCGACGATCTGCCGTCGCAGCGGTGGCCGGTCCGCGCCGGGGGCGTGGACCGGTTCGGCCACCCGGATGCGCGTGAGGCAGAAGGCGGAGACCAGAAAGGTCGCCGCGTCGGCCACGAGCGCGGCGACCGCGCCGAAGGCCTGGACGAGCACCCCCGCCGCCCCCGGCCCGGCGAGCTGCGCGGCGGCCTCGCCGCCCTGCAGCCTGGCGTTTCCCTCCAGCAGGCCCCGGCCGTCGAGCACGATCCGTATGTACGAGTGGTAGGCGGTGTGGAAACACACCGCCGCGGTACCGCAGAGCAGCGCGACGACGGCCATGTGCGCGAGGGTGAGCGCGCCGCACCACGCCGCCAGGGGGACGCTCGTCAGCGCCGCGGCGGACACCAGATCGCAGGCGATCATCAGTGGCCGTTTCCGCACGCGGTCCACCCACGCGCCCACGGGCAGCCCCACCAGCAGCCAGGGCACCCACACCGCCCCGGCGAGCAGGCCGACGGCGGTGGAGTCGGCGTGCAACGTCACCACCGCGATCAGCGGCACGGACACCACGGTGATGCTGCTGCCCAGTCCGCTGACGGTCTGGCCGATCCAGAGCGACCGGAAGTCGGGGTGGACGAGTCGCGCCGCCCGGCGGGTCGGGGTGCGGTCCGGGGTGTCATGCGTCGGGGCCACGGAGGAATCATGCCGCGACCTCCCGGTCCGCCGCGCACGTCCGCTGTACGCCGCCGAGTTGCGCGGCGGCACCCCCTTACGCGGGCGCCTCGTCCGGCGGGAACGCGGCCGGGTACGGCTCTGCGAAGTCGGCCGAGCGGCTCACCTTTTCCCAGGTGGCCGCTTCGGCGAGTTGGCGGCGGGAGTAGTCCTGCGCCATCTCCACGGCGTTGACGCCGAGCAGCAGGTGCGAGGGGGGATTGTCGCGACCGGCCGCGTCGACGATGATCCGCGCGGCGCGCTGCGGGTCGCCGGCCGCTCCGGCGTCGTTCTGCCGTACGCGCCGGTTCATCAGGCCGACGGTCTCCTCGTACGGTGCGGGGATGTCCCGCACGGTCATCGAGGAGCCGGCCCAGTCCGTGGCGAAGCCGCTCGGTTCGACGACCATGACGCGCACTCCGAAGGGCGCCGTCTCCGCGGCGAGCACCCGGGAGAAGCCGTCCACGGCGAACTTGGCGGCCTGGTAGGACGCGATGCCGGGCGAGCCGCCCACGCGGCCGCCGACCGAGGAGATCTGCACGACCGTCCCGGAGCCCTGGGCGCGCAGGGCCGGCAGGGCGGCCCTGGTGACGTGGTAGACACCCCAGAAGTTGGTCTCGAACTGGGTGCGGAAGTCGTCGTCGTCCGTGGTCTCGACGGGCGAGACGTTGGCGTACCCGGCGTTGTTGACGAGCACGTCGATGCGTCCGTAGTGGCCGAGCACCGTGTCGACGACCGTCCGTGTGGCGGCGCCGTCGGTGACGTCGAGCGGAAGCGCGAGGACCCGGTCCTCGCCGTACTTCCGTACGAGATCGTCCAGTTGCTCCGGCCGGCGGGCGGTGGCGGCGACGAGGTCGCCCGCGTCGAGCGCGGCGGTGACCAGGGCGCGGCCGAGGCCGCGGGAGGAGCCGGTGACGAACCAGACCCGCGCAGCGGGGGCGCTCCCTTGCTGTCGTTCCTGTCGCTCTTGTCGTTCCTGAGGTTCCATACCATTAGTGAAACACCGTTGCGTTAATAGTGCAACAGCGTTGCTCTACGATGGGGCGATGACCGCGTCCGGATTCCAGCGCGCCCGCAGCGCACAGGCCAAGCAGCAGCGCGAAGCGGCGATCCTCGAGGCGGCCCGCGCGCTCGGCGCCGAGCGCGGGATCAGGGAGATCACCCTCACCGACATCGCCGCCGCCGTGGGCATGCACAAGTCCGCGCTGCTGCGCTACTTCGAGACGCGGGAGCAGATCTTCCTCAGGATCACCGCCGAGGGGTGGCGGGAGTGGTCCGCGGAGCTGTGCGGCCGGCTGCGTGAGCTGCCGCACGCCGGGCCGGAGGGCGTCGGCGAGGTGCTCGCGGCCACGCTGGCGGCCCGGCCGCTGTTCTGCGACCTGCTCGCCCAGGCGCCCCTCAACCTGGAACGGAACGTGTCGGTGGAGTCGGTGCGCGCCTTCAAGCTCGTCACCCTCGACGAGGTCGCACGGATCGGCGCGGAACTCGGCCGGCTGCTCGGCCTGGACGAGCAGCGGGCCGTCGATGTCATCGCGACGGCCACCAGCCTCGCCGGCGCCCTGTGGCAGATGGCGACGCCGGGCCCGCACATCCAGGCGCTCTACCGCGACGACCCCCGGCTCGCGCACGCCGTGGTGGAGGTGGAGCCCCGGCTGCGCCGGGTCCTGGGCGGCCTGCTCCGGGGGATCACCGGCGACGCGGACGCATAGCGTGCCGCCGCCGCGCCGGAACCGGTGCGGCGGCCACGGGCCCGCCCTTCAGCGCTATCCGACGAGCAGTACGAACATCACCGCCATCCCCAGCGCCATGGCCGCATGGCAGCCGAGCCCGAGGGCGACGGCAGCGCCCTCGCCCGGCACCCCGGCCGTCGTGACCGTTACGGCCGCCGCACCCGTCGCGCCCGGCCGGACCGCCGGGTCCAGGGCGCGGGCCCGGTCGAACGCACGGGCCAGCCAGACCAGGCCGAGCCCGGCGAACGCGGCGGCGAGGACGCCCGCCGCCAGCCTCGGCCCCGTACCGGTCAGGGTCATGGCGGCGAGCCCCGAGCCGTCGCCCATGTCCATGCCCTCCATGCTGCCCCCGCCGGAGCCGCCCGCCATCGCACCGGAGGAGGCCATCGCCGCCACCATCCAGGCCATGGCCGCCATCATCAGCACGTGTGGCCACGCGGCGAGCACCGCCCCGCGCCGGGTGCGGTCGCCGGGACGGAAGGGGGCGGCGGCGAGGAACCACAGCGCGCCCGCCGAGAAGAGCACGATCTGCGGTCCGGCCGACAGGTCCATGCCCCACGGCCAGGCCATCGCCGCCATCAGCGCGCTCATCGCCACGTGCAGCGCGTGGTCCACCCGCGCGGTGACGGCCGTCCCGGGCAGGACGGCCCGCCACACCCCGTGGGCGGCGGACACGGCGAACAGCAGGGTCAGGATCCAGCGCAGTCCGGTCGCCGCGATCACGCCGTCACCCCCGCCCGGCGCCGCCGCACCGCGCCCGCCGTCACGTCCACCAGGACGAACAGGAGCAGCGGCAGACCGAAGAACGGCACGTAGTAGCCGATGACCGCGGCCGCCACCACGAGGGGCGCGAGGACCCGGCCGGGCACCCGGCGCCAGGCCCCGCGCACCGGCGCGCGGCCGGCAGTGAGGCCCTGCGCGCGGGTCGGCCGGCGCAGCCACCACATGCGGTAACCCCACAGCGTCATCCCGATGACGCCGAGGGCGAGCAGCGCGAGGACGATCTGGTTGGCGAGGCCGAACAGCAGGCCCATGTGCGCGTTGATGCCCCAGGAGGTCATCTTGGCGAGCAGCGGGAAGTCGTCGAAGTCGAGCTCGTGCGTCACCTTCCCAGTGGCCGGGTCGACGGCGACCACGTCCTGTTGTTCGGGCCAGCTGCGGGTGTTCTCCTTCACGGTGTACGCGGAGTCCGCGTCGGCGGGCGGGGTGACGACGAGTACGCCGACCAGCCCGGCGTCACGGGCCGAGGCGACGACCGCGTCGATGCCGACGTCCTCGCGCCCGTCTCCCCCGCCCTGCTCCGCGCCGGTGGCGGCGGGCAGCACCGTGGAGACCGAGGGCGTGCTGCCGCCCAGGGAGTCCTGGATCCGCCCGATACTGGCGCCCGCGTGCGCGGACCAGGTCAGGCCGGTCGCGGAGAGGGCGAGCAGGCCGGCGGAGGCCCACAGGCCGACCGCGCCGTGCCAGGAGAGCGTGCGCCGACGGCCCTTGGGACCCCCTCGGGGCAGCAGCAGACGGCGCAGCCGCTTGCGGTTGCGTGCGGTGCCGGCCCACAGGGCGAGACCGCCGAGCACCTCGACCCACAGCCAACTCGCGGCGATCTCACTGTAGTTGCGGCCGAAGTCGCCCAGGTGCAGATTGCGGTGCAGATCGTCGAGCCAGGCCCGGGCGGGCAGCCACTGGCCGAACGTCCGCAGTTCGCCGAGGACTTCGCCGTCGTACGGGTCGACGAAGGCGGTGAGCGTGTAGCCCGCGGGCAGGCCGTCCTTGTCGAAGGTGACGCGGGTGGAGTCGGTGGGCCCGGCGCCCTTCGTGACGGACACCAGGGTGCCGCCGGGCACCGCCCGCCGCGCGGCGGCCACTTGGGCGGCGAGCGGCTCGGCGCTGCCGTGGGGCGTCACCTTCAGCTCGTGGTCGTAAAGGATCGACTCGACCTGTGGCGTGACGGTGTAGGCGAGTCCCGTGACGGCGGCGACGAGGATGAACGGGCCGATGAGGACACCGGCGTAGAAGTGCAGCCGCAGCAGCAGGGGCCGCAGCCCGCTCCACGGTCCCGGCACGGCGGGCGCGGGCGCGGGAACCGGTTCCCCGGCCGACCGCGGCGACGGCGGTACGTCGGCATCAAGACCGACGGGAGCCCGCGCCTCCGGTACGGGCTCCGCCTCCGGCGCGGCCCCCACCCCCGGCTGTGTCCCTGTCTCGGGCATCCGCGACTCCTCTCCCCACCGCTGCCGCGGCCGACCGTTTCGGCGACGGCAGCACAGGAGTCGGAGCGGCAAGGGAGGAAGTTCCCGGTGCCACATGTGACCGGGGTCACGTCCGCCGGAGCGCCGTCAGCCGAGGATGAGCGGCAGGTGGGCGGCGAGGCCGGACAGCGCGGCCGTCTCGGCGTCGGTCGGTGTGCGACGCCCGGTGCCGATCAGCAGGGCGTCCTTGTCGGAGAACCGGGCGGGAAACGGGGCCCCGGCGATCCGCTCCAGCAGGGCGCGCGCCGCGGCGAGGGCTTCGGCGGGCGGCTCGGCGGCCGACGGCAGGTGCGCGATGAGGTCGAGGTGGTGCAGGGTCCATTCGAGTACGTACGCGGAGAGGTAGTCGCCGACGGTCAGTACCTTCTCCTGGGTGCTGACGCGGAGGGCGGGGTCGGCCAGTCGCGCGGCCCGGCCCGCGGCGGAACCCACGTCGTCCAGGTGGAACGTCAGCCATCGCGGCGGACCGTACGCGGCGGCCAGCCGCGGGATCAGCGCGTCGAGGGGGTCCTCGCCGGTCGGCGGCTCGTCCAGGAGGGTCCAGTAGGTGACCGCGTCCGCGGTCGGTTCGGTCCCGCTGGGCGTGACGAGGGTGATCAGCACGTCCTGGGCGTCGATGACGAGGTGGCAGACCAGGTCCCGCACACGCCACCCGGCACAGCCGGACGGCCGCTCGAAGTCCTCCTCCGACAGTTCGGCGACCGCCGCGAGCAGTGCTGTCCAGGAGCGCGAGAAGAGATCCATCAGGGCACGGTAGGTCGGCCCCGGAGTGACGGACAAGCGGACCGGACGCCGGACTTAGAGTGGGCCGCATGGCGGTCACCGACGCGGCTATTCTCAAGATCAAGGAAATGATCGTCTCGGGCGAGCTGTCGCCCGGGTCCCGGCTGCCTCCCGAGAAGGAGCTGAGCGAGGCGCTCGGGCTCTCGCGCAACTCGCTGCGGGAGGCCGTCAAGGCACTGGAGGTCATCCGCGTGCTGGACGTGCGGCGCGGTGACGGGACCTACGTCACCAGTCTCGAACCGCGGCTGCTGCTTGAGGCCATGTCCTTCGTCGTCGACCTCCACCAGGACGATTCGGTCCTGGAGGTCCTCGCGGTACGGCGGATGCTCGAACCGCAGGTGGCCGCGCTGGCGTGCCGCTCGATCACCGACGAGCGGCTGGCCGCGATCGAGCGGCGGCTCGCGGACGTCGGTGCGGACGCCGACGTGGAGACCCTGGTCGCCCACGACATCGCGTTCCACCACGCGATCGCCGAGGCGACCGGCAACGCCTATCTGACGAGTCTCCTCGACTCCCTGTCCGGCGACACCGTCCGCGCCCGCATCTGGCGCGGCATCACCGAGGGCGGTTCGGTCGCCCGCACGATCGACGAGCACCGCGGCATCCTGGACGCCCTGCGGCACCGGAACGCGGAACTCGCCCAGGCGCTGATGTTCGTCCATGTCTGCGGTGTGGAGCACTGGCTCCGCAGGGCCCGCTGATGCGTGTCGCACCGCCATCCGGCAGCCGTGTCGCAGAGGTGATCGACGCGCATGTGCACGTCTGGGACCCCCGTCGGCTGCGGTACGACTGGCTCGCCGGTACGGCGCTGGACCGGCCGAGGCTGCCGGGTGACATCGACGACGCCGACGGCGCGGTGACGCGGTGGGTGTTCGTCGAGGCCGACGTCGCCCCGGAGGCGGCCCCCGACGAGGCCCGCTGGGTCGCGGGCCTTGACTGGCCCGGGCTGGCGGCGATGGTCGTGGCGGCCGACCTGGAGGCGCCCGACGCGGGCGAACGGATCGAGCGGGCGGCCGCGTTGCCGCTCGTGCGCGGCGTCCGCCAACTGCTCCAGGACCTGCCGGGCGAGCGGCTCGTGGCGCCCGCGCTGCGCGCGGGGCTCGCCGAGGTGGTTCGCGCCGGTCTCGTCTTCGACGCGTGCGTGCGCTGGACCCAGCTGGACGACCTCGGCCGTCTGCTGGCCGGCTCCGGTGACGGGACCACCGTCCTCGACCATCTCGGCAAGCCGCCGGTGGACGAGGGCCTGCGCTCGGACGCCGGGCGGGCCTGGCTGGCGTCGCTGCGAAGGCTGGCCCGTCATGAGCGGCTGACGGTGAAGCTCTCCGGGCTGCCCGCCGAGGCCCGCGACGCGGAGACGCTGCGACGGCACGGCCCGGACCTGCTCCGCGCGGCCCTCGACCTGTTCGGCCCGGAGCGCTGTCTGCTGGGCGGTGACTGGCCGGTGAGCACCGGGGCCGACGGCGGGACGACGACGGCCGAGTGGTTCGGCCTGGTGCGGGACGTCGTCGGCCGCGCGGACTGGCCCCAGGTCGCCGCGGGCACCGCGCGCCGGGTCTACGGGATCGCCGGCTGAGGGAGGCGCGTCAGGGGATCAGCCGTTCTTCGCGCAGCGTCTCCCACAGTCCGTCGGGGATCTGGGTCCTCATGTGCCGGAGGTTGGCGCGCATCTCGGCCGGGCTCGCCGTGCCGACGACCACCTGGTCCACCGCCGGGTGGCGCAGCGGGTACTGGAGGGCGGCGGCGGGCAGCGGGACGCCGAAGCGGGCGCAGGTCTCGCGCAACCGTACGGTGCGTGCGGCGAGTTCGGGCGGTACGGGGCCGTAGTCGTAGTGGGCCGTGGCGGGGTCGTCGGCGGCGAGGAGCCCCGAGTTGAACACCGCGACCGCGAGGACCCGTACCCCGCGCTCCTGGCACAGGGGCAGGAGTTGGGCGGCGGCGGGCTGTTCGAGCAGGGTGTACCGCCCGGCGATCATGACGACGTCGAGGTCGCCCTCGCGGACCGCACGGACTGCCGCCGCCACGCTGTTGACGCCGATCCCGATCTCGTCGACCAGTCCGGCCTCCCGCAGATGTACGAGTGCAGGCAACCCCTGCCGCAGTCCCTCGTCGAGACCGTAGACGTCGGGGTCGTGGAGGAAGAGGGTGTCGACGCGGTCGAGGCCGAGTCGTTCGAGTGAGTCGTCGAGGCTGCGCCGAATGCCGTCCGGGCCGGGGTCCCAGTGCCGTACGTGGTCGTCGGGCACGAGGAACCCGCTCGCCTCGTCGGTGCCGTGCCGGCGGCCGGTGTTCGGCACGATGAGGCGGCCGGCCTTGGTCGACAGGCGGTAGCTGTCACGGGGCTGTTCGCGCAGGAACGCGCCGAGGCGGCGCTCGCCGAGGCCCAGTCCGTAGTGGGGCGCGGTGTCGAAGTCGCGGATGCCGCCCGCCCAGGCCTCCTCCAGTACGGCGTGGGCGTCCTCGTCGGAGACCTCGCGGTAGAGGTTGCCGAGGGGTGCGCCTCCGAAGCCGAGCCGGCCGGTCATGCGGCGGCTTCCGTTCCGGTGGGCCGGCGGTGTGCGGCGAGCGAGGCCGCGCGCATCTCGGTTCCGGCGCCCGGGGCGGTGGGGGCGCGGTAGCGGCCGTCGCGGATCACCGTGGGGGTGACGAAGTGTTCGTGGAGGTGGTCGACGTATTCGATCATGCGTCCTTCCCTGGTGCCGGAGACGGCGACGAAGTCGAACATCGACAGGTGCTGGACGGCCTCGCACAGGCCCACGCCCCCGGCGTGCGGGCAGACGGGGATGCCGAACTTCGCGGCGAGCAGCAGATGGGCGATGTTCTCGTTGACGCCGCCGACGCGGGCCGCGTCGATCTGGAGGATCTGCACGGCTCCGGCCTGGAGGAACTGCTTGACCATGACGCGGTTGTGCACGTGTTCGCCGGTGGCCACCGGAACGGGGGCGATGGCGCGGGCGATGGCGGCGTGGCCCAGGATGTCGTCGGGGCTGGTGGGTTCCTCCACCCAGGCCGGGTCGTAGGGCGCGAGGGCGCGGATCCACTCGACGGCGGCGGCCACGTCCCAGCGCTGGTTGGCGTCGACCGCGATGGGGTAGCCGGTGCCGCAGATCTCGCGGGCGAGCCGCAGACGTCGGATGTCGTCGTCGAGGTTGGCGCCGACCTTGAGTTTGATCTGCGGGAATCCGGCGTCGAGGGCCTCGCGGCACAGGCGGGCGAGTTGTGCGTCGGAGTAGCCGAGCCAGCCGGGGCTGGTCGTGTAGGCGGGGTATCCGTCGGCCAGGAGGGCCTGTTCGCGTGCGGCCCGGCCGGGTTCGGCGCGGCGCAGCAGGGCGAGGGCCTCGTCGCGGGTGAGGGCGTCGGTGAGGTAGCGGTAGTCGACGAGGTCGGCGATCTGTTCGGGAGACATCCGGGCCAGCAGTTGCCAGAGCGGCAGTCCCGCCCGCTTGGCCCTGAGGTCCCACAGGGCGTTGAGGACCGCGCCGACGGCCATGTGCATGATGCCCTTCTCGGGTCCCAGCCAGCGCAGTTGGGAGTCGTGGGCCAGGATCCGCCATGCCTCGCCCATGTCGTCGAGGAGCGGTTCCACCGCGCGTCCGACGAGGTGGCCCTCCAGCATCTGGATGGCGGCCACCTGGACGTCGTTGCCGCGGCCGATGGTGAAGGCGAAGGCGTGTCCTTCGTGGCCGTCGGGCGCGTCGGTGCGGAGGACGACGTAGGCGGCCGAGTAGTCGGGGTCCGGGTTCATGGCGTCGGAGCCGTCGAGCGACGCGGAGGTCGGGAAGCGGACGTCCGCCGTGGAGACGGAGGTGATCGTGGTCATGGGCCCTCCCGGAACGCATCCAAACATCGGATCATTCCTGGGGTCAACTGGTAGGGTGCCGTCGGCTCACGTGTCGCAGGGGCCGGGAGTTCCGATGTCCGGAATCCGTCCGGAATCCGATTGCGGAAGGGGTCTGATGAAGTTCGCACGGATCGGGGAGGCCGGCCGGGAGATTCCGGTCGTCGTCGCCGAGGACCACTACCTCGACCTGTCGGCCCTCACGGACGACATCGACGGAGCCTTCCTGTCGCGGTCCCTGGAGAGTGCCGCCGCCGCGGTGCGCGCCGGTGACCTGCCGCGGATCGAGCGCGCGGGACAGCGGATCGGCGCGCCGGTCGCCCGGCCGTCCGCGGTCGTCTGCGTGGGGATGAACTACGCCGCCCACGCCGCCGAGTCCGGGGCCGAACCGCCGAAGGATCTGGTGGTGTTCCTCAAGACTCCGAACACCGTGGCCGGTCCCGACGACGACCTCGCCATCCCGCCGGGCAGTGTGAAGACCGACTGGGAGGTGGAGCTCGGCGTGGTGATCGGCCGCCGGGCGAGCTACCTCGGCTCGCCGGCCGAGGCGCTCGCACACGTCGCCGGGTACACACTGGCCAACGATGTCTCCGAGCGCGAGTGGCAGATCGAGCGGTCCGGGGGCCAGTGGGGCAAGGGCAAGTCGTTCCCGGGCTTCTCCCCCGTCGGCCCCTGGCTGGTCACCGCCGACGAGATCGACCCGGGCGCGCTGCGGCTGCGCAGCTGGGTGAACGGCGAGCCGCGCCAGGACTCCAGCACCTCCGACATGATCTTCGACGTCGGCCAGATCGTGTGGCGGCTGAGCCAGTTCCTGGTCCTGGAGCCGGGCGATCTGGTCCTGACCGGTACGCCCGAGGGCGTCGCCCTGTCCGGCCGCTTCCCCTATCTGCGCCCCGGTGACGTCGTCGAACTCGAGATCGACGGACTCGGCCGGCAGCGGCAGGTGACCCGGTGACCGGCTTCGGACACGTCAGGGCCCTGGTCACCGGCGGCGCGTCGGGAATCGGCGCGGCGATCGTCGCCAGGCTGCGCGAGGAGGGTGCGCGGGTCGCCGTACTGGACCTGAACCCGCTCGCGGGCGACCCCGACGCCCACCGGGTGGACGTCGGCAGGGACGAGGAGGTGCGGGCGGCGGTGGCACGTGTCGCCGAGGCGTTCGGCGGGTTGGACGTCGTCGTCAACAACGCGGGGATCGGCGCCCGGGGCACGGTGGCCGACAACTCCGACGACGAGTGGCACCACGTCCTGGACGTCAACGTGCTCGGGGCCGTCCGGGTCAGCCGGGCGGCGCTGCCGTGGCTGCGCCGGTCGCCCTGCGCCGCGATCGTCAACATGTGCTCCATAGCCGCGAGCGCGGGGCTGCCGGAGCGCGCGCTGTACGGGGCGAGCAAGGGGGCGCTGCACTCGCTGACGCTCCAGATGGCGGCGGACCACGTGGGCGAGGGGATCAGGGTGAACGCGGTCAGCCCCGGCACCGCGGCGACCCCCTGGGTGACCCGGCTGCTGGACTCCGCCGCGGACCCGGTGGCCGAGCGCGCGGCCCTGGACGCCCGGCAGCCGCACGGGCGTCTGGTGGAGGCCGCGGAGGTCGCCGACGCGGTCGCCTATCTGGCCAGTCCCCGCGCGGGCTCGACGACGGGCACGGTCGTCGAGGTCGACGGCGGGATGTCGGGGCTCAGGCCGCGCCGCTGACCCCGCTTCGCCCGGTACGTGTCACGGAAGGGATCCCCGCCATGGCCATGTCCGAACGCCCACCGCTCTATCGGCAGTTCGCCCGGGAGACCCCGGCCTGGTTCCGGGACGCCAAGCTCGGCGTCTTCGTCCACTGGGGTCCGTACTCCGTGCCGGCCTGGGCCGAGCCCTTCGGGGTGTTCGGCAGCGTCGAGGACGAGGAGGAGTGGTTCCGGCGCAACCCTTACGCCGAGTGGTACGCCAACACCATCCGCATCGACGGCAGTCCGGCCCGCCGGCACCACCAGGAGACCTACGGCGGGGCCGACTACGACACGTTCCTCGACGCCTGGCGGGCGGAGGCGTTCGACGCCGACGCCGTCATGGACCTCGTCGCCGCCACCGGTGCCCGCTACTTCGTGCCCACCACCAAGCACCACGACGGTGTCACCCTCTGGGACGCCCCCGGGACCGGCGACCGCAACACCGTCCGCCGGGGCCCCGGGCGCGATCTGGTCGGCGAGTTCCGCGAGGCCGCCGCGCGCCGGGGCATCCGCTTCGGCGTGTACTACTCCGGCGGCCTCGACTGGCACTTCGCCCCGGCCCCGCCCCTCGTCCGTCACATCGACGACTCCGTGCGCCCCCAGGACCGGGCCTACGCCGACTACGCCTTCGACCACGTCGCCGACCTCATCGAGAGGTACCGGCCGGACCTGCTGTGGGGCGACATCGAGTACCCCGACGCGGGCAAGGCAGAGGGCGGCAAGAGCCTCGTCGAACTCTTCCGCCGCTTCTACGCCACCCGCCCGGACGGGGTGGTCAACGACCGCTGGGGGGAGACGCATTGGGACTTCCGCACCAGCGAGTACGCGCACGACCGTGCGAGCGAGGGCGACGGCGCCTGGGAGAACTGCCGGGGCGTCGGCTTCTCCTTCGGCCACAACCGACTGGAGGACGAGTCCCACTCACTGAGCGGCCCCGAGGCGATCCGCCACTTCCTGGACGTCGTCTCACGCGGCGGCAACCTGCTGCTCAACATCGGCCTCACCGCCTCCGGCGAGGTCCCCCCGGTCCAGCGCAGCACCCTTGAGGCACTCGGCGTCTGGAACCGCGTCCACGCCGACGCGGTCTTCGCCTCCCGCCCCCTCGGCACGGCCGTGGCCCGCCCCCACGACGAGCCCTGGGTCCGCTGGACCCGCACGGAAACCCACGCCCACGCCTTCCTCGACGCCCCGACAGGCACCCGCGTCCCCCTCGACGCGAACGGTGACGCCCTGGACCTCTCCGCCGCCACGGGTGCGCGCACCGAGGTCATCGACGGCACGCTCGTTGTGACGCCCGGGGAGCGGGCCCCGGTCGGGCCGGTGCGGGTCGACGTGCCGCTGCGCTGACGGCCGGGCGGATGGACGGGCGTCACGCCGGGGGTGGCGGAGTGGCCGAGGCCGCCGGGGCGCGCGAAGGGGGTCAGCGCGGTGGCGACGAGGAGGTAGGCGCCCGACGCGGATACCAGCGGCCAGGCCGCCTGCTCCGGGAGCCGGCCGTCGACGTGTTCCGCATCACGGCGAAGAAGTGCTCGTCCCACCCGGCCTCGGAACCGGCCTCGACGAGCTGGATGACACCCTCGCCCAGCACGATGATGGCGAACAGGCCGAGCCGTTCGGCCAGATGCTCGGTGTCGGTGCGGGCGACGGTCACCGTGCCCTCCCCTGCCGGGTACCGGCCGGCCTCGACGAGCAGGGCCTGCCGCAGGCTCAAGCGCTCGCGCTGGTACTGAAGGCACTGCCGCCGAGGAAGCGCGTGGCGGTGTAGGCGATGGCGAACGCCGTGCCCTTCTGCCCCTCCTGGACGCCGTGCACGGCCGCCGCCATCACCGTCAGGCCGAACATGCCCGCGAGGAGCCTGCGGACGTGGGTGTTCTCCCCGGCGACGTCACGACGTCCAGGCGACGTCGTGCCATCCGGGTTCGCCGTGCAGCAGGTGCGCCGTGCGCGGGAACGTTCGTCAATGCCTGAGCCACGGCGGCAGACTACTGGCAGCCCCCCACGGTAATCACGGGCCGTGTCCTCGCCCGGAGTGTCCGGCGAGGGCACGGCCCGGTCACTAGCATGCGGTCCATGGGCATCAGACTCGAGAACGTCGGTATCGCCGTCCGTGACCTCGAAGCGGCGATCTCCTTCTTCACAGACCTCGGTCTGACCGTCCTCGGCCGGGACACGGTCAGTGGGGAGTGGACCGACACCGCCGTCGGCCTCGACGGCAACCATGCCAGGATCGCGATGCTCCAGACCCCGGACGGTCACGGTCGCCTCGAACTCTTCGAGTACCTCCATCCCGAGGCGATCGAGTCGGAGCCCACACGTCCCAACGAGATCGGCATGCACCGTGTCGCCTTCTCCGTCGACGACATCGACGCGGCCCTCGAGACGGCCGCGAGGCACGGCTGCCATCCGCTCCGCGGCGTGGCGACCTACGAGGACATCTACAAGCTCACCTACGTCCGCGGCCCCAGCGGCATCATCGTGATGCTCGCCGAGGAGCTGAGGAAGGGCTGAGGCAGGAGCATCACAGATGGCGCAGGCCTCCGACGAGGACGTGGAGGCCGAAGGCGAAGTGGGTGTCGAAGTCCGGGCTGGTCAGGGCGGGGAGTGCGGCCGTGAGGTGGGGGTGCGCTCCGGGTGTCGTGGCGTCACGTAGGCGTCCGACCGCTCCGGTGTCCTCGGGGGCGTCGGAGAGCGCGGCCTGTTCCTCCAGGGTGTGGCCGAGGACGTAGTTGACGAGGGTCAGGAAGGCGCGGGCCGCGTCCTCGTCGCGGAAGCCGGCCTCGCGCAGCGCGCCGAGGGCGGTTTCGGCGAAGGCCAGGGTGTGGGGGCCGGTGGTGTGGGTGCCGCCGAAGACCCGGGCGCCGTCTCGGCGGGCGAGCAGGGCGCGGCGCATGGTGTGGGCCAGCGCGGTCAGCCGGGCGGCCCAGTCGGCGGCCCCGTCGGCGGCCCCGTCGGCGGCCCCGTCCGGTTCCGGCAGTGGTTCGGCCAGTGGTCGCAGCATGCGCTCGGCCATGGCCGTCAGCAGGTCCTGCTTGGTCGTGAAGTGCCGGTAGAGCGCGCCCGCCTGGACGCCCAGCCGGTCGGCCAGGCGGCGCATCGTCAGCGCCTCGAGTCCGACCTCGTCGAGCAGTTCCAGCGCGGTGGCGACGGTCGAGGCCCGGTCGAGCCGTGCGGGCCGGCCCCGGCCCGCGGTTGACATCGAAGACATGACCCTCACTATAGTGAACGCCGTTCACGTGAACAACGTTCACTAAAGGAGACATGCCATGACGGAAGCAGAAGTGATCGTCGTCGGCGCCGGGCCGACCGGTCTGATGCTCGGCAGCGAACTGGCCCTGGCGGGCATACGGACCCGCATCGTGGAGCGGCGCCGGGAGCCGTCACCGCATTCCCGGGCCCTGACGCTGCACCCGCGCAGCATGGAGGTGCTGGACATGCGCGGGCTCGCCCCGCGCTTCCTCGCCGCGGGCAGCACCGTGCCGGGCTGGCACTTCGCGACCCTGCGCACCCGGCTGGACTTCCGGGCGCTGGACACCCGCCACGGGTACACCCTGTTCCTGCCCCAGCTCCGCACGGAGGCCCTGCTGGAGCAGCGGGCCCGGGAGCTGGGCGTCCGGATCGACCGCGGCTGCGAGGTACGGGGCCTCACCCAGGACGCGACAGGAGTCCGCCTCGAACTCCGTGACGACGCGGGCCGGGACACGACCGCACGGGCGCTGTACGTCGTGGGATGCGACGGCGGACGCAGCACCGTGCGGCAGGCCGCCGGCATCGGCTTCCCCGGCACCGACGAGTCCCTCACGGGCATGCTCGGCGACTTCGCGGTGTACGACGCCCCGCCCGAGGCACGCGCGGCGGCCGAGGCGGCCGGCATCCTCGCGGTCCCGCTGGAGGGCGGGCTGACCCGCGTCGTCTGCATCGACCCCGCCCGTATGCGCGTGCCGTCCGGCGAGCCGGTCACCCTCGAGGAGTTCCGGGCCGCACTGCTCCGGCTCTGCGGCCACGACCACGGCATCGCCGACCCGCGCTGGCTGTCCCGCTTCGGCAACGCCACCCGCCTGGCCGACCGCTACCGCCAGGGCCGTGTCCTGGTGGCGGGAGACGCCGCGCACATCCACTTCCCGGCGGCCGGGCAGGGCCTCAACACCGGGCTGCAGGACGCGATGAACCTGGGCTGGAAGCTGGCCGCCGAGATCGGCGGCCGGTCCGGCCCGGGGCTGCTGGACAGCTACGACGCCGAGCGCCGGCCGGTCGGCCGTGCGGTCACCGAGAACACGGTGGTGCAGACGCTGCTCGTCGAGCTGTCGCTGGTACCGGAGTACCGCCGGGCCGGCACGGCCCTGCGCTCACTGTTCGACGAACTCCTCGGCATCGAGGAGGTCAACCGCCTCCTCGCCGACCGTACCTCCGCGATCGGCACGGTGTACGCGCCGCCCCCGGGAGCCGACCCGCTGGTGGGCCGCCGGATGCCGGACATCGCGCTGACCACGGCGGAGTCGGGGACCACCCGCGTCCATGAACTCCTCGTCCCGGGCCGCTTCGTACGGATCGAGCTCACGGGCGACGGGCAGCACCGGCCCGTCCGGGAGACGCACCCGCACGTCACCGCCGTGCACGCGACGGCGCACGACGACCACGCCGACCTGCACGGGGTCCACGAGGTCCTGGTGCGCCCCGACGGTCACCTCGCCTGGGCCTCCCGCACCGGCGACCCGGACGAACGGGAGGCCGAGCGGAAGACCGCGCTGGCCGACTGGGTGGGGGACGTGAACGCGCCTCAGGACGCGGAGGCGGGCCTCACGCGGGCGACCGCAGCACCAGCAGGCTGATCTCGCTCGGTGCGAAGATCCGGAACGGCGGCCCCCAGTAGCCCGCGCCCCGGCTGGTGTACAGCTGGGTCCGGTCGCCGTGGCGGCTCAGCCCCCGCACCACGGGCTGGTCGAGCCGTACCAGGTAGTGGAAGGGCCATATCTGCCCGCCGTGGGTGTGGCCGGAGACCTGGAGGTCGACGCCGGAGGCCACGGCCTGTGTCACCTGCTTGGGCTGGTGGGCGACGAGCAGCACCGGCAGGCCGGGGTCGGCGCCCGCGAGCGCGGTGTCGTGGTCGGCGCTGTGCCCGGTCAGTCCGGAGGAGGCGGCGGTGCGGTCGTCCACGCCCGCGAGGACGAGCCGGTCGCCACCGCGTTCGACGGTCAGATGGCGGTTGTGCAGCGCCTCCCAGCCGAGCCCGGTCATCAGGTCCAGCCAGCCCTGCGCCTCCCCGTGGTATTCGTGGTTGCCCGTGACGTAGACCCTGGCCAGCCGGGCCCGGACGGTGCCCAGGGGCGCGACCTGCTCCCGGCGCCGGGCGATCGTGCCGTCGGCGATGTCGCCCGCGTGGCAGACGATGTCGGGCTCCAGGGCGTTGACGGCGTCGGCGACCCGCGCCGACCAGCGGGCCCGGTCGATGGGCCCGTAGTGGGTGTCGGCGAGGACGACCACGCGGGTCCCATCGAGGCCGGGGCCCAGCCGGGGGATCGTCACCTCCACCCGCCGGATGCGGGGCACCCGCATGGCCTCCACGTAACCCCACGTCAGAAGGGCCGCGGCGACGACCGCGACCGTGACGGACACCGCCCTGGCCGTCTCCTGTCCCCCGGCCCCCGCGACGGCCAGGACGATCCGCAGCACACCGCCGAGGGCGGACCACACGAACAGGACCCAGACCACGCCGAGGGTGGTGTCGGCCGTACGGGCCGCCCCGTCGAGCTGACGCCCGCCGTGGCCCAGGACCATCGCCACCGGGAGCGCCAACTCGGCGGCCCCGCACAGGATCGCGCCGCCGGCGACGACCGGGGCCGGCCACCCGGTGCCCGACGCCAGCAGTACCCACCACGGCAGGAAGAACAGCGAGGTCAGCACGGCGAGCAGTACCAGCACCCGGCCGATCCACCCACGCCGCCGGCCCGCCGGTGCCTCCGCCGCGCCGTGCTCGTCGGAAGGCGCGCCGTGCTCGTCGGCGGGCACATGCTCGTCGGCGGGCGCGCCGGAGACCGCGGCGTCCTCTCCCCCGGCCGGTCCGGTCCGTACGTCCGTCACGTTCCCACCCCGCACCCACTCACAGCCCGATGAACGGTTCCATCTTCGCCCCTCGCGCCCACCGCCGGGCACCCCTGTGGACAACGGCCGATCCGTGCGCGGATTTCTGTTGTCCTTCCCGCCGGCCCCCGTCTCCGACAGTGGGCGGTAAGAATGCCCTGCGGATGTGAGACGAGGGAGAGACGGTTCATGCGTACAGACCACGGGAGCGATCCCGGCACCGGGCTGGTGTCCGCCGCCTGTGCGGGCGATCCGCAGGCCGTCGAGGGGTTGGTGGCGCAGTCCCTGCCGCTGGTCTACAACATCGTCGGCCGTGCGCTGGGCGGGGGCCAGGACGTCGACGACGTCGTGCAGGAGACGCTGCTGCGTGTGGTGCGCGGCCTGGACCGGCTGGAGAACCCCTCGTCGTACCGATCGTGGATGGTGGCCATCACCGTGCGGCAGATACGGGACTGGATACGGGGCCGCGCACAGGACCGGGAGACCCGCGAACCCGTCGAGCTGGCCGCGCGGTTCGCCGACCCCGCGTCCGACTTCGCGTCCCTGACCGTGCTGCGGCTGCAACTCGACAGCGACCGGCGGGAGGTGGCGGAGGCGACGCGCTGGCTGGACGAGGACCAGCGGGAACTGCTGTCGCTGTGGTGGCTGGAGGAGACCGGGGAGCTGGAGCGGGCGGAGGTGTGCGAGGCGCTCGGCCTGTCCGGCAAGCACACGGCCGTGCGCGTCCAGCGGCTCAAGGAGCAGCTCGACGTGGCCAGGACGGTGGTCCGGGTGCTCGCCGCGCGGCCGGCGTGCCCGGAGCTGTCCGAGCTGATCCAGGGGTGGGACGCGGTGCCGAGTCCCCTGTGGCGCAAGCGGATCGCGCGCCATGCCCGGGGCTGCGCGCACTGCGGTGCGCGGCAGGAGCGGCTGGTTCCCGTGGGCCGGCTGCTCATGGGGCTCCCGCTGGTCGTGCCGCCCGCCGGACTCCAGCAGGCGGTGTGGGCGACGATCGCGCCGGTGGTGCCGTCGGCCGGCGGCACGGAGGCGGGGGCGCCCGGGAGCGCGGGTCCGCGTACCCGGGGCGCGCACGCCGCCGGATGGGCCGCGGCCCGGCGCCGTACGCCGGGCCGCGCCGGGCACGCCCGCACGGTCACGGCGGCGGTCGCGACGGCGACGGTCGTCCTCGGCGCCTTCGCCCTGGTGCACTACCAGGGCGCCGACCGTACGGCCGCGGCCCCGGCGGGCGCGCCGACGGCGGGCAGCGCGGGGACGAGCGCCGGTACGCCGACGAGCCTCTCGCCCTCCCCCAGCCCGTCGGCGAAGAAGAAGCGGAAGGAAAAGAAGGAGAAGGAGTCGAAGCCGTCGGCGTCGGCCGGTACGGCACGGGCGTCGCGGGCGCCCGGCAACGAGGCCGCCGCGCCCGCCGCCGATCCGGTGGTCTCCTCGCCCCGCAAGGGTGTCGGCGTCTGGTCCTTCCCCGGCATGTCCGATGCGCTGAGCCGTTCCGGGGCCGGCTGGTACTACACGTGGTCGACCGCGCACCCCGGCATCGCGGCCTCCGGCGGTGCCGACTTCGTACCGATGATCTGGGGTGCCAAGAGCGTCACCGCGCAGGCGCTGTCGGAGGCGAAGGCGGCCGGTCCCTATCTGCTCGGCTTCAACGAACCCGACATGAGCGCCCAGTCGAACATGACCGTCGACCAGGCGCTGGACCTGTGGCCCAGGTTGCAGTCGACGGGCGCCACGCTCGGCAGCCCCGCGGTGGCCTACGGCGGCGACCGGGCCGGCGGCTGGCTGGACCGCTTCATGAGCGGCGCGAAGCAGCGGGGGTACCGCGTGGACTTCATCGCACTGCACTGGTACGGCGGCGACTTCCGCACCGAGGCGGCCGTGGAGCAGCTGCGCGGTTATCTGAGCGCGGTGTACGCGCGCTATCACAAGCCGATCTGGCTCACCGAGTTCGCCCTCATCGACTTCTCCCGGGGCACCCGCTATCCCACGGACGCCGAGCAGGCGGCGTTCCTCACCTCGGCCACGAAGATGCTGGCCGGGCTGCCCTATCTGAAGCGTTACGCCTGGTTCGGCCTCGGCACGGACGAGACGGGGCCGGGGACCACGCTGTTCCGTTCGGGCTCCGCCCTGACGGCGGAGGGCCGCGCGTTCCGCTCGGCGCTGTGACCGTCGCCGGGCGGGCGCGCCGACGGGCGGCAACGGACCGAAGGTGAGCGGTGACAGAACGGTGACATCTCCGTCACCAACCCTTCGGCCGGGCCGCCGGTCCAACTGGGCGGGTGCGGGAACAACCCGCGGCCCGCCCGGCAGGGCGACCAATGCGACGGAGGGGCCGTACGGTCCCTCCCCAGGGGGAACATCATGAAGCGCATGCATCGAGCCGCCACCGTCACCGCCGTCGCCGCCGCGACGGTGGCCTCGGCCGCCGTCTTCGCGGCACCGGCCTCCGCCACCGCGCAGGGGGCCTACGCGGCCGCGTACAACGGGGCCTGCGGCTCCGGGTACAGCGTCCTGCACGGCTACGACATCGGCGAGCTCGGCACCGTCTACCTCACCTGGAACGGGCGGACCGGAGAGAACTGCGCCGTGACCGTGCGGGCGCGGAAGGGCGCGCCCGTGTACATGCAGGCGAAGGTGTACCAGACCGACCACACCCAGGTCAGCGCCTCGGACTCGGGCGCCTACACGACGTACGCGGGCCCCGTCTACGTCCCGGGGCGCGGCGAGTGCGTCACCGTGCGGGGGCAGATCGACGACGCGTACGAGAGCTTCGCGGGCTTCTGCGGCTGACCGTCACCGGCGACACGCGTGCGGAGCTCCGTCCCAGGGCGGAGCTCCGCCACGGGGCGGAACTCCGTCATGCCGGCGTCCCTGTCGCGCCCGGAAACGATCTCGTCCGTGCCACCCGTGACAGAAAACGCCATACCCGTTCAGGACCGGTCGTAACGGGTCGTGCCAGGTGGCCTCGGAGAAAGCGGGGGCAGAAGGAACGGCAGCCGATGGGAGGTTGCCGTGGAGAGTGCGGATGTCGAACTGGGTGAGCTTCTCACCGCCGCGGAGGCAGCGCCTCCGGGAGAGTCCGTCGACGTGGTGGCACGCGACCTGCAGAAGAGGTTCGGGGCGGAGCGCGTTTCCTTTCTGTACGCCGACCTGGTCGGCCAGCAACTGGTGCGGCTGTCCGCGGGCGTCGACGACGGCACCGACCGCGCCGAGCCCCTCGCGTTGCGGGGCAGTGTCTACGACGAGGTCCTGCGCAGCCAGCACCAGTACGTGGAACCGGAGGACCAGGGCGGACAGCGTGTCATCACGCCCGTCACCAATCGGGGCGACTGCCTCGGCGTACTGGAGGTGACCCTCCAGCACGCCGACGAGGCCACGCTGGAGCAGATCGCCGAAGCGGCGCACGTGCTGGCGTACATCGTCGTCACGGACCGCCGCTTCACCGATCTCTACCACCTGGGCCGGCGGACCACCCGGACCAGTCTGGCCGCGGAGATCCAGCACCAGCTCCTCCCCTCGGCCTCCTGCTGCGAGGCCGCCCAGTTCACCCTGGCGGCGGGGCTCGTCCCGGCCGACGACATCGGCGGCGACACCTACGACTACACCCTCGACCGTGACACGCTGCACCTTTCCATCACCGACGCCATGGGGCACGACACGGACTCCGCGCTGCTGGCCACCCTGCTGGTGGGTGCGCTGCGCCGGGCGCGCCGCAGTGGTTGCGACGCGCTCAGACAGGCCCGGGAGGCCCACCAGGCCCTGCTGCGCCACGCCCGTGGCCTGGCCACGGGTCAACTGCTGTGCGTCGACCTCGGAACGGGTGCCTGCGAGCTGGTCAACGCCGGGCACCCCTGGCCGCTGCGGGTGCGCGACGGCGTCGTCGAGGAGGTCTCCCTCGCCGTCAACCTGCCGTTCGGGGTGGCGGCGCCCACTCCGTACCGGGTGCAGGAACTGGAGCTGCGCCCCGGGGACCGGCTGGTCCTGCTCACCGACGGCATGCAGGACCGCGGTGCCGCGGCCGTCGACCTGGCCTCACTCGTCCGCGACACCCGCCCCCTGCACCCGCGGGAGGCCGTCCGCGCTCTGACGACCGCGGTCCTGGACGCCTGCCACGGGCAGCTGGGCGACGACGCCACCGTCCTGGTCCTGGACTGGTACGGCACCCGCCGCGAGAAGCCGTCCGCAGCCGGACCCGGCCCCGCGCGCCGCTGAGGCCGCTCGGGGCACGCCCGGGGTGCTACGGGCTCATGCCGTCCTCTCCAGCGCGTTCTTGATGCGCCGCGCCTGTTTCACCGTCTGGGACGAGCCCGTGCGGGCCGCCAGCGCGTCGATCTCCGGGGGGAGGGTCCCGCGGGCCCCGCAGCCTTCGGCGCAGTCGGCCGCGAGGATGAGCGCGGCGGGCAGGGCGTGCGGTGCCCCGCCCTGGAGCAGGGCGGGGAGGGCGGCCGACAGCACCGCCCACACCGTGGCGTACGCGCCGGCGCGTGCGACCTCCCGCAGGGCGCTCACGACCCGCTGGAGTGTGAGCCGCCGCAGGCCGGTCAGTTCGGCGATGTCCCCGCCGAGCCGCGCCGCGTCGAGCGCGCCGCGGGCGGCCAGGAGAAGCAGCGCGTCCACTGCGTACAACTGCTCGTCGGCCCGCCGTGCGCCCAGGCCGTACGCCACGAGGAGGTGGGTGGCGGGCCCGGCCGGTCCCCCCGACTCGGCCAGTGCGGGCAGCACGGGCGCGCCGTCGCCGGTCCGGTTCCAGTCGGCGTGGGCGGCGAAGGTGACCAGCATCCGGGCCGCGACGACCTCCCGGTGCTGGGGCAGGAGCGCCAGCGACTCCGGGGTGCACTCCATGTGTCTGCCCGTGTCCGGGCTGTCGAAGGGGTCGTGCGCGCCGAGCAGGGAACGGAACGGCTCGGAGAAGTCCTCGCGTCCGGCGACGGCCTCCGTGCGGACCAGCACGCCGGGCAGGGGGTTCCGCAGCCTGAGCCGCTCCCTCTCGCGGGAGGCGGCCGGGTCGGGCAGCGCGCCCTCGGCGAGGCGGGCGGCGAGCCGGCGTCCGGCCGGGGACGTGAGCTTCGCGGCGGCCGTCACCGCGTCGGGCGGTATCGCGCGGTCCAGGCGCAGCAGGGCCTGGTCGAGGTCGGCCGGGCCGGGTTCGGTGCCGGAGCGCTCGTAGGCGGCGAGCCGCTCCACCAGTTCCGCGGGGTCGAGGGTGCCCGTGGTCCAGGTGGGGGTGGCCAGCAGGAAGGGCAGGGGGTCGCCGTGCAGCCGGGTCGCGATCTCGGCCACGCGGACGGCGAGGACGGAGGCGCCGGCCGAGTGCGTGCTGCTGGGGTCGAGGGCCAGTCGGCGGATGCCGTCCAGCTCCTCCTGGGGAACACCGCCCATGAACGCGATGACGACGAAGTTCCGCCAGTACCAGCCCAGGGAACGGTAGTCCGTGATCCAGTTCTCCAACAGCGGTCCCACGACCGGCTGGAGGGCGGCGCGCAGGCCGGGCAGGTCGGCGTGGGCGTGCACGACGAGGCCGTTGAGCACCCGTTCCGCCTGCCCGGGTGCCTCGTCGGTGCCGTGCATCAGGACACCGACCTCCTCCGCGAGTTCTGCGGCGGTGGGCGGTACGGGCGCGAGGCGTTCGGGTTCCGGCACGGGCGGCAGTCCGTCCCCCTCGTCGGGCGGGGTGCCGGCGCCCTCGTCGGGGAGGACCTCCCCGAGCGCGTCGGCCGCGCGTGCGCGCAGATCGGGTCCGAGCTGCCCGGCGCTCTGGGCGAGTTCGGCCAGGACGGCGTCGCTCGCGCGCTTGCGGTGGCGCACGACCAGGGCGAGCGCCCGTTCCTGGAGGCTGTGCTCCTCGTGGCCGAAGGCGACGGCGGCAGCGCGCAGCAACGCGTCCGTGTCCGGGCCGCCACGCTTGACCGCCTTGTCCAGCAGGGTGAGCTGGGCCCGCACGATCTTCTTCTCGGGCCGGGTCAGGGCGGCTTCCGAGGCCTCGATCAGGTACTCGGCCTCCAGTCGGCCCGCGGCGTCCAGCCCGGCCAGCGTCTCCTGGGCCCGGGCCACCACCAGGCCGTGGGCGTCGGGCACCATCCGCACCCAGGTCGGGGTGTGCGCCGCCTGCTCGTCCTCGGTCGGGTCGAGGGCGGTCAGCAGGGCGAGGAAGCCCTTGACGAGGCCGAGCCGGGTCTCGCGGGAGAGCCGGGAGAGGCAGCCGTCGAGCAGCGCCTCCCGGCTGAGCAGACCCTCCCGGGCGAACCCGGCGAGCGCCGCGGCCCAGCCGGGGTCGTGCTCCCAGCTGTCCTGGAGGTGCGAGCCGGCCTGCGGCACCTCGAAGAGCCGCGGGATCATGACCGTCAGGAAGGGGTTCTTCCGCAGTGTCTCCCCGACCGGCTCGCCGGCGACCCCGCTGCAGGCCTCCTCCCAGCCGAGGACGAAGCCGTCGGTCGTGGGCGGCGCGCAGTTCGCGGCGCTCACCAGCCGGGAGATCAGCGGGTACTCCTCCCGCGCGACGGTGCGGCGCCCGGCCAGCCGGTGCGCGACCTGGCCCAGCCACTCGGGGTCGCGGTCGGCCAGCGTCTCCACGACCGGGGTGGGGTCCCGCATGGCCCAGCGCAGCTCGTTGGAGGCGAGCCACTGGGCGGCGGCGGCCGCGCCGGTGGAGCACGCCGCACCGGCCGCCAGCAGGGCCACGCGTATGTTCGAGTGCCCGTTGGCCCAGTCCCTCCGCAGGGACGAGCGCCAGGACTTCAGCACCGGCAGACAGGTGCGCCGCTCGGCGACGGTGAGCGCCTCGGACAGCTTGGGCACCGCCTCGGCGCGGCCCTCGCGCACGGCGTGCAGCAGTTCGTACGGGGCCTCGGTGACCTCGTCGGGAATGTCGTACCTGGGGGTCCCGCGCATCAGACGGCTCCGTGGGAAGGGGTGGTGGTGTCGGGGTGGGCGGCAGCGGCGGTGCCGGGTGCGGTGGCGGTCGTGCCCGCCCCTGCCGAGCGGCGGACGAGGCGGACGGCCAGGGCGTGCTTGCACGGTCCGCGGCCGCCGCGGTACGCGGCCCACCAGCGGCAGGTGCAGGTCAGCCGCCCCTCGGCGGCTCTGACGCGGTGGACGTGGTCGTCGACGGTGACCGTGGCCAGCTCGCCGTCCAGGCGCACCGCGCCCGCCTCGACCAGGGCGCGGGCGGCGCGCAGTCGGGGGTTGTGGCGCTCGGCTCGCCCGGTGTCGTACGGCAGTTCGCGGTGGAAGTACGCGGCCTCCGTCACGTCGTAGCCGATGCGCCCGGCGGTGCCGAGGCGGGTGAGTGCCGCCCGGACACGCTGCGGGGTGAGGCCGCTCTGCGCGGCGAGGTCCGCGACGTCGACGGCGGGGTCCCAGGCGAGGAGCACCGACACCAGTTCGGCGTCCTCGGCGGACTCCTCCGTGGCCAGCGCCTCCAGGACGCCACCCTCGCCGGAGAAGCCCCGCGCCGGGTCCGGGGACAGGGTGAGGGTGAGGCGCATTCCGGGCAGGCCCACCTCCCACGCGCTCGCCACGGGGCCGCTGCCGGTGGTGACGGCCGGGCCGTGGATCCGCAGGCCCGTGGCGTGGCGGAGCACCCGGCTCAGTGCGGCGAGCCGGTCGGGGCCCGGCAGGCACACCGCGCCGGGGACCGGCCGGGTGGTGGCGCGCAGCGAGCGGCCGGCCGGGACGACCCAGCGGGCGGCCCGGGAGGCGCCGGAGCGGGGCAGTGCTCGCAGGAAGCGCACGGCCTCGGCGGCGGAGAGTTCGGCGCGGGGTTCGAACCCGGCGGCGACCACCTGGGTCTCGGCGAAGCCGCGCAGCCAGCGGTCGGGCAGGGGCACCTTCTTCTCCACCACGGGTCCGTCGAAAGTGGTGACGGTCAGTTCGTCGGGCCCGACCTCCATGAGCAGCGGGTCGACGGGGCCGACGCGGGTGAGGGCTTCGCGCAGCGGGAGGTTGACGTCGACGTTGGTCGTGCCGTGTCCGACGTCGTCACCGTCGAGCGCGTCGCCCAGCATGTCGAGCCGCGCGTAGACGCCGCAGCAGCCGGAGAACGACTCGAACCGCAGCCGGTCCCCGTTCCCCGTGACCACCGGGTCCCGCCAGGCGGGGTCCAGCGGCTGGTGGTAGCGGGCGGCGGCGACGTCCGCGACGCACAGCAGGCCGGCCGCCGCGATCTGGGGCCGGGTCAGGAACCCGTGGAAGAACCGCGGATGGGCCTGCCGCCCCGCCGGTGTCGTCCCGCCGGAGGTCTCCAGGCTGAGCGTGCCGCCCTCCGCCGCGGGGCGGACCGCGGAGGGCCGTAAATAGGCGTACGTCTGTGCGTCGTGAGTCATGCGCGGAAGACTAGGGGCCACCACTGACAACGCCCCCGCGGTCGGTGGAAGCGGGCATGGCCGTGTGTGGGCCGGCGTCCCGGCCCCAGCCCCATGCTCACGTCAGCGCACGGTGAGCACGGTCTTCCCGCGGGCGTGCCCCGCCTCCACGTGGCGCACGGCCTCGGCGGCGTCGGCCAGGGAGTAGGTGCGGCCGACCACGGGCGCGACCCGGCCCGCCTCGATGAGCGCGGTCACGGCGAGCAGGTCCTCGTGGACCGGGCCGTCCGGGGTCGCGGGGACGATCGGCCGCAGCCGCTGCCGGCCGGTCGCGGCGACCGCGGTGACCTTCAGCATGCTGCCGATCGCCCCGAACACCCGGCCGGGCGAGCCACCGCCGTTGGCCACCAGGGTCCCGGTCGGGGTGAGGACCCGGCGCAACCGGACCGGCGAGTAGTTGCCCACGTTGTCCAGGATGACGTCGTAGCGGACGGAGCCGTCGGTGAAGTCCTCACGGGCGTGGTCGAGGACGTGGGCCGCGCCCAGTGTGCGCACCAGTGCCGCGCTGCCGGCCCCGCACACCCCGGTGACCTCCGCGTCCAGGCCGGCCGCGAGCTGCACGGCGAAGGTGCCGACGCCGCCGCCCGCGCCGTTGACCAGCACCCGGTGTCCGGCCCGTACCCGGCCCACCGTCCGGATGCCGCGCAGCGCGGTCACCGCCGCCATCGGCACGGCCGCGGCCTCGGGGAAGGACAGGCGTTCGGGCTTGGGCACCACCCACTGCGCCGGGGCGCACGCGTACTCGGCGAACGTGCCCCGGCAGAAGCCGAGCACCGCGGTGCCGGTCCTGAGCCCGTCCACCCCGGCGCCGACCGCCTCCACCACCCCGGCGGCGTCGATGCCGGCCACCGGGCACTTGGGGCGGCGCAGTCCCATCCCGCCCAGCAGGCGGGCGGCATAGGGGTCTCCGCGCAGCATGTGCCAGTCGTAGGGGTTGACCGCGGCGCAGTGCACCCGGATCAGTACCTCGCCGGCGCCGGGCCGGGGCCGGTCGGTCTCTCCCAGCCGCAGGATGTCCGGCGGCCCGAACCGCTCCTGGAGCACTGCCCTCATCGCCCCGCTCCCCTCTCCCGCGCAACCACCGCGGCGGGCACATGCCGGCTGCCGCGACGGTGAGGGCAAGGTAGGCGCGCACGGTGCGGCCGTCAACGACATGGGGCCGCCCGCCGGGGGTGACACGGTTCATCGCCACCGTGCCGCTCCCGGTGTCGTATCCGGCTGCTAGAAAGGACGCCGCGAGTCGTCAACTGTGCAAGGATCGCCATGGAGTTGCTGGCCGGTGTGCCACGGCACCCGCATGCCGTGGATCACCTGGAGACGTTCCACGGTCTCGAGGTCCGGACCTTCCTGGCCGACGATCTGCGTCCCCTGCCGGACGACGTGTCCTCGGTGGCGTGGCGCATGGGGTGCGACACCGACGAGGCCCAGGGCGACTGCTGGGACCGCTTCGCCGAGTCCGTGCCGCTGGAGCGGGTGCGTGCGCTCGTCGTCGGCCACCCCTGGTTCAGCCAGGAGGACGGGCCGGAAGTCGTCCGTGAGCTCGTCGAGTCGCGGTCCCGGCTGACCTCCCTGGAGGCATTGTTCCTGGGGGACGTCGTCGCGGAGGAGTGCGAGACCTCCTGGATCGAGCACACCGACCTGGCGCCCCTGCTCGAGGCGTACCCCCGGCTGCGGGAACTCGGCGTGCGCGGCAGCCAGAACCTGGCGTTCCCCGTCACACGCCACGAGGGGTTGCGAACCCTGCGTTTCGAGAGCGGCGGCCTGCCCGCCTCGGTCGTGCGCAACGTCGTCGCCTCGGACCTGCCCGCGCTGGAGTACCTGGAACTGTGGCTGGGCCTGGAGGACTACGGCGGTGACGTGACCCCGGACGACCTCGCCCCGCTGCTCGGCGGTGCGCGGCTGCCCGCCCTGCGCCATCTGGGCCTGCAGAACAGCCCGTCGCAGAACGAGATCGCGGCCGCCGTGGCCCACGCCCCGGTGGTGGCGCGGCTTCAGTCCCTGCGGCTGTCGATGGGCACGCTCGACGAGGAGGGCGCCACCGCTCTGCTCGGCGGGCAGCCGCTGACCCATCTGCGCTTCCTGGACCTGCGCGACAACTATCTCGACGACGCCATGATGCTGCGCCTCTGGGACGCCCTCGAACCGGCCGGCGTACGGGTGGACATGTCCGAACAGAAGACGCACGAGCGGGGCGCGGACCAGGGCGAGCGCTACGTCAGCGTCTCCGAGTGACACTTCCGTCCGCCCCCCTTCCCCCAAGAGGCCGACATGCCCGACCCCACCCCCACCCCGGCGCCCGACGACCACGACCGGTACCTCACCAGCCGGGGGCTGAACGCCGAGGAACCCCGGCTCGACCCCGGCGAACCCGTGGCGCTGGGCCACGTCCTGTACGCGGCCGCGGAGCGCGGCCTCGCCCCCGGTGCGGTCGGCGCCCGGCTCGCCGAGCTGGGGTACGAAGTGCCCTCCGCCGCGCTGCTGGCCACGGCCACCGTGGACGACCTGCCCCTGCTCAGTATCGGCAACTACAGCCGCCCGCCCTGGCTCGGCCCGGGGGACGCCGCCTACCTGCGGGGCCATGTGCTGTGGACGGCCGACCGGCTGCGGCAGCCGCCCGCCCGGATCGCGGCCCGGCTCGCCGCACTGGGCCACCCGGCCCCCGCGCCGGACAGCTTCCCCGAGCGGTTGACGTCCGAGGACCTGTATCTGGCCCGCTTCGAGGACCGCCTCATCCCCGACGACGTCCCCGTACCGGTCCACCACCTCCTGACGGCCGCCAACGCGCGCGGCGAACCCGAGGACGCCGAGCGGGAGCTGTCCGAGGTGGTCTCGGTGCGCACGCGCATGACCGAACTGGGCTACCGGTTCGACCCCGTCGTCATGGGGATCACCGCCGCCGACCTGACGCTGCTCGGCGAGGACCCGGGCGGCGACGGACGCCGGCTGCACCCGGAGGATCCCGTACCCCTCCACTACGTCCTGCGTGTCGCCCGGAAACTGGACCGCGACCCCCACGAGGTCGTCGCACGGCTGCGTCAGTTCGGCCATCGGCTGCTGCCCGGGGGGACCCTGCCGCGTTCCGTGGACAGCGAGGACGTGGAGCTCCTCGAACGCGGTTGGCGGGACTGGCTCGCCCAGGAGGATCCCCACTGGTTCCCGCACGTCGTCGCGGCCGCCGCCAGAACCGGCAGGGCCCCCGCACAGGTCGCCCGCCGGCTGCGCGCGCTCGGCTTCACCGTGCCGGAGGCGGCACTGCCCGAGGAGGCCTCGTACGACGACGTCAAGCTCATCGACGGCGGGACCACGCCGCGCGAACACGTGCCCTGGCGCACGCGTACGGAGCCCGTCCCGGTCGGCCACGTCCTGTACCGGGCCCACACGCAGGACATGACCGCGGCGGCGGTCGCGGCACGCATGAGGACGCTCGGCTACGCCCATGTGCCCGACGTACCCGACCGGCGCATCACGGCGGACGACCTCCGGCTCATCAGCGAGAACGGCGACGGCGACACTCCCCTGCTGGCGGACACCGTGCCGTGGGGCCGTGTCGTACGGGCGGCGGCGGACTCCGGTGCGAGCCCGCGCGACGTCATCGGCCGCTACCGGGAGCTGGGCTACACCGACATCGTCGTCCCGGACGGTCCGCTGCCCGAAGCGGTACCCGCGCGGGCCGCCCTCCTCGCCACCGCCGACACCGGCCCGCTCCCGCTCGACGCGGCCGTACCCGTCCCGCACGTGGTGCGGCGGGCGCACGACCAGGGCGTCGCCCCGGCCGAGGCCGCCCGTCGGCTGCGCGCGCTGGGGTACTCCGACGTGCCCTCCGGGCTGCCGGAGACGGCACACGCGGGTGACCTCGCGATGATCCTCCAGGACGCCCGCCGCGGCGCACCGTACGTCCCGCTCACCGGCGTCACCGCCCGGCACGTCCAGACCGCGGCCGACGTGCTGGGAATCGGCGGCCACGAGGTCGCACTGCGGATGCTCGCCCTCGGCCACACGCTGGAGTTCACCCCGCACCCCGACGACGCGGTGCTCGCGAGCCGCGACGCCGACGGCCGCGCACCCTGGGTCGGGCGGGGCTGGGGCCCGGGGCACGTCCTCCTCGTCGCCAAGGTCCTCGGCCGCACCCCGCGGGAGGTCCACGACCGCTGCCGGGAACTCGGTTACTGGGCACTCGTCCGCTGGGAGCACGAGCTGCCCGACCCGGGCGGGTACGAGGACGACGACATCCTCCTGCTCAGCGCGAACGCCGACGGCCGCGGTCCCTGGCTCACCTGGGAGCAGTCGCCGTCGCTCGCGCACGTGCTGCGCTGCGCACGGGCCACCGGCCGCAGCCCGCAGGAGGTCGGGGAGCGGCTGGCCCGCCTCGGGCGGCACGTCGGGGTCTCACCGCACGTCGAGACGGCCGACCTCGACCTGGCGGAGGCCCTGGAGCACCTCCGCGGCCGCCACCGGGGCACGGGCGAGCTGCTGGCCGTGGCGAGCCGGACGGGCAGGAGCCCGGCCGAGGTGGCCGCGCGCCTGCCCTTCCTCGGGCTTCCGGTGCCGGAACTGGAGTATCCGGACCGGCGCCCCGGTGAGGCGCGCGTCAGTCGAACGGGGTGAGGAAGTCCCGGACGGGCAGGGCCCGGTTGACGATGCGGGTGTCGCCGAGGGAGCCGTACAGGCCCTGGCCGTAGCTCTCGTCGAACTGGGTGGCGCCGAGGACGAAGGGTTTGCCGAGGGTGGCGATGCCGGTCGACGGCTGCGTCGGGTTGCGGGCGATCCTCGAGCCGTCGACGTACAGGACGGTGCGGCGGCCGTCGTTGACGACGGCGAGGTGCATCCAGCGGCCGACGGGCAGCGCGTGGCTCCACGACGTGGGGTCGGCGTCCTGGCGCTGCGGATAGACCACGAACTGCAGGAACCGCTCGGGTGACAGGTTGAGGCTGCACGTGGGCTCCAGCGGGGACCAGCCGGTGGTCTTGCCGGCGTCGCCGTTGCGGCCCTCCCAGCTGAGGATGCCCATCCAGGCGTGGTCGCCCTCGAAGGGCTCGGGCAGCCGGAGGAACGTCTCGATCGTGTAGCCGTGGAGGAACTTCTCGCTGTTGAGGGCCGCCCGCGCCGAGGTCGTGAGGATGGCCCCGCGGTCCGGGTCCTTGCCGCCGTCGAAGCGGAGGCTGGCGTGGGCGGGCTGTCCCGGGTGGTGGTCGGCGGACCAGGTCAGGGTGTCGGGGCCGCCGCCCGTCAGCCGGCACACGGTGAGGTCGTTGCCGTTGCCGGTGAGGTCGCGCACGAGGGTCCCGTCGGTCACCGGGGCGCCCTCCCTGCCCCCGGCGCGGGTGCCGGCGGTGTCGAAGCGCCAGTAGGCGACGGTGCCGCGGGGCATCACCGCGGCGGGCGGCCGGGGCTTCGCGGGGGTGACCGGCGCGAAGCCCGCGAACCGCTTGCCGAAGTCGATGTCCAGGCTGAACCGGTCGGCGGGGCCGGTGAGTTCGAGGTTCTCGGCCTCCAGCGGGCTGCGTTCCTCGGGGTCGCGGGTCAGGAGCCAGGGGGCGAACGTCTCGACGTCGATGACACCGCGGGCGAGGTCGAAGCCGTAGGTGCGGATCATTCCGGCGCCGCCGTAGTAGCGGTCCTGGTAGTTGGTGATGTGGAGGTGGACATCGTTGTCGGCGTCGTTGGTGAGGACCGTGCGCCCGGGCGGCCAGTAGTGTCCGCCGAGGGCGAGGAAGATCTGGTCGTTGCCGCGGATCAGCCCGTCCCACAGGCGGCGGCCGTTGTCCGACAGCTGGGCCCTGCCGTCGTCGTCCGCCCAGACGATGTCGTGCGTGGTGAGGACGGCGGGCAGGGTCGGGTGGGCGTCGAGGACGCCCTGCGCCCAGCTCAGGCCCTTGTCCGAGACCCGCCAGTCCAGGGCGAGGACGAGCCACTGGCGGCCGGCGGCGCGCAGCACGTGGTAGCTGTTGTAGCCGTCGGGCGAGGCGCCGCGGAAGGTCGGCATGGAGGCGTAGCGCGCGGGTCCGAACGCGGCGAGGTAGGCGGAGGCGCCGCGCTGGTCGTCGGTGCTCGAACTGATGTCGTGGTTGCCCGCGAGGACGCTGTAGGGGACCTTGCCGTGGATGGTCCGGAAGGTGGCGGCGGCGCGTGCGATCTCGTCCTCGGTGCCGTGCTCGGTGACGTCGCCGAGGTGGGTCATGAAGGCGATGTTGCGTTCCGACCGTTCGCCGACGAGGTGCCGGAAGGTCGCGCGCAGCGGTGCCGGGTCGGCGCTGTCGGCGTCGAAGAGGTACTGGGTGTCGGGCAGGACGGCCAGGGTGAAGCGCGGACTCTCGCTGTCGAACCGGCCCGCCCGGCCGGCGCTGTCCGCCCGCGCCGGGGAGACGTCGAGGGCGGCGGCCGCGACACCGGCCGCGGGCAGCGCGGCCGTCGCGCGCAGCAGCGCGCGTCTGTGCACGGGGTGACGTGATTCCGCTGTCATGGGAGCTCCGTCCAGTGGGTGAAGGACCTGTCTGTGGCAGGCCGTACGCTCCTCACCCGCCACGGCCGTACAGTGGCGCGAAGTTGAACGCCCGCTGCCGGGTTCCCGACGATTGCCGGGGCGGGCCGACCGGCCGGGCGGGCGGCCCACGTCGGTGACGGTGCGGGCGGAGCCGTCCAGTAGGGTTCGCCGCCATGAGTACGGAACAGACCGAGCAGAACGCCGCCGGAGCGGTCAACGAGCAGGAGCTGCCGTCCAATTGGGGACGGTGGGGCGCGGACGACGAACTGGGTACGCTCAACCTGATCACCGACGAGGTGCGGGCCAGGGGGGTCGCGGAGGCGCGTACCGGACGTGCGGTGTCGCTGGCCCGGCCGATCCGGCCGGCCTCCCTCTTCAGCGGGCCGTTCGCGCCCCTGGACCGGGACGCCTCACCGGTCCAGCAGGTGATGCAGTACACGGGAGGCGCTCCCGCGACGGCGGACGTGATGCTGGTGACCAACCATCACGTGCTCTCGACCCACATCGACGCCCTGGGGCACCAGGTACGCGACGGCCGGGTCTACCCGGGGCGCCCCCTGGCGGAGAGCGTGACACCGGCGGGTGTGCGGCACGGGTCCACCGGAGCGTTCGCCTCCGGGATCGTCACCCGGGGTGTCCTGCTCGACCTGGCCCCCGAGGACCCGCTGCCCCCGGGGCACGGAATCACCGCCGAGGACCTCGAGGCGGCCGAGGCGCGCCAGGGTGTACGACTGGAGTCCGGGGACGCCCTCGTGGTGCGCTGCGGGTGGGCGTACGCCGTCGATCCCGCCCGGCCGATGCCCGGCATCAGTCTGGACGCGGTGTGGTGGATGCACCGGCGCGGCGTGTCCCTGTACGCCGGTGACCTGGGCGACGCGCAGCCGCCGCTGGACCCCGCCGTCCCCGGACCGCTGCACCGTGTCGCGCTGCCGTTGCTGGGGATGCCCCTGATCGACGTGGCGGAGCTGACGGAACTTGCCGCTGTCTGCGCGGAGTCGGGCCGCTACGCCTTCCTGCTCACGGTGGCTCCCCCGCGCATCCACGGGCTGACCGGCGTCCCGGTCAATCCGCTGGCGATCTTCTGAGCCCCGGCGCCCGGTCGGGGGCCTCCCCGGCCGCGTGCCTCGGGGCGGGCCGCAGTACCCGGTGCAGGCGCAGGGCGAGTTGGAGGTCCAGTGTGCGGTCGGGGTCGGACCAGTCGAGGGCGAGGAGGCGTCGGACGCGGTCCAGGCGTTGGGTGACCGTGTTCGGGTGCACGTGCAGGAGGTCCGCGCTGCGGGCGGGGCTGCGGCCCGTGGCGAAGTACGTCTCCAGGGTGGTGAGCAGTTCGGTGGCGCGCTGTGCGTCGTGGCGCAGGAGCGGCCCGAGCGTGCGGTCGACGAAGCCGTCGGCCGTGGTGGTGTCGCCGAGCAGCAGGCCGGTGTAGCCGAGGTCGCGGACGGTCGCCGACTCCCCGGCGCGGTCCAGTCGCAGCAGCGCCCGGGCGCAGGCCAGGGCCTCGCGGTAGGCGTCCGGGAGATCGGCGGGGTCCGCGACGGGTCCGGCGGCGCCCACGGTGACCGGGGTGCCGAGCCGGAGGGACAGCGCACCGGCGAGCTGCCTGCCGGTTGAGGCCGCGTCCGTCGAGGGCAGGGTGAGCACGGCGAGGCCGTCCCGGACGGTGGCCAGACCCCCGCGCGCGGCCGCCAGTTCGGCCGTGGCCGCGGTGAGCGGCGGCAGCCGGCGGGCGGGGACGTGGGCGACGAGGACCGCGTGCGGTTCGTGCGGCCGGTGGCCGAGGCGCCGGGCGCGCGCGTCCAGTGCGGCGCCGGCCCGGGCGGAGCCGCTGAGCAGGTCGTCGAGGAGGTCGCCGCGCACGCGTGCCTCCGCCGCGGCGAGGTTCCGGGCGAACCGCCGCAGCAGCGCCGCCACCGCCGCCGTGCGCTCCAGCAGACGGAGGTCGGCGGCGGTGGTGTCGCCGGCGGGGGCCCAGACCAGGGCGCCGAGGGGGCCCTCGTCCGTGCCCAGGGCCGTCACCCGGCAGCCGTCGGTCCCGGTGCCGCGCGCCGCGTCCGCGTGCGGAGGCCCCGCCGCCCGGATCATCGAGTGCAGCCGGTCCTCGGAAGTGCCGTCGGTCCACGCCAGCGGGGTGCCCCGTTCGTCGACGACGGCCAGGTGGCCGCCGAGGAAGGAGCGGGCGCCGTCGACGACCTCCCGCAGTCCCCCGCCCCGCAGGACGAGGTCCATGCCGTGGTCGTGGGCGGCCAGTTCGCGCGCGGTGGCGCGAGCACGCTCTTCCAGCGCGGTGTGGGCGCCGCGGGCCTCCTGCAGGGCCTGTTCCCACTCGTCCGAAGACCGGGCGCGCGCGATCGCGGCGGCGGCCGGGGCGGCGAAGGAGGCCAGCAGCAGCACCGCCTCCGGCGGGAAGGCACCGGCGCTCCGGTTGGACGCGTAAAGGACACCCGTGACGTCGCCCCGGTGCATCAGGGGGACGCCGAGGATCGCCACCTGGCGTTCGGCCCGCGCGGAGCCGTCCACGGCGGCGTCGTGGTCGAGGCGCTCGTCGTGGAAGTAGTCGGGCGTGGCGAGGGGCGCGGCCGACTCGGCGACCCTGCCGCCGATGCCCGTGCCGAAGGGAATCCGTACGCCCCTCCAGTCGCCGGTCGTGGCCCCGGCCATGACCCGGACGTGGGTCTCCGGGCGGGCGGCGTCGTTGAGGCTGAGGTAGGCGAGGTCGCAGTCGAGCAGCCGCCGGGCGCGGGTGACGACGGAGGCCAGCACCGTGTCGACGCCGCCGGCGGCCTCCGCCAGCTCGGTGGCGGAGGCCAGCAGGGCCCGCTCGGAGGCGTGGCGGGCCCGCTGGGCGGTGTGGGCGGCCTGCTGGGCGTCGAACCGGTCGCGCAGCCGCAGCGCGAGACGGTACTCCTCCCGCAGTGCCTCCCCGTCGGCTCCGGGGGCGGCGAGGGCGGCGCGCAGGGCGTCCTCGTAGGCGAGGGCGGGTGCCCCGTCGGCCAGCAGGCGCAGGAAGGTGTGCCGTGTCATGTCGTTGCCCCCTTGGGAACCTGCCGCCCCGCCACCGGTCACCGTAGAGCAGCCGGCCGGTCCCGTGGCCCGTCGGCGGACCTCGGGAACGGCCGGTGCGCGCCGCCGGCCGGGCGTCACCCGCGTGGCGCCCGGTGCTCCGCCAGCCGCACGAAGAACTCCAGCGCCTCCGGGTCGTCCACGGCGGCGGGGGCGACGACGGTGCCGGGGTCGGCGCCCATGAGGATCCGTTTGACCGGGACCTCCAGTTTCTTGCCGGTCCTGGTGTGCGGGACGGCCGGCACCGCGAGGATCTCGTCGGGCACGTGGCGCGGCGAGGCCCGGCGCCGGATCGCCCGGCGGACGCGGTCGCGCAGGCCGTCGTCGAGTTCGGCGCCCTCGCGGAGAGCGACGAAGAGGGGCATCCAGTAGCCGCCGTCGGGCAGTTCGGCTCCGACGACGAGCGCTTCGAGGATCTCCGGCAGGTCCTCGACGGCCGCGTAGATGTCCGCGCTGCCCATCCGGACGCCGTTGCGGTTGAGGGTGGCGTCGGACCGGCCGTGGACCACGACCGTGTTCCGCTCGGTGCGCGTGATCCAGTCGCCGTGCCGCCAGGTGCCGGGGTAGGGGGCGAAGTACGCCTGCCGGTGCCGCTCCCCGGAGTCGTCGCCCCACAGTGCGACGGGCATGCTGGGCATCGGGCGGGTCACGACGAGTTCCCCCATCTCGTTCACCAGGCGCCGCCCGTGCGGGTCCCACGCCTCGACGGCGACGCCCAGGCAGGGCGCCGAGATCTCCCCGGGGACCACGGGTACGGTCGGCGCACCGCCGACGAGGGCGCCCACGACGTCGGTGCCGCCGCTGATCACGACGAGGGGCACATGGCGTCCGACGCGGGCGGTGACCCACGCGTGGGCCGAGGCCGGGACGGGCGAGCCGGTCGCGATGATCTGCCGCAGGGCGGACAGGTCGCACAGCCGGCCCGGCACGATGCCCGCGCGCTCGCAGGCGGCGAGGAAGCCCGGGCTGGTCCCGAAGTGGGTGACCCGGTGCGCGGAGGCGGCCCGCCACAGTCCCGCGGTGTCCGGGAACGTCGGGCTGCCCTCGTACAGCACGGCGGTGGCCCCCACCAGCGGCGCGGAGACCAGCAGGTTCCAGATCACCCAGCTCGGGGAGGTCGCCCACAGCACCCGGCTGCCGGGGCCGAGGTCCCAGTGCAGCTTCAGGGTCTTGTACATCTCCAGCTGGACGCCGCCGTGGCTGTGCACGAGGCCCTTGGGGGCGCCGGTGGTGCCGGAGGAGAACAGCACCCACAGCGGGTGGTCGAACGGCACGGCCACGGGTTCCAGGGCGGCCTCGCCCGCGGTCAGCTCCCGCCAGTCGAGACAGTCCGGCGGCACCGTCGGGCGCAGCCGGGGCACGAGGACCGTGTGCGCGGGGCCGACCGCCTCCCGCAGTGCCGCCACGGCCGGCCCGCGGTCCCGGTCGACACCGGCGTGACGGTAACCGTCGACGGCGATGAGCACCTTCGGCGCCAGCGGGGCGAGCCGGGCCGCCGCCGCGTCCGGCCCGTGGTCCGCGCCGACCGAGGCCCAGACGGCGCCGATGCTCGCGGCCGCGTAGAAGGCGACCGCCGCCTCGGCGCCGTTGGGGAGGCAGCCGGCCACCCGGTCGCCCACGCCGACTCCCAGAGAGTTCAACGAGCGTGCCAACGAGGCCACTTGGCGGCGGAACTCGCCGAGGGGCAGGGGTGCGGCGGTGCCGTCCTCGCGGACGGTGATCAGTGCCGGTTCCCGCGGATCGCCGTCCGCGAGCAGTCCGTCGGCGTAGTTGGTGCGGACGCCGGGGAACCAGCGGGCCCCCGGCATCCGTTCCTCCTCCAGTACGTCCCGGTAGGCGGTGCGGAACGGTACGCCGAGGTACTGCTGCACGGCGGACCAGAAGCCGGGCAGGTCGGTCACCGACCAGCGGTGCAGCTCCCCGTAGTCGGCGAAGTCCAGCCCCCGCTTCTCCCGGAGCCGGCGGCAGAAGGCCCCCAGTGCGGACGGGTCCTGCCCCAGTCCGGTCACCGCGTGGTCCCGCCCTCCGCCGTACTGGTTCTCCACTGTCACGTCCCTGCCCTCCTGTCCGACGACTCCCCAGTCAAGGCCGGAACGCGGGCAGGGGCGATCCCCCGGGAGCACACAGAGGCGGGCGTGCCCGTGTGCCGGAGCACATACCGTCCGCGGGAGCCGTCCCGCGGATCAGGCTCCGCTCCCGGACGCGGACAGGTGCAGCACGACCGCCGCCGTGCCGAGCGCCGGAACGTCGACCGGGACCGCGCCGTCCGGCCGCGGACCGATGTCGCGCGGGGCCAGCCCCAGATAGGTGGTGCGCGCCGCGCGGGCCACCGGGAAGGGGGTGTGCAGACGACAGGTGACGGGCGTGTCGGCCACCGATTGCAGGCGCACCAGGAGTTGGCCGTCGGCGGGGATGGTGAGCCCGACGAGCCGTACCCGGGGGTCGTCCACGGTCAGGAACCGTGTCCGCGCCGGGGACACGGCCCCGGCTCCGGCACGGGCGCGGACCGGCACCAGGGGGTGGCTGGTGACGGCGGCGACACGTGCGGCGTGCGCCGAGGGGTCCTCCTCGGCCGTGGTGAAGCCGACGCTGTAGCGGAAGACGTGGTCGAACGCCTGCTGGGCGGGGAAGTTGGTGTCCCAGATGTTGTTGTGCACCCAGGAGAAGACGGTGCCCGGCTCCTCCCGGGGCAGTGACGGCGGGTAGGGCACGTAGGGGATCGCGATTCCGCCGAGCTGCACGAGCGGGGCGTCGGCCGTCGCCAGGGCGGCGTGGTGCGTACCGTCGCTGAGGCTGATCCAGCGCCGCACGGCACGCATGTGGGCCGCCGAGCCCGGCACGGTCTCGCGGTCGGTGCCCAGGACGCCGCCGGTGGTCTCCGTGTGCACGGTGGGGCGGTCGAGGGCGAAGGGGAAGGCGAAGTAGGCGCTCTCCTTGGTGAGGGTCGCCCTCTTGTCGATCCGGTTCTCGATGTCGAGACGGGCCGCATGGTGCGGCAGGTGCACCCGTACGCGGAGCCTGCGGGTGCCGGCGGGGGCGCACTCGTAGACGAGGGTCTGGCCGGTGGCGTCCGTGGTGCGGTCGACGAGTGCGGCGGGCGGGGCGGTGCTGCGGGAGGCGAGCAGGTGCATCGAGTCGTCGGCCACGGTCTTGCTGGACTGGTGGTTGAAGCCGCCGGCCGTGGCGTACTCGTCGTAGACGTACCCGTTGAAGCCGACGGCGGCGTCCTGGCGCACCATCTCGCGGCCGGTGGCCTTGTCGACGACGGAGGAGACGCATGCCTCGCGCAGGTCGACGGTGACGCGCAGGTGGTCGTTCTCCAGGACGGTTCCCGCCGCCGACGCGTCCTCCCGCGCCGGGGAGGCGGTGCCGGTGACGACGTCCAGGCGCACGGCCCCGCAGGCCGGCACGTCGGTGACGGGTACGTTCAGGAAGCGGCCCGCCGCGCGGTGGCGGTCGTTGCTCTGGGCCTCCTCGGCGAAGGAGAGGGGCTCTCCGGTGCGTCCGTCGAGGACGTGGACCGCCTCGTCGAGCGCGACCGTGCTCTCCGGGAGGAAGAGCCGGGCCGTCTCGGTCCGCGGCCAACTGCACGTGTTGACGGCGTAGAAGGAGGCGAGCGCGTCGGCGGCGGGGGCGAGGGCCTCCCCCAGCAGGGCGGAGGCGGCGTCCAGGAGGGTCTCGGCGTCGTCGTGGGCGCGCAGGGCCTGGGCGTACTTCCAGTGCCACTGCGTCTCGCCGGAGCCGTGGCCGTGGTCGCCGTGGGTCCAGGGGTCGCCGGCGCCCCAGGTGTGCTCGTTGAACAGCGAGGCGGAGCGGTAGACGGCCGGGGCGCCCGCGGTGACCGCCGTGCTGTCGGGTACGCCGAGCAGTTGGGCGTACCCGGCCACGGTCTGCGCCTCGGCGAGGGCCGCCTGGCCGCGCCGGGTGGCGGCCAGCGGGACGGCGCCGGCGCCGACGCCGTCGACCCACCAGTCGGTCCAGTCGCCCCGGTAGGTCTCCAGGCGGTCCCCGACCCGCTTCTCCGCGTCCTCGAAGAAGTCCTGGTTGCGGGAGGCGCGCAGCCGCGGGTAGGCCCACTCCTCGTTCCAGCGGCGCACGGTGTCGGAGATGATGCGGCGGGGCGGGCCGTTGTCGGCGAACTTGCCGAGCACCCGCAGGTGCAGGACGTCCCACGGGTAGGGGTCCGCCGTGCCGGGCAGGTCGAGCGCGGGGAAGCCGGGGATGCCGCGCCCCTGGTGGGGGTAGGGGAAGTGGGCCAGGGCGCCGAGGTAGGCGGGCAGCAGGTCGTCGACGTGGTCGTAGGACTCGTCGAAGCCGAGGATCGAGCCCTCCATGTAGGCCAGGCCGTGCGGGGTGTCGGTGCGCCACACCAGGACGCTGTTGCCGCTGGGCGCCTGCCAGCGGAACAGCCGGGGCAGGTGCTCCCCGCCGACGAGGTGGGGCACGGCGCGGCCTGCCCAGTTGTGGGCGACGGACAGGTAGCGGATGCCGTTGTCCGCGAGGACGTCGGGCAGCCCGACGACCTGGCCGGGCACGTCCGTCTGCATGGCCGTGGTGAGCTCGATGCCGTGCCGTTCGCGCAACTCCGCGACGGGGCGCAGCAGTTCGTGCAGTTCGTCGGTGGAGCAGGTCTCGGTGTGCAGGTTGAACGGCATGGCCGTGAGTTCGACGCGTCCCTCGCGGACCCGGTCCAGGAAGTTGTCCACCTGGCGCCGGGGCCGGTGGGCCCGCCAGTCCTGGAAGGAGTGGAACCCCTCGACGGCCCAGCGGAACCGGGCGGGCTCCGGCCAGTCGTCGGTGTCGCGGCACAGTTCCAGGAGGGAGTCGAGGTAGGCGCGGCTCTCGGCCATCACCCTGCCCTGCGGGTCGGTGTAGCCGATGTCCAGGTGGGAGTGCTGGACGAGGTGCAGGGTCCAGTGGCGCTGCGGGTGTGCCTCGAAGGGGAGGGCGGTGCCCTCCTGGAGTTCGGGGAGTTCGATCGACAGGGGGGTGGGCGCGGTCACTTCGGGGACGAGGAGGCGGGTGTCGCCGTCCGGGCCCGGGAGCAGCTCGCAGTGGACGGGGGTGCCCCCGGCGGTGGTGATCCGGGCCCTGGTGAGGCGCGGCGGGCGGGTGCCGTCGGGGCGGTCCACCCGCAGCCGGACGGACTGCAGCAGGCCGCCCCTGCCGTCGTGGCGCAGCAGTGGCTCGCCGGAGAGCCGCACCCGCGCGCCGCCGAGGTGGGCGGTGGTGGCCACGCGCTCCTTCAGCAGGTCGCGCGCGAGGTCGGCGTCCCACCAGGAGGGCCGGGTGAGCGGTGGCTTGGACATGGTGCGGTGAGGTCCTTTGCGTTGGGGGTGCGGCGGTGCGGTCCGTAGCGTCGGGAGCGCCGGTGGGGGTGGTGCGGTCCGTCGCGTCAGGAACGCCGGTGCTTGTGCCGGGTGGCGTCGGCGAGGGTGGCGAAGATCTGGACCATGGCCGACTGGTTGAGGGTCGCGGCCGGCGCCGCCGGGTCGTAGTCGCCGCCGTTGGAGGGCTGGAAGCGGAACAGCCCGGTGGCGGGGTCCCGGTTGGACTTGTAGGTGCTGTCCGCGTAGGTGCTCATGGCCTTGAGGTAGGCGGGGTCGGGACGGACGGCGTCCAGGTCGAGCAGGTCCTTGAAGTAGAAGGAGTTGAACACGGCCGGCTGGTCGTGCAGCCTGCTGCCCTCGGTCCAGTACGCCAGGGAGCCGCGGGCGTCGGCCACCGCCTTCTTCAGGTACCCGGTGTCTCCGGTGCCCCGGTAGAGCGCGGTGGCGGTGCCGATCATGGCGCCGGAGTTGTAGGTCCACAGGGTCTCGTTCGTAGTGCCGTCGTCGCCGCGGTCGTTGACGTACAGGCCGGGCGCCTTGCGCATGCAGGAGTACACCCAGCCGTACCACCGCTCCGCCTTGTCCAGGTGGGCGCGGTCGTGGGTGTGCGTGTAGAGGCGCGCGGCGAGCTGGGCGGACAGGGCGGTGACGTTGGTGGCGCGGATGGTGTTGTTCGGCGAGTCGTACCAGTCCATGCCGCCCGGGCAGGCCTTGGCGGTGTCCTCGTCCCAGGCCCGGGAGACGACGGGCAGGATCCGCTCGGCCCGCTCCAGGTAGCGTGCCTCGCCGGTCGCCTCGTACTGGTCGAGTTCGGTGAGGGCGACCACGGCGTTGTCGTCGTAGTACGTGTCGCCGCCCGTGCCGAGGGGGGCGGGCAGATAGGAGGCGTAGCCGGGGCGGTCGCCGCCGGCGAAGTACAGCTCGGCGGTGTCGAAGCGCTCGGCCGCGTCCTGCCGGTAGGCGGGCCCGGTGCCCGGCAGTTCCTGCATGTCGACGGCGGCCTGCGCGGCCTCGCGGAACGGCCAGAGGAAGGAGTGCTCCTGGTCGCCGGCCTGCCGGGGGGTGTGTTCCAGGTACAGGCCGTGGTGGTCGGAGCCCTCGTACAGGTGGTTCTGGAGCGCCCGGTAGGCGCCGGTGGCGCGGTCGGCCCAGGTACCGGAGGTGACGGGGCGGGCGGGTGCGGGGCTCTGGGCGTGGGCGGGGGCGGCGGTCCAGAGCAGTCCGGCGCAGAGTACGGGGGCGGCGGCACGGGTGAGCAGTGAGCGCGGCATCGAGGTGTCCCTTGGTGACGACGGAAGGGGAAGAGGCGTGCGGGATCAGCGGTGGATCTTCAGGCTGCTGACGAAGAAGCGCTGGGCGGAGAAGAACAGCACCAGGGTCGGCAGCGAGACCAGCAGGGCGCCGGCCAGGACGACGGGCGGTCCGACGTTGGAGTAGTTGCCCTGCAGATCGGCGAGCGCGGCCATCACGGGCCGGATGTTGCGGCTGGTGACCATGGTGATGCCGAACATCAGGTCGTTCCAGACGGCCACGAACTGGAACACGAACACGGCGATCATCGCGGACCGGGTCAGCGGGACGTGGATCTGCCAGAACACCCGCCACCAGGAGGCGCCGTCGATGCGCGCGGCCTCCACGACCTCGCGCGGCAGCGTCAGGGCGTAGTTGCGCAGGACGAAGAACGCGAACGGGACCGCGATCGCCGTGTAGATGAGCACGAGCCCGAGCTGGGTGTCGTAGAGCGAGGTGTGCGCGTACGACAGGAACAGGGGCCGCAGGAAGACCTGGAGGGGCAGGAGGGTGCCGGAGTAGATGACCCAGAACCACACCGCCTGCCGTCTGACGGGCATGATGACGGTGGCGAAGGCCGCGAAGCCGGCCAGCACCGCGGCGGCCACGGCGCTGACCACGGCGTACAGGAGGCTGTTGCCGAGGGCCGGTCCGAGGTGGGCCTTGTCCCAGGCCTGGGACATGTTGTCGAAGAGCCCGAAGTCCTGGGGCAGCCAGTGCGGGCTGCCGGAGTAACTCGTCGCGGGGACCAGCGCGTTGACGACGAGGAGCCAGGTGGGCACCAGCCACAGCAGGGCGAGGACGGCGATGGTGGCGTTGCGCAGTACGCGGCCGAGGGACATGGGTCACACGCCTTTCACGTCGAGCTGGCGGCGCAGATAGAGCCAGGAGGCCGCCAGCACGATCACGGTGAGGACGACCGCGATCGCCGCTCCCGCGCCGGGCCGCAGTTCCAGGAAGGTCTCGTTGTACATGGACACCGCGAGTGTCTCGGTGGCCCGTCCGGGGCCGCCCTGGGTGAGCACCCAGATCAGGTCGAACGACTTGAGGCCGTTGACCAGGCTCATCCCGATCACGATGATCGACACGGGGCGGAGCTGGGGCAGGACGATGTGGCGGAACTGCTGCCAGCCGCTCGCGCCGTCCAGGGCGCCGGCCTCCAGGGTCTCGGGCGGGATGGACTGCAGTCCGACGAGGAAGAGGATGACGGCCACACCGGTGGCCTGCCAGGCGTTGGCGAGGATCATCACCAGGGTGTTGCCGGGCCAGGTCAGCAGCCAGCCCTGCGCCAGTGAGTCCAGGCCCAGGGTGGTCAGGACCTGGTTGACGGCGCCGTCGGTGGTGAGCATGAAGTTCCACACCACCGCCACCGCGGAACCCGAGAGCGCGTAGGGCAGGACGACGCAGAGCCGGGCGAGGCGGGAGAAGCGGCCGGCGTTGGTCATGCAGGCGATGGCGAGGCCGAGCACGAACGGGAGGGCGACCGTGCCGACCACCCAGAGCAGGGTGTTCTGGACGGAGCGGGCCAGGGCCGGGTCGGAGGCGAACAGCGCGTAGTTGTCGAACCAGCTGAACGGCGAGGTCCGCGAGTCGCCGAAGAGGCTGCGGTAGACCGTCCACACGAAGGGGGCCAGCAGGAACAGGGCGACCAGGACGACGGCCGGGGCCATGAAACCGCCGGCCGCCAGCCGTTCGCGCAGGGTGTGCCGGGAGTGCCCGGGGGCCGTGCGCCGGGGTGCGGTCGGTCCGTCGGCCGCGCTCGGCGGGCGTCGGTCGGTGAGGGAGGTGAGGGAGGTGAGGGAGGTGCTCATGCTTCGTCTCGCTTCCAGGCCGCCCATTCGTCGTGTGCGCGCTCCTGCATCCGGCGCAGGGTCGTGGCCGGTGAGGTCTGCCCGGCCATGAAGCCGCCGAGGTCGTCGGTGTTGCCCTGGATGAGGCTGGGCGGACTGGCCTCCCAGTAGCGGACCAGCGGCAGCCGGTGGTCGCGGGCGATGTCCCGCTGGAGTGCCGCCACCACCGGGTTACTCGAGCGCACCGTGGGGTTGGCGGAGCTGTCCTGGAGGAAGTCGCTCCACACCCGCTGCACGGACGGGTCGAGCCAGGCCGCGACGTTCGCCATGGCCGCCTGGTGCGAGGAGGCCCGGCTGGGCACGACGAAGACGCCCGATTCGGCGATCACGCTCTTGGCGGTGGTGGGGCGCACCGTCGGCAGGAGGAAGGCGCCGTAGTCGGTGCCCGCTTTCATGCCCGCCGCGGCCATGCCGGCGGCCTGCCAGGTGCCGTGCAGGAACATGCCCAGCGTGCCCTCCTTGAGGGCGCCGGGACCGCGTGCCTGGTCGAAGTCGGGGGGTGTCATCCAGCCCTTGCGCATGAAGTCCTGCCAGAGGTCCATCGCCCGGCGGGCCGGCTCGTCGGTGTAGGAGGCCTGCCCGGCCACCAGCCGCTGGTAGAAGTGCGGGTCGGTCTTGCTGACCAGTTCCTGGAACCACTCGATGGCGGGCCAGCCGCCCACCTGGCTGGCGAGGAACGGCGTGATCTTGTTGCGTTTGAGGACTTCGGCGCAGTGCAGGAGCTCGTCCCAGCTCGCCGGGGCGGACAGGCCCAGCTTCTTGAACACCGGCTTGCTGTAGAAGAGCACGTAGTACGACTCGTACAGCGGGATGCCGTACACCGTGCCGCGGTAGGAGAAGGCGTCCCGGGACGCGCCGCGGACCCAGCCCTTGTCCGCGTACCCCTTCCAGACCCCGCCCAGGTCGGTGAGGCCGCCGGCCCGGGCCAGCCGTTTGAGCTGGTAGCCGGAGGCCCACTTCACGAGGTCGGAGGATTTCGAGGTCTGCAAGGTCATCTGCACGACCTGCTGATAGGAGGTGACCGACGGGTTCGACAGCGGCCTGAGCGAGTACCCGGTGATCCTCTTCAGCTCCTGGCCGGCCGCGCGGTAGCCGTCGTCCCAGGTGGCGTTGTCGTTGGAGATGCTCGTGGTGCCCGGCTGTGCGGACGTGCTCGTTCCCCGTGCGCAGCCCCCGGCCGTCAGGGCGGCCGCGCCGGCGGCCACCCCGGCGAGGAAGCGGCGCCGGGCGAGCGGCTCCGCCGCACGGCTGGTCCTGCCCGATGCTGACATTGATCACCTTCACGGAATCGGGCCACTGCATGGCCGGATGTGAAGCACAGGGCGCGCGACGCCGGAGGAACCCCGGAGCTGCCCGGTACGTGTTGCGTGGAGGTTAACGACACCATTCCAGCGGTAGCAAGGCTTCGAAAGGAAAAGAATCCGCGCGGCGAGCCGATGCCAGTAAACATGCTGGTTATGGACGCACACGAGTTTCATGGAGACATCCGAACCACCATGGACACCTTCGGCCAAGCGTTGTTATCGTTAACTGACACCGTGGAGCCGAGCAAGGAGCAAGCTGTGCCCGTGTCCCGTTCGTACGACCCTCTGCCCAGCTATCCGCCGGCCGCCGGGGAGGTGGCCGCCGGCTGGTCCGTCCCGGCCGCGGCGCTGCCGCCCGGCCCGCTCGTCCTGGCGGTGGAGGGTCCCGCGGCGCTCGACTGGGCCGCGCTGGCCGACGGCCTCGCGGGAGCCGTGCGCGCCACGGGCCGCGAGGCGTCGTTCCTCGATGTCCGCGAGCACTACGCGGTGGACGCCGCCGAGCGGATCGCCGCCCGCCCCGTCCCCGACGGCGACCCGTTCTTCACCCCCCTGTCCACGGCCCGGGTCGCGGACCTGTTCGACGCCGTTCCGCAGGCCGAACGCCCCGCCGGGGACGGGGTGTCGGTGGTGTACGGGCCGGGTGCCGCGCTGTGCGAGGCGGACGTGCTGTGGTACGCGGACCTGCCGAAGCGGTACGCCGAGGCGGCCGTGGCCAGGGGCGCGCTCCCGGTCGGCGTCAACCTGGGGCGACCCACCGCACCGGGCGATCTCGTCCGCCTGTTCTACACCGACTGGCCCGTACAGGACCGGCACCGCGACGCGCTCGCGGGCCGCGTCGAGAGGTGGATCGACGTCCAGGACCCCGCCCGCCCGGCCTCCCTGGACGGAACCGCGCTGCGCGCCACGCTGGCCCAGCTGGCCCGGGGCCCGGTGCGCACCCGCCCCTATTTCAACTCCACCCCGTGGGGCGGCCAGTGGGCGGCGAGCGAGCTCGGCTTCACCCCGCAGGCGGGCAACACGGCCCTCGGCTACGAGCTGATCGCGCCCGAGGCGGGCGTCCTGGTCGGCGAGAAGGGCGGGGCTCAGGTCGAGCTCCCGTTCCAGTTGCTGTGCGTCGAGCACCCCGAGGAGATGCTCGGCGAGGACGTGCACCGCCGGTTCGGCACGTCCTTCCCCATCCGGTTCGACTACCTCGACACCATGGGCGGCGGCAACCTGTCGCTGCACCTCCACCCCCGCGAGCAGTACATGCGGGAGGTCTTCGGCTGGCCGTACACCCAGCACGAGACGTACTACGTCACGGCGGGCGAGGACGGCTCCCGGGTGCTGCTGGGGCTCACCGACGGGGCGGACCCCGACCTCATGCGGCGCCAGGTGGAGGACTCCATCGCCCACGGCACCCCGATGCCGGTGGAGGACCACGTCCAGTCCCACCCGGCGACCGTGGGGCAGCTCTTCATGATCCCGGCGGGCACCCCGCACGCCTCCGGCGCGGGCAACCTGGTGCTGGAGGTGAGCGCGACGCCGTACCTGTACTCGCTGCGGCTGTACGACTGGCTGCGCAAGGACGCCGCCGGCGCCTCCCGTCCGCTGCCCTACGCGCACGGCTTCGCCAACCTGGACACCGCCCGGCGCGGGGCGGACGTCACCAAGGATCTCGTCCAGCAGCCACGCACGCTCCGCTCCGGGGAGGGCTGGCGCGAGGAGGTCCTCGGCGCGCTGCCCGAGATGTTCTACGCGGTGCACCGCCTCGTCGTGACGGAGGGCCACGAGGCCCGCGACGACACCGCGGGCCGCTTCCACATCCTCAACGTCGCCGCGGGCGAGGGCGCCGTCGTCGAGACGCACGACGGCCGTACGCACACGCTGGCCTTCGCGGAGACCCTCACCGTCCCCGCCTCCGTCGGCGCCTACCGCGTCCGCGCGCTGGGCGGCGGCGAGGTGCGGATCGTCAAGGCGCTGGTGGTCGAACCGTGAACGACGCCCGCACGGGACGGGCCCCGGTGCCGGTCCTCGACATCGGCGGTACGCATGTCACCGCCGCGCTCGTGGACCCCGGCACGCAGCGGCCCGTTCCCTCGACGGTGCTCCGCGCGCCGCTGGACCCGCGGGCGGCGGCCGGGGACCTCCTCGACGCCGTCGCCGGGGCCGCCCTCGCGCTGCCCGCCGGACACGGCGGGCGCTGGGGCGTGGCGATCCCCGGCCCCTTCGACTACGCCACCGGCGTCGGCCGGTTCACCGGCGTGGGGAAGTTCGAGTCGCTGTCCGGCGTCGACGTCGGGGCGGGTCTGCGCGCGCGGCTGGACGGCCGGGCGGAGCGGCTGTGCTTCCTCAACGACGCCGACGCGTTCGCCCTCGGCGAGTACGGCGCCGGTGCCGCCGCGGGCCACGACCGTGTCGTCTGCCTGACGCTGGGCACGGGGGTGGGGTCCTCGTTCCTGGCCGCCGGACGTCCCGTCCACACCGGCCCGCTGGTCCCGCCGCACGGGCATGTGCACCGGCTGACGGTGCACGGCCGCCCGCTGGAGGACACCGTCTCCCGCCGCGGCATCCGGGGTCACTACGCGCGCCTCTCCCCCGGGACGGGGCAACTCCTCCCCGACGTCCGTGAGCTGGCCGCACGTGCCACGGCGGGCGACGCCGCCGCGGTGTCGGCCTTCCGCTACGCTTTCGAGGCACTCGGCCTGGCCCTGGCTCCCTGGATCGACCGCTTCGACGCCACCGCGGTGGTCGTCGGTGGCTCCATGGCCCAGTCGTGGGACTTGATCCACCCCGCGCTCACCGCGGGGCTGGCCTCGGGCGGCGGACCGGACGACGTACCCGTCCGGCCGGCCCGGCACCCCGAGGAGGCTCCCCTGACCGGGGCGGCCGAGTGGGTGCGGGGCGTCCCGGACGCCCGGTGAGGCCGGGGGCGCGGGTGCAGGCAGACGGAGGAAGGGGCAGGGGCATGACCGCTCGCCGGGGCAGCGGGCCGACCATGCACGATGTCGGCAGGCTCGCGCAGGTCAGCGCCATGACCGTGTCCCGCGTGCTCAAGAACGACCCCGGCGTGTCCGAGGCGACGCGCGAGCGGGTCTTCGCGGCGGTCGACCGGCTGGGCTACCGCCGCAACCAGACCGCGCGCAGTCTGCGCCTCGGGGGCAGCGGGATGATCGGCCTGGTCGTCACCAACCTCGCCAACCCCTTCTACTCGCGGCTCGCGCTCGGCGTCCAGGAGATCGCGACGGAGTACGGCTTCCGCATGCTGCTCAGCAACTCCGGCGAGCAGCCCGAGCGGGAGCCCGAGCTCATCGACGGGCTCGTCGACCACCAGGTCGAGGGGCTGATCGTGGTCCCGGCGGGCAGCCGGCAGCAGCATCTGGCCGCGGCCATGCGGCACGTCCCGGTCGTCTTCGCCGCGCGCCCGCCCGCGGGGCTGGACACCGACTGCGTCCTGGTCGAGGACTTCCACGGCGCGCGCGAGGCCACCGCCTGCCTCCTGGCCGACGGGCACACCCGGATCGCGTTCCTCGGCAATCCGCCGGCGCTCTACACCGGCGCCGAACGCCTGCGCGGTTTCTGGGCGGCGCACGAGGAGGTCGGCACCGAGCCGGACAACGCCCTCATCCGTCAGGGGCTGGTCGACTCGGCCGCGGCGGAGCGGGCCACCGTCGAACTGCTCGGACAGGACGAGCGGCCCACCGCGCTGTTCTGCACCAACAACCGGATCAGCCAGGGCGCGATCCGGGCCCTGTACAAGGCGGGGGTCACCCTTCCCGTCGCCGGTTTCGACGACTTCGACCTCTCCGACGTCCTCGGGCTGCCGCTGACGCTGGTCTCCTACGACGCCGACGAGATCGGCCGGCAGGCCGCACGACTGCTGATCGACCGCCTCGAACAGCGTGACGCGGCCCCGCCGGCCGCGCGCCGGGTCACGGTTCCGACCCGGGTGGTCCGCCACGGCCCGTGACCCTTTCGCCTTCGCGGTGGCCGGGGTCGTGTGCGAGGGGGCGGGCCGCGTAGGTGAGGCGGACGACGCCGTCGGTGTGGCGCGCGGCGCTCGCGCGGACGCCGAAGACGTCGGCGAGGAGGTCCGGCGTGAGCACCTCCAGCACCGGGCCCGCCGCGGCCGGCACGGCGGCAACCGGCCGCCGGTTTCTCGGCATACGGACTCCTTGCGCGAGGGGGTGCGGGTGGGGTGAGTGGTTCCGCCTCAGGAGTCGGACGGGGGTGGCGGTGAGTTCCCGGGCGGGTGAACCCGCCGCCTCGCCCGCGCGAGCGCCTTTCGTTCGGGGGCCGGCGGGTCGGCCGCCGCACACGACGGGCCGGATGTCCACCGGCGCGGGCGGCGCACTCGGGGGGTGTGCGGTGTGCCGTGGCGGTGCGGTTCGGATTCCGTGCGCTCTATCGGTGGCCGTCGGGCCGCTGTGACCATGAGGTGATCGCCCGGGATTCCGTGACGGCGCGGCCTGCCCGTCGTGGCCGGCGCGTACACGGGGAAGGAGTGCACATGTTGCTTCTCGTCTCACCGGACAGTGTCGAGGAGGCCCTCGACTGCGCGAAGGCGGCCGAACACCTGGACATCGTCGACGTCAAGAAGCCCGACGAGGGCTCGCTCGGCGCGAACTATCCCTGGGTGATCAGAGCGATCCGCGAGGCGGTCCCGGCGGACAAGCCGGTCTCCGCCACCGTGGGGGACGTGCCCTACAAGCCCGGTACGGTGGCACAGGCCGCGCTCGGCGCGGTCGTCTCGGGGGCCTCGTACATCAAGGTCGGGCTCTACGGCTGCACCACGCCAGAGCAGGCCGTGGAGGTCATGCGCGGGGTCGTCCGGGCCGTGAAGGACCACCGGCCCGACGCGTTCGTCGTCGCCTCGGGCTACGCCGACGCCCACCGGATCGGCTGCGTCAATCCGCTCGCGCTGCCCGACATCGCCCGCCGTTCCGGCTCCGACGGGGCCATGCTCGACACGGCCGTCAAGGACGGGTCACGGCTGTTCGACCACACCCCGCCGGAGGTCTGCGCCCGGTTCGTGGAGCTGGCGCACGAGGCCGGGCTCCTCGCCGCCCTCGCGGGCAGCGTCAAGGCCACCGATCTCGGCGAACTGGCGCGTATGGGCACGGACATCGTGGGGGTGCGCGGGGCCGTCTGCGAGGGCGGTGACCGCAACGCCGGCCGGATCCGGCCTCCTCTGGTGGCCGCCTTCCGGGCGGAGATGGACCGGCACGTCCAGGCGCACGCGGCGGCCGTCGCCGCCGCGAGCTGACCGCCCGGATGCCGGCCCGGCGCCCCGCCCGCACCTCCGCCACCCGCGCCGGACGGTTCACCGTGACCGATCCGGCAACGGGCGAGGCCGTCGACACGGCCCCCGAGCTGCGGCCCGAGGAACTGGACGCGGTGGTCGACCGCGCCCGTGCCGCCTGGGACGGGTGGCGGTCGGATCCCGCCGCCCGTGCGGCCGCGTTGCGCGCGGCGGCCGACGCCGTGGAGGCGGCCGGGGCGGACCTCGCGCCGCTGCTCACCCGGGAACAGGGCAAGCCGCTGGCCGAGTCGCGGGCGGAGGTCGCCCGTACCGCCGCACGGCTGCGCTACTTCGCCGCGCTGGACCACGGCCGCCCCCGCCCCCTCGTCGACGAGCGGCCGGTCCGCAGCGAACTGCGCTGGCGTCCGCTGGGCCCGGTCGCCGCGATCGTGCCGTGGAACTTCCCGCTCCAGCTCGCGGCGGCGAAGTTCGCCCCGGCGCTCGCCGCGGGCAACACGGTGGTGCTCAAGCCCTCCCCGTACACCCCACTGGCCACCATGCACTTGGCAACCGTCCTCTCGGCCGCCCTCCCCGCGGACGTCCTGACGGTCGTCACCGGACGTGAGCCCCTGGGCGCCCGGCTGGTCTCCCACCCCGGGATCCGGCATGTGACCTTCACCGGTTCGATCCCCACGGGGCGGGCCGTCGCCCGCGCGGCGGCGGACACGCTCGCCCGGGTCACCCTGGAGCTGGGCGGCAACGACGCCGCGATCCTGCTGGAGGACGTGGACGTGGACGCCGTCGCGGACCGGCTGTTCTGGGCCGCCTTCCGCAACTGCGGCCAGGTCTGCATGGCCGTCAAACGCCTCTACGTCCCCGCCCGGCGCCACCCGGAGGTCGTCGAGGCGCTCGCGCGGCGCGCCCGGGACACGGTCGTCGGGCCGGGGCTCGATCCGGCCACCCGGCTCGGCCCGCTCAACAACGCCCCGCAGCTCGCCCGTGTCGCACACCGCACCCGCCAGGCGCTGGCGGCCGGTGCCCGCGCCGCGGCCGGTGGCGGGCGCCTCGCCGGGCCGGGCCACTTCTTCGCCCCGACGATCCTGACCGACGTGCCCGCCCACAGCCCGATCGTGACCGAGGAGCAGTTCGGCCCCGTCCTGCCGGTGCTGCCGTACACCCGCCTGGACGACGCCGTCGAGGCCGCCAACGGCACCGGTTTCGGGCTGGGCGGCTCGGTGTGGGGCACGGACCTGGACCGGGCCGAGGAGGTCGCGGGCCGGCTCGACTGCGGCACGGCGTGGATCAACCACCACGCCGAGCTCTCCCTCGCCCAGCCCTTCGCGGGCACCAAGGAGAGCGGTGTGGGGGTGGCGGGCGGGCCGTGGGGTCTGTACGGCAACCTCCAGCCGTTCGTCGTCCACCGCCCGGAGGAGACGTGCCCCTGAGATTCGACGCGGCGGTGCTGCGCGCGTACGACGCCCCCTTCGCCGTCGAGGAGGTGCTCCTGTCGGCCGGACCGGCCGAGGGCGAGGTGCTGGTGCGCATCGCCGGCTGCGGGATGTGCCGCACGGATCTGGCGGTCCGGCGCTCGGCGGGCCGCTCCCCGCTGCCCGCGGTGCTGGGCCACGAGGGCGCCGGTGTCGTGGTGGAGACCGGCGGCTCCGGCACGGGTCTGGACGTCGGCGATCATGTCGTACTGAGCTTCGACTCCTGCGGGCACTGCGCGCACTGCCGGGGCGCGGCGGCCGCCTACTGCGACTCGTTCGCGCCGCTGAACCTGTTCGGCGGGCGTCAGGAGCACGCCGCACGGTTCACGGACGCGGCCGGGGGCGCGCTGGCTCCCCGCTGGTTCGGCCAGTCCGCCTTCGCCGGCTTCGCGCTGGTCCTGGCGCGCAACGCCGTCCGGGTGGATCCCTCGCTGCCCCTGGAGCTGCTCGGGCCGCTCGGCTGCGGCTTCCTCACCGGGGCCGGCGCGGTGCTGAACACCTTCGGTGCCGGCCCCGGCGACACCGTCGTCGTCCTCGGGGCGGGGGCGGTGGGCCTGGCCGCGGTGATGGCGGCGACGGCCGCCGGGGCGGTGGCCGTCGCCGTGGACCGGCACCCCGAACGGCTCCGGCTCGCCGAGAGGTTCCACGCCTCACCGCTCCCCGCCTCCACACCCGATCTGCCCGGCCGCATCCGGCGGCTGACCGACGGCGGCGCACGGTACGCGCTGGACACCACGGGTTCCGGCAGGCTGATCAACGACGCGCTCCTGGCGCTGCGGCCCACCGGGCACCTCGGTCTCGTGGCCCGGCTGCACACCCCGTTGACTCTCGGCGTGGGCACGCTGGAGCAGGGCCGCACGATTTCCCACATCTGCGAGGGGGACGCGGTGCCCGCGCTCCTCGTCCCCCGGCTGACGGCACTGTGGCGGGCCGGGCGCTTCCCGTTCGACCAGTTGATCCGTACGTATCCGCTCGCCGACGTCAACGAGGCCGAACGGGACTGCGAGGCGGGCCTCGTCGTCAAACCGGTCCTGATCCCGCGGCACGGGGTCGCGACCCCTTCGCCATGAGGGCCCGCGCGCCGCCCGCCCCGGGCCCACGGGTCAGGACCCGGCGGGCTTGTCCGCGAACACCCAACGGTTGCCCTCCAGCGCGTCGTTGGGCTCGGGCAGCGGTCCCCGTCCGTACCGGCGGGTGAAGTCGAAGGGCGTACGCACCACGGTGGACCAGCCCCGGCCCGCCAGATCCCCGACGGAGTCGGGGCGTGGCTCGCCGTTGAAGAGGTCCAGCAGGTCGATGCCGATCTGTTCCCGCGTCGCGGTGTAGAGCGCGCTGTCGCGGTACGCCCGCAGGTCCTTCTCCAGCTTCACCTCGTACGCCAGGGTGCTTCCGCGTGCGCTCAACCGGTCGACGGCGTCGATGAGTTGACGTTCGGCGGCGGGAGGCAGATAGAACAGCAGCCCCTCCGCCAGCCATGCCGTCGGCACTGCCGGGTCGAAGCCCGCGCCGGTCAGCGCGCCCTCCCAGTCGGCACGCAGATCGATCGGCACCGGCACGCGGGTCACCCGGGGCGTCGCCGGCGCCCCGGCGAGCACCCGGTGCTTGAACTCCAGCACGCCTTCCCGGTCGAGTTCGAACAGGACGCGGCCCTCGGGCCAGTCGAGCCGGAACGCCCTGCTGTCCAGGCCCGCGCCGAACAGAACCACCTGGCGTGCCCCGTCCCGCACCGAGCGGAGGAGGAAGTCGTCGAGAACCCTCGTGCGCAGGCCGAAGTAGCGTGCGAAGCGGCCCCACAGGGGATTGGTGTCCACGTCCGGCACCTGGTGCGGCCGCACGGGCCAGCCCGCGGACGCGACGGCCGCGCGCACGAACCGCTCGGCGTGGACGTCCCGCACGAGGCTGTCCTCGCGGTGGGTCTCCAGCGCCCGGGCCGCGGCGACCAGCAGCGCGGTGGCGCCGACTCCCCCGTCGACGCCGTGCGCTTCGGCGTTCCGTGGCTCCGTGTCGACCATGTGTCCTCCTGGGCGGGGGTGAGGGGCAGCGATGGGGCGGAGAGAGAAGGGCGAGACGGTACGAAGCGCCCTCCTGTCTCCCCTCACTATCCGGTCGCCGCTCCTGCCCCATCCGCGAATCCGGCGGCGTTCATCCCAGTGGGTGACCCGGTGCCGGCGGGGCGAGCGGGGAACGGCTGCGGGCCACGCTCCAGGCACGTGCGGAAGCCGTGAAGAGTTGACGCACGCTTGTCGGTGTGCAGTCAGAAAAGTGGAAAGCTGGGAGAGCTCACCCAGCGTCCTCGAGCACGTCGGACACCAACCACGCGAGGGGAGACCGGCCAACGATGTTCACTCCGCTACGGAGCACCGTACGCACCGCCGCGCTCACGCTTTCGGCCGTCACGGTCCTGGTCCTCGGCACCACCGTCACGACCGGCGCATCAGCGACCCCGGCCACCACACCCGCACCCGCGCCCGCACCCGCGCCCGCCAAGCAGGGACCGACCTCGGTGGCCTACATCGAGGTGAACAACAACAGCATGCTCAACGCCGGCACGTACACGCTCACCCAGGGCGGCAACGTCTTCGACATCGCCGTGATCTTCGCGGCGAACATCAACTACGACACGGCCACGAAGACGGCGTACCTGCACTTCAACGACAACGTGCAACGCGTTCTGGACAACGCCGCCACCCAGATACGGCCACTGCAGCAGAAGGGCATCAAGGTCGTACTCTCGGTGCTGGGCAACCACCAGGGCGCGGGATTCGCCAACTTCCCGTCACAGCAGTCGGCCTCGGCGTTCGCGCACCAGTTGTCGGACGCCGTGCGCACGTACGGCCTCGACGGCATCGACTTCGACGACGAATACGCCGAGTACGGCAACAACGGCACGGCACAGCCCAACGCCGGCTCCTTCGTGCAGCTGGTGACGGCACTGCGCGCGGATCTGCCGGACAAGATCATCAGCCTGTACAACATCGGTCCTGCCGCCTCTCGTCTGTCCTACGGCGGCAAGGACATCTCCAGCACGTTCGACTACGCCTGGAATCCCTACTACGGCAGCTGGCAGGTGCCCCGCATCGCACTGCCCAAGTCGAAGCTGTCACCGGCGGCCGTCGAGATCGGCCGCACGCCACGCGGCACGGCCGCCGACCTCGCCCGCCGCACCGTCAGTGAGGGATACGGCGTCTATCTGACGTACAACCTCGACAACACCGACCGCAGCGCCGACATCACCGCCTTCACCAGGGAGCTCTACGGCAGTGACGCCGTCCGCACCCCGTAGGGACCCGCGCGGGCCGCGCTGCCGACATCGTTGTCGACACCACGGCCCGCCCGCCGTCGGCCGACGGCGGGCGGGTCACCGCACGGCGTCGCAGGGGGAGCGACCGGCCGGCGTTCGGCCCGGTGTCACCCCAGGGAGAGGCGGACCAGACGGGCACCGTTGCCGTGCTCCGCGTCGGTCGCCAGGGCCACGTAGCGGGCGGTGACGTCCGTGCCGAGGTGCCGGGTGCGGGCACGGCCGGTGAGCCGGCCTGCCGGGGTGTAGGTGAGGCCGTCACTGCTGAACTCGGCGTGCAGCGTGGGGACATGGCCGTTCGTCCAGTCCGTGCGGATGTCGCGGACACGGACATCGGCGCCGAGGTCGACGACCAGACGGCCGTGCGGACCGGGCGTCCACGCCGTCGCCGGATCGCCGTCGACAGCGGCGGACGGGTCCGACATGCCCGGCGGCAGCGGGCTGGTCGGGAACACCGTGCGGCCCAGTGCCAGATCGCGCAGGGGATAGGCGGTCACCTGCTTCAGGCTGACCGTCGTGGTACGGCCCGCGCGGACCACGGCCACCTCGCTGCGTCCCTGAGCGGTCACCCGTACACGGCAGGCCGCTCCCGTGAGTTCGACCGACGCGCCGTCGAGCACCCGCGCCCGCAGGCCCGTCGGCAGCCGGCGGCCGTCGAGGGGGCGCAGGGTCACTCGGGGCGGCAGCAACCGGGCTTCGGCCGCGTCGAGTGCGGCGTCGTAGGCGGTCCCCTCGTCGGTGACGGTCTGGCGTCCCTCGAAGAGCAGCCTGCCGGTTCCCGTCTGCGGTATGTCGACGCGCGTGGTGACGGGCTCGTCCGACAGGTTGAACAGGCTGAGGTGGTCGTCGGTGAGAGCCGCGCGGACGGCTTCGGCGTCCGCGCGTGGCGTGGGGGCCGCGGCCCGCTCGCGCAGCGTGCGGGGTGAGGCGCCTGGGAGTCCCTCGACCACGAGGGGCGCGGCCGGGCCGTCGGCCAGGATGATCTCGTCCTGGTGGACGGTCAGACGGGAGTCCGAACCCCGTACCACCAGGCCGGCGCGGCCGTCGACGTCCAGCCAGCCGCCCCGGCTGGTGACGTCGGGCACCGGCCAGGAGGCGAGGTCCTCCCACCGGAGTCCGTCGGCCGACCCCTGCACCGTGTAGGCGCGCCCCGCGGCGGCCTCCCAGCGCAGGGTGACCCGGTCCACCGCGTGCGGAGCCCCCAGGTCGACGGCGAGCCAGCTGTCCGCACGGGGACGGTCCGCCCGTGAGACGGCCCACCGGGTGGTCGCGCTGCCGTCCACCGCCAGCGCCGGCTCCTTGCCGGTGTCGTAGGACGAGGCGGTGGCCGTGCCGCTTCGGGCCAGATCGGCGCCGTCCGCCCCGTCGCGCGCTTCGAGGGCGAAGAGCGAGTATCCGTAGGCCGGGTCGGGCCGCACACCGAGCATGCGCACATGCCGTACCTCGGTGCGCTTGAACGTCACCTCGTCGACGCGCGCGGCCGACGAGGCCGGCTTGGAGTCGGAGGAGGCCACGGTGGCGCTTCCCTCGGCGAAGCGGTAGGTCCGCGCCCCGGTCAGGCCCGGCACACCCGGCATGGTCAGGTTGTGGATCTCCAGGTGCCCCTCCCCCGCCGCGACGCCCGACGTCGCGTACACGACGGCGCCGGTGGGAAGCGTGGTGAATCCCGCGTACCCGGCCCCCACCTGGAGCATCGTGGCGCTGCCGTCGAACCCGTCCCGGATCCTGCGGTACGTCCGCACCCGGCGTTCCGTCGCCTTCAGTGACGTCGCCGGCAGGAACATCGCCGTGGCGCCGCTGAGCTTGAACAGCCAGTCGTCGTGGCCCGGTTGCCAGGCGAACTTCACGAAGCCGGGCTTGGTCACGGCGCCCGCCCATGCCGCGGGCGTCTGGTGCGACACCAGGCCGGGGCCGGAGCCGAAGTCGGTGACCCCCGCGGCGCGCTCGAACAGCTCGTCCGAGGAGAGGGGGCGCACCGTGCGGCCCTGATCGCCGGCCCACAGATGCAGGAGGTAGCTGATGGCGAGCTCCGCGCGCGCCTCCGGCTCGTACTTCGGCTCGCCCGAGAACTTCGCGATCCTGAACTCGGGCGGGTAGCTCTGGTACGCCTCCAGCCGCTCCGCCAGCGCGGCTTCCGCCCGGGCGGCCGCCCTGTCCCCCAGCACCTGGGCGAGGAACACGAGCGGGATCACGTCACGGCCGTAGAGGTGTTCACGGTCGTTGACCATGGGCATCAGCGGCTCACCGGCGTCGCTCATCACGCCGAGGAGGGTGCTCCACAGCTGGTCGGCGTTCGGCTGGTGGGTGAGCACCTGTGGCATCGCCCGGCCCGCGGCGATGAAGTGGGCGGCGTTACGGCCCGACGTGCGCCACAGCTCCTCCTGGTAGTGCGGTCCGAACGAGCCGTGGTTCTCGACGATGAAGGTGTCGTACAGGTTGCGGGCGGTGTTGTCGGAGACGGGAACCCCGTCCACGCGCGCCGGGTTCGCCAGGTCCGCCTGGGGCAGTCCGGTCTCGTTGCGCGACCAGGTGCCGAAGGCCTCGGCCCAGTCATCGTGCCGCGGGTCGTCGGCGGCCCACGCCAGGCCCGGGGCCAGGGACTGCGCGTAGACACCCATCTCCTCGAGCTTGGTGTCCCCCTCGTGGCCGCCGAGCAGACCGTGCGGGGTCCAGCTCCCCGAGGCGGGGTCGTTGCCCGTGCCCAACGCGGTGGTGTAGGCGGCCTGTTCACGGGCGATGGCGTCCACGCGGGCGCGCGTGGTCTCGTCGAGGTCGTCCCACAGCAACCGCGCGGCGAGGACGAAGTACAGCTGGAACGTGGTGTCGAAGAACAGCGTCCGGCCCCATTGGGTGCCGCCCGTCAGCCTGTTGGACGCGGCGAAGTGCTTGATGGTCGCTATGGTGCGGTCCTTGAGGACCTGCCTGTCGGTCCCCGCCCGGTCGTCGTCGTAGCCGCCGTGTGTGAGCAGGACCGCGTGGCCGAGCACGACGGCGAAGCCGAAGTCCTTGTCCGTGTAGTAGCCGCGGGCCGCGTCCCACTGGGTCTCCGTCCACCGGGTGTGGTTCAGCAGGACACGGTGATAGGTGTCCGCCACCGGGTCCGAGGCCGAGTTGCCCTGCTTCCGTCCCTGCGCCCGGGCCTCGCCGCTGCCGAGGGTCAGGGGGAGCGAGGCGAGCGCGCCTGCGGCGCCGAGGAGTTGGACGAAGCGACGGCGATCGATCGGGGATCTCGGCAGCACCTGCGGCACCTCTCGGTTGGACAACGTTGTCAGACGATGGCTTGAATTCTTCGGTCCCGCAGGCCGTTACGTCAAGGGGTCGGAGGAGCGGGAGGCCGGGGAGCGCCCCTTCGCGGCACGGGAGGGTGCCGGGCGCCCGGTGGAATGAGCGTGCGTCAGTGGGGTGAGCGGGCGCCGCTTGGGCAGTCTTCCGACCGTGCACTCCTACGAAGCCAGCACCACCGGCGCGCCCGACGGCCCCACCACGCCCGCCGCCCCTGTCCCCGCCCCCGTTCCCCTCCCCGTCCGTCTGTCCCTCACCCAGTTCACCCGGCCCTCGGACGTGGACGGCCCCCTGCGTGGGGAGCTGGCGGACTGCTGGGCGGCGGTGGTCGACGCCGGCGGGGCGGTCGTTCCGCCGGACTGCCCACCGCCGCCCGTGACACCGGCCGCCCTGCGCCCCGCCGTGGACCGGCTCGCGGAGAGCCTGGCGCCCGAGCACGGCCGCCTGCTCACGGCCACGCTCGACGGCGCACTGGCGGGGTGGCTGGTGCTCCGCCGGGAGGCGCACCCGCTGGAGGCGCACTGCGGCGTGGTCAACCATGTGCAGACGCGGGTCGGCCTGCGGGGCCGGGGCGTCGGCGCGGCGCTGATGCGGCGTGTCCGCCACATCGCACAGGAGGACATGGGCCTGGAGCGGCTGAAGCTGTCGGTACGGGCGGGCCTGGGGCTGGAGCACTTCTACCGCAAGGCCGGGTGGACGGAGGTCGGGCGGTGGCCGGGGGCGCTGCGCCTGGCGCCGGGGGACGACCGGGACGAGATCCTGATGAGCCTCGCGCTGTGAACTCCGGCCGCCCGCGGTCCCGTTCGGCCGGACAGGCGGCTCTCAGCCCTTCAGGGCCACCAGCACCCTGCTGTCCCCGGCCTGCCACACCGGGGTGACGTGGCGGAAGCCCGCCCGGTGGAGCAGTTCGGTGTGGCGGGCCACGGAGAGGTGCTGGTTGCCGTCGCCCGAGGCCGGGCGGCTCTTCTCGCGCTGTTCGAACAGGTCGGTCAGTTCGGGGTCGGCGGCCGCGGCCCGCCACCACGACTCCCAGTCCTCGTCCTCGTGCCCGTGGGCGCCGGTCCGCTCGGCCCGACGGCGCCCCACATGGGCGGTCAGGTCCGCGCAGGGCGACTCCTCCGGCGGGAAGTGGTCGCCGTTGACCAGCGCGCCACCGGGGCGGAGCAGGGCCGCGAGGGCGCGGTACGTGCGCCCCAGGACGGGGGCGGGGAGGTAGTGCAGCGCCGTCGTCGAGACGGCGACGTCCACGGGGCGCTCCAGTTCCAGCGCGTCCGTCCAGCCGTCCTCGCCGATCACCGCGTCCACGTACCGGGCGGCGTCGGCGTGATGGGTGCGGCCCAGTTCCAGCAGCACGGGGTCCATGTCGACGGCGACGATCTCGGCGTCCGGCAGCCGGCGGGCGAGCCGGACGGACAGCGAGCCGGGGCCGCACCCCAGGTCCAGCAGGAGCGGCCGGTCACGGCCGGCACAGAGATGTTCCGTGACGTCGGCGATGACCGCGAACCGCTCCTCACGGTCCACGGCGTAGCGCCGCTGCTGCCGTTCCCAGCGCTCGACCCACATACCGGCCGCTCCCATGCTCACACCCATCCGGCCCTGTCACCTCATCCGTCTCTCACCTGTTGTGGTCACCGCACAATCTACAGGTGGAAACGATTATCAATAACTTTTCGGATGCGCCACTCCAGTGCGCTACTCCAGTGAGGCCAGCACCGTCAGCAGGCGGTCGATCTCCTCGTCGGTGTTGTAGGCGTGCAGGCTGACCCGTACGGAGCCGCCGCCCTCGTCGGCGCCCGCCTGGCAGAGGTTGTCGGCCCGGACCATGAAGCCGTGGCTGTAGAGGATGAAGCCCAGATCGTCGGAGGGGATGTCACGGTGCCGGAAGGTGACGATGCCGTGCCGCCGCTGGGCCGTGGGCAGCGCGCTGTCCGCGGTGAGGCTCGCGGGGCAGCCGAGGACGTCGTACGGCTCGAGGCGTCCCAGACGGTCGGTCAGGCGGGTGGCCAGCCGGGTGACATGGCGGGCGATACGGGCGGGGCCGGCCTCCGTGAGCCAGTCGAGCGCCGCCAGGAGCGAGACGATGCCCACCGTGTTGGGGGTGCCCTGCCACCCACCGGGCCGTAACGCCGGCCCCCTGGTGTTGCGCGCCCACACCGCTCCGGTGCCGGGCAGGGCCAGCGCCTTGTGCCCGGAGAAGACGACGAAGTCGACGTCGAGGTCCGGGTCGTCGACCTGGACGGGGAGGTGGCCGACGCTCTGCGCGGCGTCCAGGCAGATCGGCACGTCCGGGCCGACGGCGGCGCGCAGCCGGTGCACGTTCATGTCGCCGCCGTAGACGTGATGGACGTGCGTCGCCGCGACGAACCGGGTGCGGGAGCCGACCATTCCGGCAACGGCGCGGTGGTCGTAGTCGCCGGAGGACTCCTGGACGGGCAGCGCCCGTACCGTCACCTCGACTCCGCGCGCGGCCAGCAGCCGCTGGGCTTCGAGCCAGGGGTCCAGGTTGGCCCGGTGGTCGGTGAAGGGCACGAGGATCTCGTCGCCGTCCTTCAGGTACGGCACGAGCCAGTCGCGGGCGACGGTGCGCAGTCCCTCGGTGGTGCCGCTGGTGAAGTGGACCGCGGAGCGCCCCGGCCGGGGGTCTCCCAGGAACTCCTTGACCCGCTCCCGGGTCCGCTCCACCAGCTCCGTGGTGCGGTTGGCCCAGGGGTAGGTGCCGCGGCCCGCGTTGGCGTTGGTGGTGGTGAGGTAGGTCTGCACGGCGTCCAGGACCGCCCGCGGTTTCTGCGAGGTGGCCGCGCTGTCCAGATACGCCAGGTCCGGGTGCGCGGTGACGATGGGGAACTGTGTCCGCACCTTCTCCTGCCAGGAACGCACTTCGGCGGTCGTCTCCCCTGCCACGCTCACTCCCTCACCAGCGGTGCGCCGGCGTCCCGCCAGGCGACGATCCCGCCCGCCAGGCTCCTGACGTCCGGGTGTCCCATGCGGGTCAGCAGCGCCGCGTAGCGCAGCGACCTCTCCCCCACCGGACACGCGAGCAGTACCGGGGTGCGCTTGCTGAACGGCAGTCCGCCGCGCACGAGTTCATCGAAGAGTTCGTCGACGATGTTGACCGAGCCCTCGATGTGCAGGGCGGCGTAGGCGTGCGGGCCGCGCAGATCGACGACCATCGGGCGGGGTTCGCCCTCCGCGATCCAGCGCCGTGCGCCCTCGACGTCGACCGCGCGGGCCGCCGCCCTGACGTCCTCGTCGCCGAGCGAGGCCAGGGAGTGCCCGCGCCGGGCCCTGCCGAGCAGTTCCGGACGGCGCTGCCGTACGTAGCTGAGGTAGCTCTCGGCCCGGTCGCAGACGATGAACACGGCGGTCTGGCGGCGGCCGGTGCCCTCCAGTTCGGCGTCGGCGGCGGCCAGTTCGCGTACGGCCCCGTGGTAGGCGGCGCCGCCGGTGGGTCCGGAGAGCAGTCCGCAACGGCGGATCAGGGTGATCATGCCGTCGATGGCCTGCTGCGAGGTGACCGGGGCGAGCCGGTCGTAGGTGGCGGGGTCGAACAGGCCGACCTGGTGGACCTCGTCGATGGTGCGGATGCCGGGGATGAAGTCGGACTTGTCGGCGACCAGTCCGAGCACCCGTACGCCGGCGTCGTGTTCGCGCAGGACGCGGGCGACGCCCGTGGAGGAGCCGGCCGTGCCGACGCAGGCCACGAACCAGTCCGGTGCCCGTCCGTCGAGGTCCTTGACGATCTCCGGCCCGGTGCCGGCCGCGTGCGCCTCGACGTTGCGCGGATTGAAGTACTGGTCGGTGTGCAGATAGGAGCTGCCGGGCTCGGAGAGCGCCTGGTGGAAGCGGGTGAGCGGGTCGTCGGTGTCGGTGGGGTCCAGACACTCGCTCTGGCCGGGCAGTTCCTCGATCTCGGCGCCGAGCAGCAGGAGCAGTTCCTTGATCTCGGGGACGCGCATCCGGTTGGTGACGCTCTTGAACCTCAGCCCGTGCATGCCGGCCAGCAGGGCGAGCGCCTTGGCCGTGTTGCCGCTGGAGAGCTCCACGACCGTGCCGTCGCCGCCCGCCGCCTCCTCAAGGTGGGGCCGGGCCATGTGCCAGGCCGGGCGGTCCTTGACGGAGCCGAAGGGGTTGAGCATCTCCAGCTTGGCGTAGAGGTCGATGTGGCGCAGACCGTGCACCGCCGGGTCGATGCGGACGAGCGGTGTGTTGCCGATGGCTTCGGTGATGCTGTCGTACCTCATGACGGCACTCCCTGCGGGTGTGTGAGCGGCCAGTAGTTCTCGTCCGGGCACCAGCGCCAGGCGCCGTCCTCCTCCGTGACCGCCACCGTCCGTGCCGACGGCTGCCGTTGTGCGTGGTGGGCGTGGAAGTCCATGACGTATCCGGCGGTGTTGACGAAGGCCAGCAGGTCCCCCGGCCGGGGCAGCCGGGGCAGGAACACCAGACGGCGGGTGATCAGATCGGCCTCCAGGCAGAGGTTGCCCACCAGGTGGACCCCGACCGGTGTCCCGTCCGCCGCCCCTTCGGGCGGGCCGCCGCGCGGCAGCAGGACGGGGTCGACGAGGACCCCGTGCTCCTCCAGGCTGACGTCCCCCGCGTTCATGCCGAGCCGCACGAGATACCGGTCGGGATCGCCGTCCAGGGACCGCACCTCCTGCACCCGCGCCAGCGACAGTCCGCACTGGTCGACGAGGGCGCGGCCGGGTTCGACGTACAGGTCGTGCAGGTGCTCCAGGAGCAGGGTGGCCGGGGACCGGCCGAGGACGGGGGCCGGGCGGGTCAGGAGTGCGTCGAGGTAGCCGGGGCCCGCGGTGGGCCGGTGGGCGGGGTAGAGGGCGGCGGCGCCGCGGACCGTGCCGGCCTCGTTGCGCAGGCCGTAGCCGTGGCCGCGCCAGGTCAGCGGCGGGCGGGTGCCGAGGACGGCCTCGCTGAGCGCGGTCGTCCAGCGTTCCCACTCGCCGGCGTCCTCGACGTAGCCGACGCCGAAGCCGCCGCCGATGTCCACCGCGCGGGGCGTGAGGCCCCGGGCGCGGCAGTCGTCCATGAGGAGCACGCAGCGCTCCAGGGCGCGGCCCTTCTCCTCCAGGCCGGTGGTGTCCAAGTGGTAGGCGAGGCCGACGAGTTCGACGCAGTCCGCGTGCCGTTCCAGCGCCGTCCAGAGCCTGTCGGCCTCGGCGACCGGGGTGCCGAACCGGCTGCGGCGCGAAAGCAGCCGGGTGCCGGCGCCGCCGGGTACGGGGTCCGACTCGAAGCCGGACAGCCGTACCAGCACCTGCGTTCTGGCCAGTGCGTACTTCCGTACGAGAACGGCCAGTTGGTCCAGCTCGCCGACCGAGTCGGCGTTCACCGTCGCGCCCACCCGGGCGGCCAGCCACAGGAACTCGGGGTCCTTGGGGCCGGTCGCCATCACCCGGTCCCCGGTGAAGCCGCAGCTCAGTGCGTGGCGGAGTTCCTCCAGGGAGGCCACGTCGATGCCGACGGCCGCCGGATCGCAGGCCGCGAGTCTGCGCACCAGGGCGCTGGAACGATTCGCCTTGTGAGCGAAGTACACCCTCCCGGCCAGGTGGTGGCGCCGGTAGACGGAGCGGAACCGCTCCGCGTTCGCGGCGACGGCCTCCGGGATCAGCACGTTCAGCGGCGATCCCAGGGCGTCGGCCAGGGAGTGCAACAACGGCGCGTTCCCGAGCAATGAGGCGAGCGGTGGGTCGACCCGCGGCCTCAGATACAAGGGCGCGTCCTTCACGAAATACCTCCCGTGCTCAGGCGTCAGTCGATCATCGCGGCATCACCCCGATGATCAGTCGTGATAATCGTTTCCAACTACACACGCCGTTAAGCCTCCTTCTCGTACGGTGGTCCGGGCCGTTCCCGTCAGCGCTCGAAATCGGCCGTGTCGGACGGGTTTCGGGTGAACCGGAGGTGCGGGGCGACACTGCGGAGCTTCTCGCAGGTCTCCTCGATCTCGCGTGCGGGGCTGGACTGGGCGGTGACCCCGGCGCCCGCCCGCAGCCACTCCTCCCCGCCCGCGCCGATGAGGGTGCGCAGCACGAGGGCGGCGTCCAGGGCGCCGTCGGTGCCGCCCCGGAACACCGCGCCGCCGTACAGGCCCCGGGGCCCGTCCTCATGGCGGGCCAGGGCCTGGAGCGCGGACCGTTTGGAGACGCCGGTGGCGGTGATCGCCGGGAAGAGCGAGGCGAACGCGTCCCACGGCCCCGCCCCGTCCCGCAGCCGCCCCGTCAGCCGGGAGGCCAGGTGCTGCACCGAGCCGCGCGGCCGCACCGCCATGAACTCCTCGACGGCCACGGAACCGGGCCGGCACACGGCGGCCATCTCCTCGAAGGCCAGCCGTACGGAGACGGCGTGCTCGTGGATCTCCTTGGGGTCCGTGAGCAGTTCGACGCGTCTGCGCTCGTTCTCCGCCGGGTCGGCCCCGTACGCGCGGGTGCCCGCGAGCGGCTGCGTGCTCACCCGCCCGTCCCCGCCGACCTCCAGTACGGTCTCGGGGCTGAACCCCGCCGCCCGGTACTCACCGAGGTCCAACAGGTAGGAGCGCGCGGGGGTGTTGGCTCGGCGGCCCGCGAGGTACGTCGCCGGGAAGTCCGCGCGGGGCCCGGCGGGCAGGGGCACCTTCCGGGACACCACGGCCTTTTCCAGGAGCCCCGCCCGGATGTCGGCGACCGTGCGGGCCACCGCGCGGCCGTAGGCGGCGGAGCCCGCGGCGACGACCGCCTCGGTGCTCCCCGGCGCCGGCTCCCCGGCGGCCGGCTCTCGCTGCCCGGGGCGTTCCGCGAGCAGGTCGGTGATCTTGCGCAGCCATGCCTCGTCCACCGCGCGGACCACCGTCCGGTCGCCGGCGAGGGTCACCTCGACGGACGGGACCAGCACGTGCAGCAGGGGCCGGTCCCCGGCCGCCGCGGGGTCCGCGTGCAGGAGGTGGGCGAGTTCGAAGGCCGCCCAGCCGTAGAAGTGGCGTGCGCTGCCGTCCTCTTCCGCCGCGCGGAGTGCGTCCAGGGCCGCGGCGAACGCCGTCAGGGGCTGCCCGTCGGTGCGCGAGGTCCAGCTCCGTCCGGCGGCACGCGCGGTGATGCCGGTGGCGGTCGCGGTGACGTCGACGGCGGAACCCGCCGCGAAGTGCCAGACGCCGCCCTCCGTCTCGTACGCCATGTACTGGTCCGCCGGCCGCGTCCGGGCGAGGCGGGTGGCGGTGGCCGCGGGGTCGGGGCAGGGCTCCCGGGTGCTCGTACGGGCGAGCGGGGGGACGGACTTCGCCCATGCCTCCCACAGGGGCCGGGGACCGGTGCTCATCGTGTGGTGTCCTTCTCTCTCGTGCCGGGTCGGGCGGGGCGGGTTCGTGGATGTGGGGTGCCGGGTCATGAGGGGGCCGCCGCCAGCCGCCAGCCGTGGGCCCGGGCGCGTCGCTCCCAGAAGGAGGCGTAGGTGCCGCCGGCGGCGAGGAGTTCGTCGTGCGTGCCCCGTTCGGTGATCTCGCCGTCCTCCAGGACGAGGATGCGGTCGGCGTCGACGACGGTGCTCAGCCGGTGTGCGACGACCAGGACGGTCCTGTGGCCTGCCAGGGCGCGCACGGTCTCGGCGAACAGTGCCTCGCTCTGCTGGTCGAGGGCGGCGGTGGCCTCGTCGAGGACGAGGATCGGGGCGTCCTTGAGCAGGGCGCGGGCCAGGGACACGCGCTGGCGCTGGCCGCCGGACAGCCGGGTGCCGCCCTCCCCCACCGTGGTGGCCCATCCGTCGGGCAGTTCGTCGATCACCCGGTCGAGACCGGACAGGGCGGCGGCCTCGGCCAGTTCGCCGGGCCCGGCGTCCGGTGCGGCGATCCGGACGTTCTCCTCGATGGTGCCGTCGAAGAGGTAGACGTCCTGGAAGACCAGGGAGACGCGGGCGGCCAGTTCCTCCGCGTCGATCTCCCGGACGTCGACGCCGCCGATACGGACGGTGCCCTCGGTGGTGTCGTGGAAGCGGGCGAGCAGCGCGGCGATCGTGGTCTTCCCCGCGCCGGAGGGTCCCACCAGCGCCGTCATGCCGCGCTCGGGCAGGCGGAAGGTGACGTCGTTCAGGGCCGGGCGTGCGGCCGGGTCGCCCTCGTGGCGGAAGCCGACCCCGGTGAACTCCACGCTCGCGTCGCGGGGTGTTCTCGGCTCGGCGGGCTGCGGGAACGGCGGCGCGTCGAGGAACGCGCCGAGCCGGTCCAGGGTGTTGCGGGCCAGCCGCATGCCCGCGCCGGCCTCGGCGGCGGACGACACGCCGTCGATGAGCCGGACCAGGAGCACCAGGAGTGCCAGCAGTGTGGGCACGTCGAGCGATCCGTCGAGCCGCCAGGACACGCCCAGTGCGAGCAGCAGGGCGAAGACGAGCCGGGTGGCGAACGAGAAGGAGACCAGGCCGGGCAGGCCCCGTGCGATGAGCCGCCGGTCCGCGCGCGCCTCGGCCACCAGGGCGTCGTCCAGCGCCCCGTACCCCTCGGCCGTCCGGCCGAACGCCCGCAGGACGGGCTGGTTCCGGGCGAACTCCAGCACCCGGTCGGCGGATTCGCCGATCGCCGCGTCCCGGCCGAGGTCGAGCCGCCGCATCACCGCCGTGCTCGCCCATTGCACGGCGAAGAGCACGGGCGCGCACGCCAGCAGCACCAGAGCGGTGCGGACGTCGAAGAAGAAGGTGGCGGCCACCAGTGTCGCCGGGGTGAGGAAGGAGGTGAGGAACGGGCGGAGCAGATGGGCCGGGGTGCTCATCACCTGGAGGACGTTCTGTCCGGCGAGCCTGCTGAACTCGGCGGTGCGGCCGGCGGTGAACCAGCCCAGCGGCAGCCGCAGGGCCTGGTCCGCCATGCGGCGGTGCAGCACCCGGGAGAGCCGGGAGCCGGCCGAGAACCCGCCGCCGAGGGCGGCGCCCTGGAGCACGGCGTACGCGAGTACGCAGCCGGCGAACGCGGTCAGCCAGGGCCACGCCTCGTCGGGGTCGGGGCCGAGGAGGGCGCGCAGGACGGGCACGAGTAGGGCGAAGGCGATGCCCTGGAGGACGGCCGCGCCCGACTGGAGGACGAGCAGCCGGTTCAGCGGCCGGGAGCCCTCCGGGCCGAGGACGCGGTAGAGCTGTCGGATCATCGGGTGCTTCCCTCCGGGATGTCGTCCGGGTTTCGCTGGGCGTTCCACAGCGACGCGTAGCGGCCCCCGGCGGCCAGCAGGTCGTCGTGGCGGCCCTGTGCGGTGACGCGGCCGTCCTCCAGGACCACGATCCGGTCGGCCGAGCGGATGGTGGACAGCCGGTGGGCGATGACGAGCAGGGTGCGGCCGGCCGCGAGCGCGGACAGCGCGTCCTGGATCAGCGCCTCGGAGTGCGGGTCGGCGTACGCGGTCGCCTCGTCGAGGACGAGGACGGGCGCGTCGGCGAGCAACGCCCGCGCGATGGACAGGCGTTGGGCCTCGCCGCCGGACAGGGCGAGGCCCGAGCCGAGTTGGGTGGCGTAGCCGTCGGGCAGGGCCAGGACGCGGTCGTGGAGGCGGGCGGCGCGGGCGCACCGTTCAACCTCCTCGTCGGTGGCGTCGGGACGGCCCAGGCGGATGTTGTCGGCGACGCTCGCCCGCAGCAGCCGTACGTCCTGGAGGACGAAGCCGACCCGGCGGTACAGCTCGGTCGCGGGGATGTCCCGCACGTCGGCGCCGCCGAGGGTGACGGTGCCGGCGGTGACGTCGTGGAAGCGGGGCAGCAGCGAGGCCAGGGTGGACTTGCCCGAACCGGAGGGTCCGACGAGCGCGGTCACGGTGCCGGGCACGAGGTCGAGGTCGACGCCGCTGAGGACGTCGGTGCGCCCGTCGTAGGAGAAGGACACGCCGCGCATCGAGACGTGGTGGCCGTCGGGCAGGACGGGGGCCGCGGGTTCGGGGAGCGTGGGGGCGCGCAGCAGTTCGGTGAGGCGTACGGCGGCGGCCTGGCCGGCCCGGATCTGCTGGACGCGGGGGCCGACGACGCCCATGGGCGCGGCGACGGCGGGTCCGAGCAGCAGGAAGGGGACGAGCCGCGCGGCGGGCATCCCGTCCCGGGTCACGAGGAGCGCGCCCGCCAGGGACAGGAGCAGCAGTACGACGGCCGGGGTGACGACCAGGACGGCGGCGGTGGAGCTGACCAGGGTGGCCCGCACCCAGCCGGAGAAGAAGTCGGCGAACCCCTCGGTCGCGCGGACGAACCGCTCGTGCGCCCTGCGGCCGCGTCCGAAGCTCTTGAACACGGCGATGCCGGCCGCGAACTCCACGGCGGCGGCGGAGATCCGTCCGATCGCGGCGCCGAACTCGGCCATCTGTGCCGCCGCGCCGGACATGGCCCGCCGGAAGAGGAGCAGGCCGAGCAGCAGCGGCACGACGGCGAGCAGGGCGAGGCGCCAGTCGACGGTGAACAGGTAGGCCAGGGCGAGGACCGGGGCAGTGAGCACGGCGACCACGTCGAGCAGGGTGTGCGCGAACAGCGTGTGCAGGGCGCCGACGTCGTCGTGCACCGCCTGTTCGATCTCGCCGGTGCCCTTCTCGGTCAACCGGCCCAGGGGCAGCCGGCCGATGTGCCGGGCGAGCCGGCGGCGGAGGGCGAGCTGAAGGTCGTTGTCGGCGAGGTGGGCGAGGGCGCCGGCCGCCGTTCCGCACACCAGGGCGAACAGACCGGCCGCGCACGCCAGCGCGACCAGCGGCCACAGGGCGTCGGCGGAGGCTCCGTCGGTGAGGCGGTCGGCGAGGAGCGAGACGGCGATGAACGGGACCACTCCGGCGAGGGCGGCGACGGCCTGGAGGCCGGCGGCGAGAGCCAGCCGGCCCCGGACGGGTGCGGCGAGCGTGCGCAGCGGCGGGGGCGCCCCGGTGTCCGGGGCGGGGGCGGCCGGCTGCGGGCCGGGGCGGGAGGTGGGTGACGTCACTTGAGGAGTACTCCGATTTCGGGGATGGGCCTGCCGCCCGCCTCGGTGATGCGGCGGCTGGTCATGCCGGCCTCCCGGGCCAGCCGGGCGACGTCGAAGGTGTGCCAGTCGTAGCTGTCGGCGACCTCGCGCACGGTGCGGCCCTCGCGCAGCACCTTCCAGGTGGTGGTGAACCGCATGGCGTCGCCCCCGGCGGGTTCGCCGCCGATCCACCATTCGTAGGTCTGGCGGCCGATGGTCTCCCGCAGGGACATCACCGGCGGGATGACACGGGGCGCGGAGACCCCCATCAGCTCCACGACGATGGGGGCCCCGTCGGGCAGGCGGGCCGCGAGCCGCTTCCACAGCGCCACGCGTTCGGGGACGGTGAGGTGACCGGCGACCCCGAAGATCACCACAGCGGAGAGCCGTTCGGGCAGGACGAGGTCCTGGGCCGCGCCGTCGACCACCGTGACCCGGCGCCGCAGGTCCGGGTCGCGGGCGACCCGGGAGGTGAGCATGGCGCGCATGGTGGCCGACGGTTCGGCGGCGAGGACCTCCGCCCCGGGCAGCGCGGAGGCGATGACCTCCGTCACGCGTCCGGTGCCGGCGCCGATCTCCAGGACGGGGCCGTGGGAGACGTCCAGGCCGCTGAGGACGCGGGTGAGCGGGGGGCCGCTGCTGGCGGTGTGCCGGGTGGCGACCAGTTCGTAGAACTCGGCCGACGGCGAGTAGTAGTCGATCACGACGGTCTCCGGGGACGGGGGGCCGGGCGGGTCTGCCGGTCCGGGCGGTTCACGGGGTGCTCGGCCAGGTGCGGGCGCCCGTGGCCAGCGAGGGGTCCATCCGGCGCAGGACGGTGGCCACCACCTCGCGGCGGTGCGGGGTGAGGTAGAAGTGGTCGCCGGGGAAGACCCGCACCTCGGTACGGGCGGTGGTGAGGTCCGCCCAGCCGCCGGCCCGGTCGCGGCCGCGTGCCGCGCCGAGCTCGGGGTCGTCGGCGCCGGTCAGCACATGGACCGGGCAGCTCAGCGGTGGCCGGTCGGCCGGGCGGTGGGTCTCGATGATCCGGTAGTCGTGGCGTACGGCGGCAAGGACCAGGGCGCGCAGTCCGGGGTCGTCGAGGATCTCGCCGCTCGTGCCGCCGAGCCGGGTGAGTTCGGCGCCGAGCACGTCGTCGCTCTGGCGGTGCAGTTGTCCGGTGACGGCCGTGCCGGGGGCGGCGCGGCCGGAGGCGAAGAGCCGGCGCGGGGCGGGGGCGCCGCGGCGCCGGAGCTCGTGGGCCAGTTCCCAGGCCACGGCGGAGCCCATGCTGTGCCCGAAGAGGGCGTACGGCCGGTCGAGCAGCGGCAGCAGGGCGTCGGCCACCGCGGTCACCAGCTCGCCCATGCCGGTGATCCCCGGGTCCTCGACGCGCTCCTCGCGGGCCGGGTACTGAAGGGCGAGGAGTTCCACCTCGGGCGGCAGCAGCGCGGCCCAGGGCCGGTAGAAGGTCGCGCTGCCGCCCGCGTGCGGCAGACAGACCAGGGTGGCCCGGGACGTGGCGCCACCGCCGCTCCACCGTCTGATCCACGGGCTGTCCCCGCGGGCGGTGCGGACGGGGGCGGCCGGCGGGAGATGCGGGACGGCGGCGCTCACCAGGTCACCCTCAGTTCTTCCAGGCCGAAGGTGGCCGAGTCGTGCTTGACGACGACCTGGTCCCGCTCCCCCGCGAGGCGCAGCGTCGGGACGCGGCGCAGGAGCGTCTCCAGCGCGATCTCCAGTTCCAGCCGCGCCAGGTGCTGCCCGACGCACTGGTGCACGCCGAAGCCGAACGCCACGTGGTGGTTGTCCGTGCGGCGGAAGTCGACCCGCTCGGGGTGGTCGAACTGTTCGGGGTCGTGGTTGGCCCCGGCGAGGAGGGCGATGACCCCGTCGTCGGCGGGCACGGTCCGGCCGGACAGCTCGATGTCCTCGGCGGCGACGCGCAACGGGATGGAGTCGGCGACGGAGAGCACGCGCAGGAGTTCGTCGACGGCGGCCGGCATCAGGGAGGGGTCGCGGCGCAGTTCCTCCCGCAGGTCCGGGCGGTCCAGGAGGAGCAGGGTGCTCAGGGCGATCATGCTGGTGGTGGTCTCGCGGCCGGCGTTGATCGTGATGCCGAGTGTGGAGAGCAGTTGCTCCATCGTGACGTGGCCGGGGGCCAGTTGCTCGGTGACGAGCCTGGAGATCAGGTCGTCGCGGGGTTCGTCCCGCCGCTGGGCGACCAGTTCCGCGAGCAGTCCGAAGAGACCCCCGAGCGCCTCGGAGACCTGTGCGGCGGTGCTGTGGCGGGACCCGGAGATCCGGGTGACGTCCCGGAAGAACTCCAGGTTCTCCCGGGGGACGCCGAGCAGTTCGCAGATCACCGAGGTGGACACGGCGTTGGCGTACGCGGCGACGAAGTCCGTGGGGCCGCCGCCGGCGAGCATGGCGTCCAGGATCTCGTCCACGCGCGCCTGTACGGCGGGACGCATCGCCCGCACCCGGCGCACGGTGAACACCGGCAGCAGCATCCGCCGGTATCGGGTGTGCTCGGGCGCGTCGGTGCGGATGAAGGGCCTGAATTTCGCCCCGGCCTCCTGCTCCCCCTCGCCGAGGGCGGGGAAGTTGGGCCGGGTGATGTCCGCGCTGACGCGCGGGTCCGAGAGCAGTTCGCGCACGTCGTCGTACCGGCTCACCACCCAGGCCTCCCGCCCCGTGGGCAGGGTGACGCGGGCGACCGGGTCCTCGGTGCGCAGGGCGGCGTACTCCTCGGGCGCGGCGAAGGGGCAGCCGCGCCGCATCGGGAAGTCGCGGGGCGTGGGCGGGGGTGTGCTCATCGGTGGTCCTCGGTCTGAGTGGGGTGGGCAACGGGGGAAACGGGAGGAAGGGTGAGCGCGGCCAGTGGGGGTGCGCCGGGGCGGGTCGGCAGGGGGCGGGCGGTCAGGCCGGACTCGGCCTCCACGTCCTTCAGGCCGAAGGGGATCCAGCGGTAGGAGTCGTGCACCTCGCGCACCGGCTCCGTGGCGTCGTCGGCGTAGACGCGCCAGGTGGAGTGCAGGCGCATCGCGCCGTCCGCGTCGTCGGGGACGCCGCCGAACGACCACTCGTAGCGCTGCCTGCCCGCCGTGGCGGTCGCGAGCCGGGTCTCGGGGAGGACCAACGGCTCGTCGAAGCCCATGAGTTCGACGACCACGAGCCCGCCGGGGGCCAGCCGCCGGGTCAGCCGTCGCCACAGCAGGGCCCGGCCGTCGGCGTCGAGGTGGCCGAGGACCCCGCAGAGCAGGACAGCACTGACCCGGTCGGGAAGGTCCAGGTCAGGGGCCGCGTCCGCCGTGACCGTGACCCGGGAGCGCAGGTCCGGATCGCTGAACACCCGGCTGGTGAGCACGGCCCGCATGCCGACCGCCGGTTCGCAGGCGAGGATCTCCGCGTCCGGCCGGGCCCGGGCGACGGCCTCGGTCACCAGCCCGGTTCCGGCGCCGACGTCGACCACCGGCCCGCCGCTCAGGTCGGCGTCGGCGAGGAGCGCGGCGATCGCGGGGGCGCTCGCGGTCGCGGTGTGCTCGGCCGCGACGAGGTCGAAGAACTCCGCCGACGGCGTGTAGGACGCGGTGTCGGCGGGGGCGGGGGCGGGCCCGGTGGATGTGGGGACGGGAGACGGTTCCGGCACCGGGAACATGTCGCTGACCGCCAGGGGCCGCGGTGTGTCCGGCCGGACGATCTCCGGCGGTCCCAGCCGTGCCGCGAGGTCGGTCCAGACGCGGCACACGGCGAGGTCGTACTGGCCCGTGCGCAGCGCGTCCCCGCCCTGCTCGACGGCGTCACGCAATCCGTCCAGTGCCCTGCCGACGGCCTCGGGCCACAGGTCGGAGAAGACGGTGCGGAAGGGCACCGTGTCGCCGACGACGGACGTGGTCGCCAGCCCCAGGCGTCCGGTGCCCGGCCCGTCGAGGACGAGGCGCCGGCCGGCGTCCCGCCCGACGTGCAGCCGCGGGCTCCACAGGACGGGCCCGTGGGTGTCGGCCAGGGTGAGGACGCCGCCCTCGGTGCCGAGGGAGATCCGGTGCCAGTGCAGGGCGTGGTTGTCCCGGTCGGACGGGTCGAGCTGGTGGTGCACCCGCAGGGTGAGGGGCACGCCCGCGAACACGCCCTGGAGGGACCGGAAGGGCTGCGGCCCGATGTCGGCGGGCAGCGGCGCGGGGTCCGCGAACCGCCAGGGCCGCAGGGTGCCCAGTGTCCGTCCGAGGATGTCCACCAGGGGGTGCATCAGGTGCACCGGTGTGGCGGCGTCCACGAAGAGCGGCCGCTGCCGTGCGCGGAGCCTGCGGGCCGCGTCGGTGAAGGCGCGGACGGGGGTGACGTGCGGGTAGTGGGTGTTGAGGCGGTACCGCACTCCCCGGCGGCGGGCGTGCCGGTAGTTCTCCGTCAGCTCCGTGAGGTGGACGGGGTGTTCCTGGAGGACGTGGATGCCCCGGTCCATGAGCGCCCGGGCCAGGTCGGTGCCCTGCCCGCCCGATATGGACGAACTGACCGCCACGCAGGCGGCGTCGATGCCGTCCGGGAGGTCGTCGACGTCCGTGTAGTGCGGGACGCCCAGACGGCGGGCGTACGCACGGGAGGCGGCCGAGCCCCGGCTGAGGAGGCCGGCGAGCGTGTAACCGGGGCGCCCGCGGGCCGCCTCGGCGTAGAAGCGGCCGAAGTTGGTGCCGCAGACCAGAACGCGGAAGGGCGTCGGAGCAGCGCTCACAGCACACCCTCTTCCACCGGTGCGGCCTCGGCCGCCGTCCCCGTGAGCCGCAGCCCGGCGATCCCGTGGGAGCGCAGGTGCCGCACCACCGTGTCCGGGTCCAGTACGTCGCAGGCGAAGTGCACGCCGGGCGGTACGGCCCCGCGGAGCACGGCGTCCACCGCGAGCGCCCCCACGGCGGCGGTGAGCCGGTAGCTGCTGGCCGTGCGCAGCGTCAGTCCGGCCGTGGCCGGCCGTCCGGAGGCGGTGCCCGACAGGAGGAAGTCCATGACGTAGTAGGGGGTACGTCCGGCCAGGTCGAGGTCGGCGGCGAGGAGCAGCCGGTCCGCCAGTGCGGCCGGGTCCTCCCCGGCGGCCAGGCTCGCCGGCAGCCGGCCGAGCAGCGCCCGTACCGCGGGGCCGGGGTGGACGTTGTACCAGTCGAGCCGGTCCAGGCCCAGGGCGTGGGCGAGGCGTTCGCTCTCGCCGCTGAGGTAGGGCTGCACGGCCACCCGGCCGGGGAAGACGGCGTGTTCGGTGTCCTCGGCGGTGCGCAGGGCGCGGGGTACGCGCCGGCCGTCGCGGACGGCGGCGAGCGCCTCGCCGTAGGCCGCGCCGTCCGCGCCGCCGGAGGTGAGGGAGAGCATGAGGTCGCGGGCGACGGTCGGTGTGCAGCTCTCCAGGCCGCCGCAGTGCGCGGTCAGCGCGGAGACGGTGTCCAGGCCCTGCCCGGCGAGCCAGCGGGGCAGGAGGCTGGACAGGCCGGGCAGGGCGCCCGCCGACAGCACGACGGTGCGGCCGTCGCGGGCCGGGTCGCCGTCCTTCGACAGGTCCTCGGCGGCCGGGTCGTCCCCGGCCACGTCGACGCAGTGCGCGCCGGCGGCCAGTGCGGCCGAGGCGACGGTGGCGCGGAGCCGGTAGGTGGGGCCGGCGCAGTTGAGGACGATGTCGCAGCCCTCGGTGAAGGCGCGCAGGCCCTGCGGTGCGTCGGCGTCCGCCCAGACGGTCTCGTCGTGGCTGCCGGGTTCCTCCTGGGCCACCGCGCACAGGGCCGACGGGGTCCGCCCGCCGAGGCGGAGCCCGGTGTGCCCGAGTGCGCGCAGGGCGTGTACGGCGGCCCGGCCGACGGCCCCGGAGGCCCCCAGGACCCCGATCACGGGTGTGCTCATCGGGTGATCGCCCCCCGGGTCAGTTCGCCGAGGGTCTTGAGGATGCCGGGCGCGTGCTCGACGGAGAGGCAGCTGTAGTGGTCGCCGCCGATGTCCACGATGTCCAGGTCGCCCAGGGTGAGTTCCTCCCAGTAGGCGGTGACGGCGTCCTTGCTTCCGGGGAAGGGGTAGGCGCCGTCGTGCCGCAGGAAGGTGATGTCGCCGGCGTAGGGCTCGGCGGTGTAGCGGGTGATGGCGAAGACGCTCTGCCGGAAGGCGAGGAAGAGCCGTGTCATGTGGTCGGGTGCGTAGCTGCCGGCCGAGGGGGGCACCGCCTCGCACATCCGCGCGATGCGGGTGGCGCGGGGCACCTCGGCGAGGCGCCGGAAGCGGCCGGCCACGTCCTCGAACTCCGCGGGCAGCGCGGCGAGTCCGCCGTCCGGCAGGACACCGGGGCTCCCGGCGAGGACGGCGTCGGCCGCCGCGGCCACCCGGTACTGGTCGTCGGGGAAGCCGAGTGCGGCCGGGTCGATGCCCATCATGACGGCGAAGGAGTACTCGGCGAGCAGTTCGTCGTCGAGGCGGAAGCGGGGGCTGTGGCTGCTGATGACGGTGAGGCTCTCCACCTCGGCGCCGGACTCGGCCAGGTTGCGGGCCACCTCGGTGGCGATCAGTCCGCCCAGGCAGTAGCCGACGACGTGGAAGCGGCGGCGTCCGTCCGCGGTCAGGGCGCGCGCGTAGTCGGCCGCCAGTTGCTCGATGAGCCCGTCCGGCGGGGCGGCGAGGAAACCGCCCAGGTCCGGAACCTCCACGCCGACGACCTCGGCGAGGCCGGGCGAGCGGCGCCTGATCTCGGTGATCAGCGCCCGATAGGGCATGATCGTCGCGGTTCCGGCGTGCACGAGCACGGTGGTGGGCTCGTCGTCCGACCGGGCGCCGTGCAGGTGGATCACCGGGTCCGTGCGCACGGCGTCCGGCGCGGGCGCGTCCTGCGGGCCGGCCAGGCCGCGCAGGAACCCGGCGAGTCCGGCGACGGTGGGGCGGCGCAGCATGTGGCGCAGTACGACCTCCCACTCCAGGTCGGCCGCCCGCGGTACGCGTTCGCGCAGCCGGCCCACCATCCGGGCCACCAGGAGCGAGTCGCCGCCGAGATCGAAGAAGTCGTCGTCGCGGGTGACGTGGTCGACCGCGAGGAGTTCCGACCACAGGCCGGCCAGACTCTGCTCCAGTTCGTCGCGGGGCTGTTCGGCCACGACGGCCGGGGTGCTCTCGCGGGGCAGCCAGGTGGCGAGGCGGGCGCGGTCGGTCTTGCCGTTGGCCGTGCGGGGCAGGGCGTCGACGACCTGCCACACGGAGGGGAGCATGTACTCCGGGAGCCGGGTGGCCGCGGTGCGGGCCAGTTCCCCGGTCGGCACGTGGTGCCGGTCGTCCTTCATCGTGGCGAGGAACACTTCCTGTCCGGTGAGCGCGAGCGCGTCCTGCTTCCCGGGCAGCGAGGTGACGTCGGACGCGGTGTGCCGGGCGAGGAGTTCACGCCACTGCGTGTGGGTGAGGAAGGACTGGCCGGTGTGCTCCCGCACGTCGGTCCAGGTCCGGCCGGCGAGCTCCAGGAACTCCATGGAGACCAGCAGCGGCAGGTTCTGCTCGCGGGTGTTCTCCACGAAGACGAGCTGTCCGCCCGGCACGAGCAGTTCCCGCAGCCGTCCCACGGCCGCGTCCGCGTCGGCGGCGGCGTGCAGGGTGTTGGCGCAGACGACGACGTCGAAGGTGTTCGGCAGCAGGTGCTGGGTGCGCGGGTCCTCGTCGACGTCGAAGCGCTGGTAACGGACCCAGCCGTGGTCGGCGAAGCGTTCGCGGGCCTCGTTCAGGAAGAACGCGGAGGGGTCGGTGAACAGGTAGTCGACGCCGTACTCGGCGAGGACGGGCACCAGTTCGCCGGTGGTGCCGCCGACCCCGCCGCCCACCTCCAGTATCCGCAGCCGCTCCTCGCCGGTGTGGTGCGCGGCGAGCTCGCGCAGCGCGGCGACCACCGCGCGGTTGAGGTGCCGGATGGCGAGGTTGTCCCGGTAGGCGGCGTCGGCGGCGTCCGTCGCGGCGCCGGGGAAGAGCAGGTCCCGGATGCCCACGTCGCCGGCGAGCAGTTCGGGCAGCCGGTCGGCGCAGGTGCGCATCACGGTCAGCAGTTCGGTGCTCCAGCCGATCCGGTGCTCCAGGTCGGCGGCCCGCCGCCAGTGGTGCTCCGTGCCGGGGGCGGCGGGGGCGAGGCCCGTGTAGGTGTCGTCGGCGGGCCGGTGGGTGAGCCGGTCCCGGGCGGCGAGGGCGCGCAGCCAGCGCCGCAGGAGGTGCCGGTGGCGGGGGGTGGCGCGCAGTGCGGTGCCCACCTCGTCGGCGGTGCGGGCGGCACCGTCGTCGAAGACTCCGGAGCGGGTAAGGACGCGGGTCATCTCGGCGAGGGCCACCTCGTCGAGCGCGGTCAGGAACTCCCTCAGCCGCTCCTCGTCGACGGCCGCGGAGGCCTCCCGCACGGCGTCGGCGGCCGCCGCGCGCGCCTGTTCCGCGCCCGGTGCGGCCCGCTCGTCGCCGTCCCTGCGGGCGGTCTCCACGAAGGCGGCCAGGCGGCGGCCGCCCGCGGCCGAGTCGTCGACGACGACGGCGCCCGCCGCGACGGCCGGATGGGCCTGCACGGCGGCCTCCACCTCGGCGAGTTCGACGCGGTAGCCGCGGATCTTGATCTGGGCGTCCTCCCGGCCCAGGAACTCGATGGTGCCGTCGGGCAGGTAGCGGCCGAGGTCGCCGGTGCGGTAGAGCCGCTCCCCGGTGCCGGGGTGGGTGAGGAACCGCTCGGCGGTGCGGGTCTCGTCGCCGAGGTAGCCGAGGGCGACGCCCGCGCCGCCGATGTACAGCTCGCCCGGCACCCATTCGGGCCGCGGCCGCAGGTGTCCGTCGAGCACCTCGAAGGTCTGGTTGGTCAGCGGGGTGCCGTAGGGGATGCTCGGGCGGGCGGTGTCCACCTCGCCGATGGGGTGGGCGATGGACCAGATGGAGCCTTCGGTGGCGCCGCCGAGGGAGACGATCTCCAGTCCGGGCAGCAGGGCGCGGGCCTGGCCGGGCAGGGTGACCGGTATCCAGTCGCCGGAGATCAGCGCGAGCCGCAGCGTGCTGTCCCCGGTGGGGGGTTCGGAGCGGAGCCAGTCGCACAGCATGTGGAGCTGGCCGGGGACCGAGTTCCACACCGTGACGCCGAGGTCACGGACGAGTTCGGCCCAGTGGGAGGGGTCGCCGCGCCGGTCGGCGCGGGGCAGGACGAGGGTGGCGCCGACGGCGAGCGGCCCGAACAGGTCGTAGACGGACAGGTCGAAGCCGAGTCCGGCGATGCCGAGGACGCGGTCGCGGTCGGTGACCGCGTGGCGACGGTTGATGTCCTGGACGGTGTTGAGGGCGGCCCGGTGGCTGATCATGACGCCCTTGGGCGTGCCGGTGGAGCCGGAGGTGTAGATGACGTAGGCGAGGTCGTCGGGGTCGCGTCGGGGTGCGGCCGGAACGGGCGAGGCAGGGGTTTCGGCGAGGAGGTCGACGGCGAGGGCCGACACGGTCGCCGGGAGGTCGTCGGCCTCGGCGAGCCAGGACTGGGTGAGGACCGTGCGGACGCCCGCGTCGGCGAGGATGGTGTCCCGGCGGGCGGCGGGCTGGGCCGTGTCGACGGGCAGGTAGGCGCCGCCCGCCATGAGCGTGCCGAGGACGGCGACAATCTGTTCCCAGCCCTTGTCGGCCCAGATGGCGACGGGTTCCCCGGGCCGCAGTCCGCGGGCGGCCAGTGCCTCGGCGACCGCGCCGGCACGGTCGGTCAACTGCCGGTAGGTGAGCGCCGTTTCGGGTGTGCGGACGGCGAGGGCGTCGGGTGTGGCCCGGGCCCGGGCGAGCAGGGGTTCGTGGAGGAGGGCGTCCGGCAGCGGTCCGCCGGTCGCGTTGACCGCCCGTTGGCGGGCCGCCTGGTCCGCGGGGAGTGGGATGCCGGCCGGGGTGTCCCAGGCGGCCTCCCCGTCCTCGCCCTCGGCCGACAGCCGTCGTACGAGCGCCGTCCAGGCGTCGAACATGGCCTCGGCGACGCCGTGGGCGAGCGCGCCCTCCCGGATGTCCCAGGACAGGGCCAGCGCGTCGCCGCGGTGCATGACCTGGCAGTCGAGCCACACCTGCGGGGTCCGGGTGGCGGCGTGGGTCACCTCGGGGGGCACGCCCTCGGCGGTGCCGCCCGCGCCCAGGGCGCTGGTGAAGACGACCGGCATCAGGACCGGGGCGCCGGCCCGGCGGGAGAGCTCGGCGAGCACCTCGGAGCCGGTGAACAGCGGGTGCGTCAGGTCTTCGAGGAGCTGCTCCCCGAGGGCCGCCGTCCGCTCGGCGAAGGCGGCCGGGGTGTCGAGGTCGACGGCGAGGAGTTCGAGCGAGGTGAAGTCGCCGACGAGGCGGCCGATGTCCTCGTGCAGGCCGGGCCGGTCGACCGTGGGGACGTTGAGCGTGAACCGGCTGGTGCGCGACCAGCGGCCGACCGTCTCGGCGTAGGCGGTGAGCAGGGCCGTGGACACCGTCAGTCCGCGCCGGGCGGCACGCCCGGTGAACCGCTCCCGGTCGGCGGCGGGCAGCAGGACCTCCAGCCGGCGGAACGTCACCGCCTCGGTGGGCGTGCTGGTAGCGCTCCCGGAGGCGCTCACCGCGGCCTCCCAGGATTCGGCGAGGGGCAGTTCGGGGGCGGGCGGCAGGGTGTCGAGCCGTTCGGTCCAGTACGCGCGGTCGCGGGTGTGGCCGTCGGTGCCGGTCAGTGCGCGGCGGGCCAGGACGTAGTCGCGGAAGGTGATCCGCGGTGCCTCGGAGAGGGTGCCGCCGCCGTAGCGGTGCTGGAACTCGGCGAGCAGGAGGCGCAGGCTGGCGTGGTCGACGACGAGCATGTCGACGGCGAGGTGGAGCACGGCCCGCCCGGCGGTCCGGCTCACGTGGACGTCGAGGAGCGGCCACCGGTCGGTGGGGGCCTCGCGTGCGGACAGCCGGGCACGGGTGCGTGCCAGCTCCGCCTCGGCGTCGGCGGCCGGGAGCGCGGTCAGGTCGTCGGTGCCGACGGCGAGGTCGGGTACGTCGGGCAGGACCCGCTGGTGGCCGTCGTGGTGGATGACGGCGCGCAGCATGTCGTGCCGCCGGACCAGCTCCCGCCACACGGCGGTGACCCGGTCCACGTCGAGCTCCGGGTACTCCAGTTCGACGTAGGCGTGGCAGCCGACACCGCCGTAGGCGTAGGCGTCGGTGCGGCCGATGAGATAGGCGGCCTGGATGTCCGTCAGGGGGAAGGGGTCGTGGCGGCCGACGGGGTCGGCGCGCAGCGAGGGCTCATCGGCGGCCAGGTGGTCCAGGATGGCCGCCTTGTGTGTGCGCAGTTCGGCGCGGTGCGCGTCGGTGAGGCGGCCCTCGGGGGCCCGGAACCGCAGTTGTCCGTCGTCGGCCCACAGGATGACGCCCTCGTCGGCGTAACGGGCCAGCAGTTCGGCGATGTTCACAGCTCTCCGGTCTCGTAGGCGGTCTCGTGGGCCGCGAGCGTTCGGGTGATGTCCGCGGCGAGCGCGGCGATGGTCGGTGCGGCGAAGAAGCGGCGGACGGGCACGGTGGCGCCGAGGCGGCGTTCGATCGCCGTGAGCAGGCGCAGCGCGGAGAGGCTGTCGCCGCCGAGGGTGAAGAAGTTGGCGTGGCGGTCGGACACGGGTTCCGGCAGGTGCTCCCGCCAGAGCGCGGCGAGATCCGTCTCGGTGCCCTCGCGCGGGGGTTCGGCGCCGGCGGGCGCGGGGTCGGGGCCCGCCGTGTCCGTCAGGGCGTTGCGGTCGACCTTGCCGTTGGCGGTGAGCGGCAGGGCGGGCAGCAGCAGGACGCGGGACGGGACGGCGTAGGCGGGGACGCGGTCCGCGAGGTGGCCCAGGAGGTCCTCGACTGCCGGGGGTTCGGCGGCGTTGAGGGGTACGGCGAAGGCGGCCAGGCGCTTCGCGGTGCGCTCCCCCACGGCCACGACGGCGGCCCGGGCGAGGGCCGGGTGGGACTCCAGGGCGGCCTCGATCTCCCCCGCCTCGACACGGTGGCCGGCGATCTTGAGCTGGGTGTCGAGGCGGCCGAGGAACTCCAGCAGCCCGTCGCCGCGGAACCGGCCCAGGTCGCCCGTCCGGTACCAGCGCCGCCCGTCCCGTACGAGGAACTTCTCGGCGGTGCGGGCGGGATCGCCCAGATAGCCGCGGGCCAGTCCCGCGCCGCCGATCCACAGTTCGCCCGGGACCCAGTCGGGGCAGTCCCGCCCGGCCGGATCGACCACCCGGTAGTGCTGCCCGGTCAGGGGGCGGCCGTAGGGCACGGACGCCCACCGCGGGTCCACCTCGGTGACGGTGAGGGTGTTGGACCAGATGGCGGCCTCGGTCGCGCCGCCCATGGCGACGAACGCGCAGGGCCGTGCGGTGCGGGCGCGCAGTCGGCCGGGGAGGTCGAGGCCGATCCAGTCGCCGGAGACCAGCGCGGTGCGCAGCCCCCGCACGTGGGGAGCGCCCTGTTCATCGGCGTCGAGCAGGAGGTCGAGCAGGGCGGGGACGGTGTTCCACACGGTGACGCCGTACCGCTCCACCAGACCGGGCCAGCGGGCCGGTTCGCGGCGCTGGTCCTCGGTGGGGACGAGGAGGGAACCGCCCGCGGAGAGCAGGCCGAAGACGTCGTACACGGAGAGGTCGAAGTCCAGCGCGGACAGGGCGAGGACCCGGTCGTCCGGGCCGATGCCGTGCCGGGCGTTGATGTCCGCGACCGTGTTCCAGACGGCGGCGTGCGGGATCTCGACGCCCTTGGGCTCGCCCGTCGACCCGGAGGTGAAGATCACGTACGCGAGGGCCGAGGGGGACGTTCCGAGCGGCGCCGGCAGCGGCTCGTGGGTCTGCGTGGTGGGGAAGGGGAGGGCGCGGGGGCCCGTACCGTCCTGGTCGGGCCATTGTCCGACGACGATGCGGAACCGTGCCGTGGCGTGGACCCGCGCGAGCCGGGCGGCGGGCTGTCCGTGGCCGAGGGGGACGTAGGCGGCGCCCGCCGCGAGGACGCCCAGGACCGCCGCGATCTGCTCCGGGCCCTTGGGCAGGGTGACCGCGACCGGCTCGCCCGGCGCCACGCCCGCGTCGACGAGCGCGGCGGCGGTGCGCAGTGCCTGTGCGGCGAGGGTTCCGTAGCTCGTCTCCTCCCCCGCCGTCGTGACCAGGGCGGTGCGGTCGGGGCGGTCGGCCGCGCGGGCGAAGAAGGTCTCGTGCAGCGGGCGCGGGTCGGCCGGCTCCAGGGCGGCCTCCCGTGCGGCGGCGGCACGCCGGGCGCCCTGGGCGGCGGGCAACAGGTCGGGCAGCGGTGCCTCCCAGTCGCCGGTGACGAGGTGGCTCAGCAGGGCCGCGTGGGCGTCGAACATGGCGTCCACCACGCCCTCGGGGAACAGCTCCTCCACCGCGTCCCAGGTGACGACGAGGTTCCCGGACTCCTCGGTGACCTGGTTGTCCAGGCAGACCTGCGGGGACTGGGAGATGCCCCAGACCTTCTCGGGGAAGCCGGTGCCCGGGCCGGCCAGCGTGGCGTCGCCCACGCCGATGGCGCTGGTGAACACCACGGGCGCGGCGGCGTCCACGGTGCCCGTGCGGCGGCCGAACTCCCGCAGCAGCCAGTCGACCGGCACGTCGGTGTGGTCCAGGTCCGCCGCCTGACGGCGTTGCAGGGCGAGGGCCGCCGGGAGCCAGGCCGCGCCCTCGCGCCGGTGCCCGGCGAGGGAGAGGGTGGTGAAGTCGCCCAGTACCCGGTGGATGTGGGGGTGCGTGTCGCGCCGGTTGAAGAGGGTGAGCGTGACGGTGACGGCGTCGGTTCCGCTCCAGGCCTCCAGGACTTCCGCGTACAGGGCCAGCAGCACGGTGGAGGGTGTCAGGCCGTACCGGACCGCGCGCCGTTTCACCGCCCGCCAGTCCTCGGCGGGCAGGGTCAGCCGGCGGCGGGTGAAGACGGGCGCCTGGAGCGTGGCCGGATCCCGGTCGTGGGGCAGGGCGGGCGGGGGCGGCAGTTCGGCGAGCCGGTCCTGCCAGTGGGCGCGGGCCCGGGCCACCGACCCGGGGTCCGCGGGGAGACCGGTCAGGCAGTCGCGGAAGGTGATGTCGACGGGCGGCAGCCGGTGGTCCGGGTCGGCGTAGAGGGCGTTCAGTTCGGCGTAGAGGGTGGTGAGGGAGAGGGCGTCGAGGACGAGGTAGTCCAGGCCGATGCCGAGGCGGGTGCGCACCTCGCCGTCGTCGCCGTGGTGGCGTACGGCCCCGAGGGCGAACAGCGGCCACCGCGCGGGGTCGCGGACCTGCTGGGACAGGCGGGCGCGGAGGCCCGCCAGGGCCTCGGCCTCCGCTCCGGCGGGCGCGTCCTCCACCGGGACGCGCACCCGCGGGACCTCGGGCAGGACCCGCTGGTGCCCGTCCTCGACGACGGCCCGGAGCATGCCGTGCCGTCGCACGAGGGTGTTCCAGGCGTGCTCCAGCCGGTCCAGGTCGACGCCGGTGCCGTCGAACTCGGTGTAGTGCCAGGTGCCGACGCCACCGAGGGTGAAGCGGGGGTCGCGGCCGGTGTGGTAGGCGGCCTGGACGTCCGTCAGCGGGAAGGGCTCGTGGGCGCGGTCCGGGTCGGGGACGAGGACGGGCGGGGCGGGCTCCCGGTCGTCGGACGGGCGGGGGCGCAGCGTCGCGCAGAAGTCCTGGAGCACAGGGTGGGCGAACAGGTCGGCCACGCGGGCGTCCGGGAAGCCGGCGGCGCGCAGCCGGCCGATCAGGCGGGTCGCGATCAGGGAGTCCCCGCCCAGCAGGAAGAAGCCGCTCTCGCGCCCCACTTCGGCCCCGCCCAGCAGATCGGCCCACTCGGCCGCGACGGCGCTCTCCACCGGGCCGGCCGGGGCGGAGATGCGGGGCGCGGCACGGCCCGCGGCCTCGGTGAGTGTCCGGTGGACCGCCGCCCGGTCGAGCTTGCCGTTGGCGGTCAGCGGCAGCTCGTCGAGGACGAGGACGCGCTCGGGCACCATGTAGGCGGGCAGCCGCTCCGCCGCCCGGGCGCGTACGGCGTCGGGGTCGGGTGCCGCACCACGGGCGCGCACGGCGTCCGGGCCGGGTGTCTCTCCACGGGCGGGCGCGGTGTCCGGGCCCGGCGCGCGACCGCGCGCGGACACGGCCGCGGCCAGGTGCCGTACCGGGGTGTCGAGGACCGTGGCGACCGCGTGCAGCACGGCGGGGTCGTCCTCCAGCGCGGACTCGACCTCGCCGAGTTCGATGCGGTGGCCGCCGATCTTCACCTGGTGGTCGGCGCGGCCGAGGAACTCCAGCACGCCGTCGGGCCGATAGCGCGCCAGGTCGCCGCTGCGGTACCAGCGCTCGCCGTCGTGCTCCACGAAGCGTTCGGCGGTACGCCCGGGATCGGCCCGGTAGCCGTTGGCCACGCCGGGGCCGCCGATCCACAGCTCCCCGGGGACGAGGTCGGGGCAGTCGCGCCCGCGTCCGTCCACGACGCGGGCCCGCATGTTGCGCAGCGGCACCCCGTACGGCACGGACGTCCAGGCCGGGTCGGTCTCGGCCACCTCGAAGACCGTCGAGTGGACGGCCGCCTCCGTCATGCCGCCGAGTGCGACGAACCGGCAGCCGGGTACGAGGGCCCGGAGCCTGGCGGGCTGGTCGAGCCCGATCCAGTCCCCGCCGAGCAGGACCATGCGCAGGGAGTCCCCGAGCCCCGCGCCGTCCCGGGCGTCCTCGCCCGCGGCCATCAGCAGGTCGAGGAGCGCGGGCACGCACTGCACCAGCGTCACGCCGTGGGTGCGCACCAGTCGCGCCCAGTGGTGGGCGTCGCGGCGGTGCTCCTGCCCGACGGTGACGACCTGGCCGCCCAGGGAGAGCGGGGTGAAGATGTCCCAGGTGGCGAGGTCGAAGTCCAGGGCGGAGAGGGCGAGGGTACGGTCCTGGGGGCCGAGCCCGAGCTGCTCGGCCATCGCCTCGACGGTGTTGACGACCGCGCGGTGGGACACCTCGACGCCCTTGGGCAGCCCCGTCGAGCCGGACGTGAACAGGACGTAGGCGGGCAGGCCGGGGTCGGGCAGGACGACCGGGGCGGGCGCGGCCGTCGTCGCGTCCTCGACGAGGAGTACTGGGGCTGGGGCGGCGGTGTCCGCGCAGAGGTGGGCGTGCGCCCGGTCGGTGAGGACGGCGGAGGCGCCGGCCACGGAGTGGATGCGCGCCCGGCGCACGGCGGGCTGTTCCACGCCGACGGGGGCGTAGGCCGCGCCGGCCGCCAGGACGCCGAGGACCGCGGCGATCTGGCCGACGCCCTTGGGCAGGGTCACCGCGACGGTGTCGCCCTCGCGGACCCCGTGGTCGCGCAGCAGCGCGGCGATCCGCCGTGCCGCGCGGGCGAGTGCGCCGTAGGTGAGCGGGGTGCCGGTGGCGGGGAGGACCGCGGTGCGGTCCGGGTCGGTCTCGGCGCGCGCGAAGAAGCGGGTGTGCAGGGCGCGTTCCGGCACCGGGGCGGAGGGCGGGGCCGCCACCGCGCGCCGGGCGAGGACGCCGGGGGCGAGGAGGCCGTCCACCGGGCGGGACCAGGCGCCGGGGTCCGTGAGGAGGCGGCCGACGAGGCGCCGGTAGGCGTCGAACGCCGCGTCGGGCACCCCGGCCTCGAACACCCCCTCGCGCACGTCCCAGTTGAGGAGCAGTCCGCCGTCGAGCTCGGTGACCTGGGCGTCCAGGTACACCTGGGGGCCCTGCGAGATGATCCAGGAGGGTCGTCCGAAGGACTTCTGCACGTCCTGCTCGAAGATCTCGCCCAGCCCGATGGCGCTGGTGTAGACGATGGGCGCCAGTACCGGGCCGCCCTCGGCACGAGCGAGGTCGCGCAGCACCTCGACGCCCCCGTACGCGCCGTGGGAGATGCCCTCCTGGAGGCGTTCCTGGAGCCGGCGGGCCTGCTGATGGAAGGGCAGGGGTGCGTCCAGGTCCGCGTCGAGCAGCACCGAGCTGCTGAAGTCCCCCACCAAGTGGGCGACTTCGGGGCTGAACGGCTCCCGGTCGAACAGCGGCAGGTTGAGGAGGAACCGCCGGGTGTCACTCCAGGCGGCGACGACCTCGGCGAAGGCGGTGGCGAGGGCCGCGGCGGGGGTGAGTCCGTGCCGGCGGGCGGCCGTGAGCAGTGCCGCCTTGTCGTCGGGGCCGAGCCAGTGGTGGAGGCGGCGGGAGCGGGTGAGCGCGGTGTCGTCGGCGCCGACGGGGGTGAGCGGGTCGACGGTCGTCGGCAGCCGGGGGGCGCGCGGCAGCCGGTGCAGGCGCTCGCGCCACCAGGCGGCGTGCCGTTCGCGTTCGGCCGCGCGCCGGGCGTCGTGCTCCGCGAGGTAGTGGCGGTAGTCGAGGGTGAGCGCGGGCGGCGGGTCGTCGGGGCTCTCGTAGAAGCGTCGCAGGTCGGAGAGGAGGACGCGCAGGCTCAACGCGTCGCCGGCCATCATGTCCAGGCCGATCCGGAGCCGGGTGCGGCCGTCCGGGAGCAGGCACAGGGCGGCGCGGAAGACCTCGCCGGTGGCGAGGTCGGTGCGCGCGTGGGTGCCGCGTTCGCGCAGCGACTCCAGTACGGCGTCGGCCTCTTCGGGCGTGTGGGCGCGCAGGTCGTGGAGGATCAGCGGCGTGCCCGGCTCGCCGTGGCGCTGGCGTCCCTCGTCGTCGAAGACGGCCCGCAGCATGCCGTGCCGCCGCACCAGTTCGCGCAGGGCGGTGTCGAGCCGGGCCGGGTCGACGTCGTGGCCGTCGAGTTCGACGTAGAAGTGCGCGTCGACGCCGCCGAGCGGCTGCCCGTCCTGGCGTCCGATCCAGTAGGCGTGCTGCATCGTCGCCAGGGGGAAGGGGCCCGTCTCCGCCCGCGCCGAGGGGACGGGCCGCGCCGCGGCGGGCCCGGGGCCGCGCGGGGCGCGGGCGAGCAGGGCCGTCCATGCCGTGAGGGTCGGGACCCGGGCGAGGTCCTGGAAGGTGACCGTGCTGCCGGCGCGCCGCCAGGTGCCCGCCAGGGTCATCAGCACCAGTGAGTCGAGGCCGAGTTCGAAGAGGTCGCGGTCGCCGTCCAGGTCGCGCGGCGCCATGTCCAGCGCGTGTGCGACCGCCTCGCGCACCGCCGGCGCCGTGAGGGCCGGGCTGTCGCGGCTGCCGGGGTCACCTTCCGTCGCTGTCCGCGCCTTGACGACTGCTTCATCGCTCACTGCTGGGTGCCCTTCCTGGGATGCCGCACACGGCCTAGATAGAAATGATTATCATTTCCATGCGACACATCGTAGACACACGACGCGGCCCGGCGCCAGAGCCGGAAGCCGGGCAGATGAGAGGCGGAGACCCATGACGGACGCTCAACCGACCTGGCCGGAGGCGGAATCGGCGCGCTACCGGGCCGCCGGACACTGGCAGGGCGTGACCTTCGGCGCCCGTCTGCGGCAGGCGGGCACCGAGCACGCGGAGCGCGTCGCGGTGGTCGACGGCGACCGGCGCTGGACCTACACGGAGCTCGACGCGGAGGCCGACCGCGTCGCCGCCGGACTGCGCGGACTGGGCATCGGGCGGGGCGACCGGGTGGTGGTCCAGCTCCCCAACCGCGCCGAGTTCGTGCTCGTCTGGTTCGGGCTGCAACGGCTCGGCGCGGTGCCGGTGCACGCCATGCCCGGGCACCGGCGCCGGGAGATCGGCCACCTGGTACGGCTGTCGGGCGCCGTGGCCTGCGTGGTGCCCGACCGGCACGCCCGGTTCGACCACCGGGAACTGATGCGCGAGGTACGCGCGGAGCTGGGTCCGGACGGCTCGCTGCGCCACGTCGTCGTGGTCGGCGACCCGGGCCCGTACGAGGACGTCGTCGCCTTCGACGCGCTGCGGGCGAGCGGTGCGGACCCGGCCGGCCTCGACACCGGCTCCCCCGGTGTCGAGGCCGCCGACCCGGACCCCGGCACCCTCGCCCTCCTGCTGCTCTCCGGCGGCACCACGGGCCTGCCCAAGCTCATCCCGCGCACGCACGACGACTACGCCTACAACGCCCGCGCCTGCGCCGACGTCTGCGCACTCGGCACACACACCGTCTACCTGGCGGTCCTGCCCCTGGGCTTCAACTTCACCTTCGCCTGCCCCGGCGTGCTGGGCACCCTCATGGCCGGCGGAACCGTGGTGATCGCGCCGGACCCGAGCCCGCAGACGGCCTTCGCCCTCGTCGAGCGGGAGGGCGTGACCCTGACCTCCCTGACCCCGCCGCTCGTCCCGCACTGGACGGAGGAGGCGGCGTCCGGCTCCTGGGACCTCGGGAGCCTCGCGGTGGTGCAGGTCGGCGGGGCACGGCTGCCGGAGGACCACGCCCGCAGGCTCGGACCGGCGCTCGGCGCGCGCGTGCAACAGGTCTTCGGCATGGCGGAGGGGCTGATCAACCTCACCCGCCTCGACGACCCCGACGACCTCGTCCGCACCACCCAGGGCAGGCCCGCCTCACCGGACGACGAGGTACTCGTGGTGGACGCGGACGGCCGGCCGGTCCCGGACGGCACCCCGGGCGAGCTGCTCACCCGGGGCCCGTACACCCTGCGCGGCTACTACCGCGCCGAGGCGCACAACCGCACGGCCTTCACCCCGGACGGGTACTACCGCTCCGGCGACGTCGTGCGGCGGCTGCCGAGCGGGCACCTCGTCGTGGTGGGGCGGATCAAGGACCAGATCAACCGCGGCGGCGAGAAGATCCCCGCGGCAGAGGTGGAGGAGCAGTTGCTGACCCATCCGGCGATCACCGCGGCGGCCCTGGTCGGGGTGGAGGACGAACGGTGGGGCGAGCGGTCCGTGGCCTTCGTGGTCTGCCCGGGGGCGGCCCCCGGAACGCGGGAGGTCGCCGCCCACATCAGGGCGTGCGGACTGGCCGGACACAAGGCGCCGGACGAGGTCGTCCAGGTCCCCGCGCTTCCGCTCACCGCGGTGGGGAAGGTCGACAAGGCCGCGCTGGCCCGCACTCTCGAGCGGTGAGAGTCGGCCGCCGGCACATCGACGCGCCTTCGGCGACGGTCGGGGCCCGCGCCTGCCGCCGCTCGGCCCGGACCGCGCAAGTTCCCCCGCTGACGTCGAACCTGCGTGCCGCATCACGCATGCGGGGCCCCACGAGGTGAAGAGGAACGCCGACTTAAGAACACCTGTTCTTATGTAGTGTACTTTTGTTCCCATGGGCCCCGAGGAAGTGAACGAAGGACGAGAGGCGGCGGCCGGCGAGGGGCGGCGCACCCGTCGCCACGATCCGCGACGCAGGGATCGCGTGCTCGACGCCGCGCTGGACGTGCTCGTCGAGGACGGGGTCGCCGGAATCACGCACCGCAAGGTCGCCGCCCGGGCGGACGTGCCGCTGGGCTCGGTCACGTACCACTTCGCGAGCCTGACCGAGCTGTGCGCGCAGGCGTTCGCCCGGTACGTCGAACAGCGGAGCGCCGAGTACGAGGCGCTGTTCACCGGTGTCACCTCGCGCGAGGAACTGGTCGACGTCCTCGTGGAGCTGGTCACGGGTGTGCCGTCCCGCAGCCGCAGCGCGGTCCTCGGTTTCGAACTGCACCTGGCCGCGCTGCGCGATCCCGCGCTGCGCACACTGACCCAGGAGTGGACCAGGGCGAGCCGGGCCGTGCTGGCCCGCATCACCGGGCCCGGGACCGCCGCCCGCCTCGACGCCCTCCTGGAGGGAATGATCCTGCACACGCTGCTGTCCACGGAGGCGGAACCGCGTGCGCGGACCCGGGCAGCCATCGCGCAGACGCTCGGCCCCGCCCCCGGACCGGGTGCGTGAACGCCTCCGCCGGAGGCGCTCGCGCCCATGGGACGACGCACCCCGTCCGGTCGGCCCGGCCGGCACCCCGTCCGCCACACCCACTGCCGTCCGCGAGAACCAGTCCCAAGGAGCACACCGTGTCGGCCACCGTCCCCGTCCTCAGGATCAGCGACGACGACCTGGAGGCTCTCCGCGCCTGGCTACGGGCCACCCGCTGGGCCGAGCCCTGGCCCGTGGCCGGCTGGGAGGCGGGTACCGACGCGGCCGAACTCCGCCGCCTCGTCACGTACTGGGCCTCGGACTACGACTGGCGGGCTCACGAAGCCTCCGTCAACGCGCTGCCGTCCCACTTCGCCGACCTCGACGGCACACCGGTGCACTACCTCCGCTACGACGGCGAGCATCCCGACGCCCTGCCGATCGTGCTCACCCACGGCTGGCCGAGCACCGTCCTGGAGCTCACGGCCCTCGCCGAACGACTGGCCGCACCCTCCCGCCACGGAGGCGACGCCCAGGACGCGTTCACCGTGATCGTCCCTTCCCTGCCCGGCTTCGCCTTCTCCCCCCAGCGGCCCGCCCTCACCGGCACCGAGCAGACGCACGACCTCTGGCACCGGCTGATGCACGACCATCTCGGCTTCCGGCACTACGCGGCCCACGGCGGAGACCTCGGCGCCGGCATCACCTCACGGCTCGCCGAAGCGCACCCCGGCTCCGTCGTCGGCATCCACCTGCTCGCCGCCGCGGCCCCCGCCGACCACGACCCGGCCTCGCTGACGCCCGAGGAGCAGCGGCACCTCACGTCCACCGCGGCCTGGCAGGCGGAGGAGGGCGGCTACCTGCACCAGCAGAGCACCCGCCCCCTCACCCTCGCCCCCGCGCTGAACGACTCACCCGCCGGACTGCTCTCCTGGCTCCTGGAGAAGTACCGCGCGTGGAGCGACTGCGGAGGGGACCTGTCCACCCGCTTCAGCGATGACTTCCTCCTCACCCAGGTGTCCCTCTACTGGTTCACCGGCACGATCTCCACGTCCTTCCGGCCGTACTACGAGTACGCGCACCACCTCACCCGGCGGGTCCGGCGGGTGGACGTCCCCACCGCCCTCGCCCTGTTCCCCGCGGACCTCTCCCAACCGCCACGGAGCTGGGCCGAGCGCACCCACCACCTCACGCGCTACACGCACATGCCACGCGGCGGCCACTTCGCCGCCCACGAGGAACCCGCCCTGCTCGCCGACGACATCACCGCGTTCTTCCGCGCACTCCGGCCCGCCTGACACCACCCGGCCCGCCTGCGGCGCACCGGGAAGAGGAATATCCGCCATGCCGTCCTGTTCGTCGTGGCGCGACCGGCGGGCTCCGGGAACCGCGGGACGCTCCGCCGGTCCACCGGGCCGAGGACGCACGGGGGTCACTCGGCGGTGAGCCGTACCGTCCCTGTCGTGGGGGCGGCACGGCGGGTGTGTCCGCTCACGCCGGGTCCTTGGTGGGCCGGGGCCAGGCGGCTTCGCGCAGCAGGCGCAGGCCGTTGAGGCCGACGACGACGGTGGAGCCCTCGTGGCCCGCGACACCGAGCGGGAGGGGAAGCGTGCCGATCAGGTCCCAGGCGACCAGAACGGTGAGGAACACTCCGGCGATGGCCAGGTTCTGGGTGACGAGGCGGCGGGCGGCGCGCGAGAGCCGCACGACGGCGGGGACGGCGGCGAGTTCGTCGCGGACCACGATGGCGTCGGCGGTGTCCAGCGCGAGGTCGGAGCCCACCCGTCCCATGGCGATCCCGGAGTGCGCGGCGGCCAGGGCGGGGGCGTCGTTGACACCGTCGCCGACCACCAGCACCTTGTGGCCGGCCCGCTCCATCTCGCGGACCACGCTCACCTTGTCCTGCGGGAGCAGGTCGGCGCGGACCTCGGTGAGGCCGGCCTCGGCGGCGAGCAGGGCCGCCGCACGGAGGTTGTCACCGGTGACCAGGAGGGGGGCGGTCACCGTGAGTCCGCCCAGCGCGGCGACCACCGTACCGGCCTCCTCGCGCAGCCGGTCGGCGACGCCGAGCACACCGACCGGCCTGCCGTCGACAGTGACCAGGACGGCGGTGCGGCCCTTCTCCTCCAGGCTCACCGCCGCGGCGGCGCAGGGGTGGCCGAGGAGGGTGCCGAGGAGACGGGCAGGGCTGCCGACCGCCACCGTGCGGCCCTCCACCTTCGCGCTGACCCCGGTGCCGGGCGTGGACAGGAAACCCTCTGCCGGCGGGAGGCCGAGGCCCTTGGCGCGGGCGGCGTCCACGAGCGCGCGGGCCAGTGGGTGCTCGCTGGGATGTTCGGCCGCCGCAGCCAGCCGCAGCAATTCGTCCTCGCTCAGCCCGGAGGCGGTCGCCGGACGGACATCGGTCACGCGCGGGGTGCCTTCGGTGAGGGTGCCGGTCTTGTCCAGGGCGACGGCATCGATCTGCCCGAGGCGCTCCATGACCACGGCGGACTTCACCAGGACACCGTGACGGCCGGCGTTGGCGATCGCGGACAGCAGCGGCGGCATGGTGGACAGCACCACTGCGCACGGTGAGGCCACGATCATGAAGGTCATCGCCCGCAGCAGCGCCGAATCGAGTGTGTCACCGAAGGTCAGGGGGACGCCGAAAACTGCCAGGGTCACGACGACCATGCCGACCGAGTAGCGCTGCTCGATCCTCTCGATGAACAACTGCGTGGGGGCTTTGGTCCCGGAGGCATCCGCGACCATCTTCACGATCCGGGCGATCACCGAGTCCGACGGGTCGCGATCGACCCGTACGCGCAGGGCTCCGGCACCGTTCACCGTGCCGGCGAACACCTCGTCCCCCACCTGTTTCGCGACCGGCAGCGGCTCGCCGGTGATGGTGGCCTGGTCCACGTCACTGGCCCCGTCCACCACCCGGCCGTCGGCGCCGATCCGCTCCCCCGGCCGGACCAGGACCGTGTCCCCGACCGCGAGGGTCCCGGTGTCCACCGACTCCTCGGTGCCGTCGGGCAGCAGCCGGACGGCGGTGGCCGGAGCGAGGTCGAGCAGACCGCGCACGGAGTCCGCGGTCCGCGCGGTGGCGACGGCCTCCAGGGCGCCGGAGGTGGCGAAGATGACGATCAGCAGGGCGCCGTCGAGGACCTGACCGATCGCGGCGGCCCCGAGCGCGGCCACCACCATCAGCAGGTCCACGTCCAGTGTCCTGTCCTTGAGGGCCTTCAGCCCTGCCCACCCCGGCTCCCAGCCACCCGTGACGTAGGTGGCGGCGAAGAGCGCCGCTCCCAGCAGTCCGGGGCCGTGCAGCAGGTGGACGGGCAGGGCGAGCAGGAACAGCACCAGTGCCGCGAGTGCCCACCGGGTCTCCGGCAGGGACAGCAGACGGGTGCGGCGCGGGGGCGGGGCCGGGCGCGGTCCGTCGGCGGGCGGTGCGGACCGCTGGTCCAGGACAGAAGACATGACACGACGACCCTTCACGGTCGGGACGAGGCAGCGGTCCCACCGTACAGGAACATATGAACAGTCGTTCAAGTGTCGTCGGTATGATGGGACGCATGGGCCATGGACGCGACACCCCCGGCAGCGCCGGCACCCGCCAACGTCTCGACGCGGTGGGCACCGCCGATGTCGCCGCCACCCTCCAGGCCCTCGCCACCCCCTCCCGGCTCTACATCCTGGCCCGCCTTCAGGAAGGACCCTGCTCGGTCGGCGAGCTCGCCGAGGCCGTCGGCATGGAGAACTCGGCGTGCTCCCACCAGCTCCGCCTGCTGCGCAACCTCGGTCTGGTCACCGGCGAACGTCAGGGCCGCAGCATCGTGTACTCCCTCTACGACAACCACGTCTCCGAACTCCTCGACCAGGCCCTCTACCACGTCGAGCACCTGCGTCTGGGCCTGCACGACGTTCCGGCCCGCGAGCCCGCCCCGGCCGCCACCGACCGCTGAGCGGGACGGCCGCGCGCGCATTCGTCCGCCTCGTTCCCGGAGTGCGGCGAGGACGAGGGGCGGCGCGCAGCCCGGCGTTCCCTTCTGCCGACGGGCGGGGCACTGCCGCTCAGTCCCGCGCCGATGAGTTCCGGTGAGCCGGGCGGTCCAAGCCTGCACACCCGACAGCGGGAGGATCCCGTGGACAAGACGTCCTCGCACCCGACGGCCCACCTCGCCCGGCGTATGTTCGAGCTCTTGGAGCCGATCTGCCTGGTCACCTACCTCGCCGACGAGTGCAACGAGGAACTGGCCGCACTTGGACACCGCACCTACTGGGACGGCTACTTCGCCGCCCGGGCCGCACCACTGGGGCGGGTGCCGGCCCACGTCGTGCACGCGGCCTTCTACAACTTCGCCGACGGGGAAGCCGCACGGCACATCCCCAGCGCCTGGGAGACCATCCCGCCCGAGGCCTCCGTCGCCGCGCGGCAGCGGGGCAGCGCGGCCTCCCTGCGGCGCATCCTCGGCGAGGAACTGGCCGATTCCCCGGGCCTGGTGCGCGCCGCGGACCTGACCACCAAGGCCGCGACGAGCGCACCGACCGAAGGCCGCGCGATGTACGCCGGCATGCGCGGTCTCGAGGTACCCGGCGACCCCGTCGCCCGACTGTGGCATTCCGCGACGATGCTCCGCGAGCACCGCGGCGACGGACACATCGCCGCACTCCTCGTCGCGCACATCGGCGGCACCGAGGCCCACGTGCTCTCCGCCCTGGACCAGGGCATCGATCCCCCGGAGTCGTTCGGACGCATCCACCACCTGCCGAAGGAGCGGCTGGCCGCGGTCATGGACGGCTTGCGCACACGCGGGCTCGTCGACGCCGACGGCCACTTCACCGACGCCGGCCGCGCGGCCAAACAACGCATCGAAACCCTCACCGACGAACTCGCCGCCCCGCCCTACGACGCCCTGTCCCCCGCCCAACGCGACGAACTGATCATCCAACTCGAACCCATCACCGCGACCCTGGTGGCCACAGGCTCCCGGTGATACCCAGGAATCGGTACGGACCTTGTCGGCGCGGCAGTGGGGCGCATCGCCAAGGCGGACCCCTTGCCCGCGGCCACCCGCCGGGTCGTCGACGTCGACGGCCAGCGGTGGAACGATGCGACGCCGTGTACCGGCTGGACGATTGGCCGTCAGCGGGGGGCCGGGGCGAAGACGTCGGGGCTCCAGGCGCCCGCGGTGCGCTGTAGCAGGACCCTGCTGCCGGACAGGAGGAGAGGGTCTTGCCCGTCCCGGCCAGCGCGCGCGTCAGTTCGCGCACGGTGGAGGTCTCCTGCTCGGGCGTCGTCTGGGCGGCATAGAGGACGGCGTCGGCCGCCCGCGCCGCGGCGAGCACGGCGGGACGTCCGGTGTCCAGGTCCGCTCGCACCGCGGTGATGCCCTGTCCCCGCAGTCGGGCGGCGGCGTCCTGGCTGCGGGCCGGGCCGGAGACGGTGTGCCCGCTCGCCCCCAGGTGCCGGGCGACGGCACCGCCGACGGACCCGGTGGCTCCGATGACGAAGAGGCGCATGCCGAAAGCGCCCCCTTCAGGCGGGCAGGGCGCTGCGTTCGCCGCCGTCCGCGAACAGTACGGCGCCGTTGAGGTAGGAGCTGGCGGGGCCGGCCAGGAAGGAGACGATCTCGGCGATCTCATCGGGGGCACCGGCGCGCCCGCGGGCGTTGGTCCGGTCGGGCATCGCGATGTGTTCTCCGAGCATCGCCCGGGTGCCCTCGGTGTGGACCGGGCCCGGGGAGACGGTGTTGACCCGTACACCCGCGGGGCCGTACTCGGTGGTCCAAGTAGCGGGTCGGGATCTCCACGCCGGCCTTGGAGGCGCCGTACGCGGCGCCGACGGGGGCCGGCATGCGGGCCGCGCTGGAGCCGACGAGCACGATCACCCCGTCGCCGCGTTCGGTCATCCCGGGTGCCAGCGCGCCGACCAGCAGGAACGGGGCGCGGGTGTTGACCGCGACGTGCCGGTCGCCGGTGGAGCGGGCGCTGTGGCCGCGCTGCACCGACCAGCCCGACGGCGCCTGGGAAGAAGCCGCCCCGAGCCGAGAGGGCCGCCGACCTCACTCTGGACGGCGACCTCGGCTGGGCGATCCGTCTGGTGTCCTCGGCGTTCGCGCGGGTCGCGACCGACTCCGTGGCCGGACTGCCCGGCGGGGTCCGCGGCTACCTCGTCCTGGTCGCGCTGGCCGGCGCGGTCGAGCCGCCCTCACAACTCGCCCTGGCCAAGGAGGTCAGCCTGGACCGCACCGTGACGACCTACCTCCTGGACGACCTCGAAGCGCACCGGCTGGTGACCCGTCAGCCCGACCCGCGCGACCGCCGTGTGCGCCAGGTCCTCCTCACCGACACCGGCCGCGCACGCCTCGCCGAGGTCCGCACCACCCTCGGTTCCGCGGAGGCGCGCCTGCTCGCGGACCTCGGCCCCGAAGAGGCCCGGCAGCTGCGGGACCTGCTCTCGCGCGTCGCGCGGACCGCTCAGCGAGACGCACTCGCGGCCGCCGAACAGGACTGCTGAAGAGTCACGTACACGTTCCCCCGGAAAAGGGCCGGGCCGGACGTCCGTGGTCACACCTCAGCGTCGGGAACCGCGAACCGAACCGTCAGGGGATGGTGACCGAGGATCGTGATGCCCTTGATCGGGCGCCCTCCTGCACCGGTGAGACGCACGACCGTCGCCGCGACGCACGGGGGCGCTCCACAGCGGGGCGGGTAGGCGCACCAGCACGGAGAACATGGTCGGCCGGCTCTTCGGTTCGTCCTGGTTCGGCCACCCGTCACCGCTCCGGTACGGAGGCCGCGGGACGGTGGGCGCAGGCGAGCAGTTGCCTGGTGACGGGGTGTTCCGGGGTCGCCAGCACCCGCTCGACCGGGCCGGACTCGACCATCCGTCCCGCGTCGAGCACGACGACGTGCTCCGCGTGGCGGGCGGCGGCCGCGAGGTCGTGCGTCACCATCACCACCGTCAGTCCCAGCTCCCGCCGCAGTGAGTCCAGCAGCGCGAGGACCGCGTCCGCCGTCTCACCGTCCAGCGCGGAGGTGATCTCGTCGCAGACCAGGACCCGTGGCCGGGCGGCCAGTGTCCGTGCCAGCGCGACCCGTTGGCGCTGGCCTCCCGACAACTCCCCCGGCCGACGTGGCATGACGTCCGGGTCCAGCCCGACCAGGCCGAGCAGTCGTACGGCCTCGTGCGTCGGATCCCGGTCCGGCCGGCGTCCCACTCCCGCGAGGGGCCGCAGGAGTGACGTACGCACGGATTCGCGCGGGTTGAGGGCACCGCGCGCGTCCTGCGCGACGAGTTGCACCGGAGCGCCGCCCCCGTGCCTCGCGCCGTGCTCCCGCCACTCGACGCTGCCCCGTACGGGCCGGTGGAGCCCGGCGAGGCACCGGGCCAGGGTGGTCTTCCCGGACCCCGAGGGGCCGACCACGGCGGTGCAGCCGCCCGCCGGGACGGTGAGGGAGAAGTCACTCAGGACGACGTCGCGGCCGTGCCGGGCATCGAGCCCACGGACGGACAGTTCCCCCCTGGGCAACTCCCCCCTGGGCAGTTCTCCGGCCGCGGGCCGTCCGGCAAGGGATCGTCCGGCGGCGGCACCGGTGGCGCCGCCGTACGGTGGCACCGCCATGGGCGAGGCTGTCGGCGCAGCACCCTCCACGATCCGGCCCGCCTCCAGACGGATCACGTCGTCCGTCACGGATGCGAGCCAGCCCGGGTCGTGGCTGATCAGGAGTGCGGAGCGGTCGCCGTCGGCAAGGATCTCGGCCAGCAGCGTCCGCATCCGGGCCGCCAGCACCGTGTCGAGGCCGCTGGTGGGCTCGTCCAGGACCAGCAGGCGCGGCGATCCCGCCAACGCGAGGGCCAGCGCGACGCGTTGGGCCTGGCCGCCCGAGAGCTCGCCCGGCAGCCGCCGTCGGAACGCCCGGTCGGCCGGCAGCCGCACGGACAGCAGCAGCTCCCCCACCCGCGCCCGGACGTCTTCCCTCCGTCCGGCGGACGTGCGCAGGCGCACCGCCTCGGCGAGCTGCGTGCCGATCCGGAGCGCGGGATTGAGCGCCGAGGCAGGGTCCTGGCCCAGGTAGGACACCACCCTGCCCCGCAGTCGGCGCGCCCCCGCGCGGTCGAAGGGGTCGAGGCCCGCCACCCGGACGGCGCCGGCACGGACCTCCAGCCCCGGACGCACGTGTCCCAGCAGGCCGTACGCCAGGCTGCTCTTGCCGGAGCCGGACCTGCCCACCACCCCCACCACCTGTCCGCGCCGCACCCGCAGCCGCGCGTCCGCCAGGACGGGCGGGCCGCCCCCGAGTGGACCGAGCGTCAGCCCGGCGACCTCGGCGACCGGATCCGTCGCGGTGGGCGCCTCGTGCGCCCGGCCGGTCATGCGGTCCCCCGTCCCACCACGTCCGCCAGCAGTCCGGCGCAGACGGACAGCAGTACCAGCGGGAGGACCGGGGCGAGGAACGGCAGGACGGCGAGCGTCGCCCCGGGGGCGTTCTCGCTCACCATGCGCCCCCAGTCCGGCGTCCCGCCGCCCCGGCCCAGCCCGAGGAAGCCCGCGGTGGCGGTGAGGTGGAGGGAGGCGACCAGGCGCAGCGCGCAATCCGTGAGGGCCGGCCCGGCGATGTTGGGCAGGACGTCGTGGCGCAGCACGGCCCGCCGGGTGTCGCCCCGGGCCCGGGCGGCCTCGACGTAGCCGCTGGTCAGGACGGTGTCCGCGGCGGCGCGGAGCACGCGGGTGGAGAACGGGGCGGTGGCCAGGGCCACGGCGGCCACGACGGCCGTGGTGCTGCCGGGGAAGCCGACGGCGAGGACGAGGACGACGAGGAACGGCGGGAGCACGGCGAGGGCGTCCACGCAGCGGACCAGCAGGTCGCCGAGCCGGCGAGAGGCCATGGCCGCCAGGACGCCGGCGGTCAGCCCGACGGCACCGGCGGCCGCCGTGCCCGCGAGCGCGGTGAGCACCAGGGTGCGTCCGCCGGCGAGCACCCGGCTCGCCACGTCCCGGCCGAGGACGTCGGTGCCGAGGAGGAAGTCCGCGTCCGGCCGCTGGAAGGGCGCGCCCAGCCGCGCGGTGGGGCTGTGCGGCACGGCGAGCGGACCCAGCAGGGCGGGCAGGACGACCACGAGCGTGCCCGTGCCGAGGAGCACCAGCGGCAGCCGGCCGCGCGGTGCGCGGCGGCCGGCCGGACGGGCCCGCCGCGTCGGCGTGGAACCGGACGTCATCGGCCGTTCGCCTCCCGCCTGCCGAGCAGCCGTGCGCAGAGGTCGCCCAGGAGGAGCACGGCGAGCATCACGGCGACGAGGGCGGTGGCGATGCCCTGCACCATCGGCACGTCCCGGGCGGCGACGGCCAGTTGCAGTTCCCGGCCGATGCCCGGGTAGTCGAAGACGTTCTCCACCACCACCGAGGAGCCGACCAGCGCCCCCGTGGTGAGGGTGAGCGCCTGCACGGCGGGCCCGGCGGCGTTGGGCAGCAGGTGACGCACCGCCAGCCGCACCCCGCGCACTCCGCTCAGCCGCGCGGCCTCGCAGTACGGTGCGGCCGCGGCGTCCGCGACGCAGACGCGCAGCAGTCGGGTGGCGACGGCGAGCCCGACCGGGCCGAGCGTGAGGACGGGCAGGACCAGGGCGTGCGGCGCGTCGAGCGGGGTGCCGCCCAGGGGGACGACGGAGACCCGCGGAAGGACTCCCAGCCATACCGCCAGTACCGCGGTGAGCAGTGCGGCGACGACGAACTCGGGGACGGCCGCGAGGACTTGGGCGCCGGTGGAGACCAGGCGGTCGGCGGTGCCGCCGGCGCGCAGCCCGGTCCACAGGCCGAGCAGCAGGGCGAGCGGCGCGGTGACCGCGAGGGTCAGCCCGGCGAGCAGCAGGCTGTTGGGCAGGCGGGTGGCCAGGACCTCGGTGACCGGGCGCTCCCCCACGAACCCGCGGCCCAGATCGCCCCGGAGGGCCCCGGCCGCCCAGGACGCGTACCGCTCGGCGGCGGGCCGGTCGAGACCGAGTTCCGCGCGGACCCGGGCGCGCTGTCCGGTGGAGGCGTCCACACCGGCGACCGCGCTGACGGCGTCTCCCGGGAGGACGGCCGTGGCCGCGAAGACCGCGGCCGACAGCAGTACCAGCAGGGCGGCCGCCCCGGCGAGGCGGCGGCCGGCGAACGCGAGGACGTTCACGCGAGGGACGCCCGCGAGAAGCCGGGGAACTGTTCGAAGAGGTCGTCGCGTATCCCGGCGACCCCCTTGGCCTGGGCGTTCAGGTTCGGCTTGAAGACCGGCAGCACCTGGTTGCCCTTCTCCCAGCGGGTGCGCTGGGCCCGGGTGCCGAGCCGCTTCGCCTCGGCCGGGTCGCTCTCGGCGCGGGCCTTGGCCACGAGGGCGTCGGTCGCGGACTCCTTCCAGCCGAACGCCGAGGGCGAGCCGCCCGCGGTGCTCATCTGGTACGTCGACAGCGCGGGGATGGGCATCTGGTACGAGCCCGCCAGCGGCAGCGCCGCGTACGTGGCGAAGTCGGCGTAGAGCTGCCCGGCGGGCAGTTCGCGGAGTGACGCCTGGACGCCGGCCTTCTTCAGGTCCTCCACGTAGAGGGTGGCCATCTCCACCATGCCCGGCGTCTCGGGACCGGTCGTCAGCCGGACCTTCATGCCGTCGGCGCCGGCCTCCTTGAGGAGCCGGCGGGCCCGCCCGGGGTCGTGGGCGCGCCGGGGGATGCCGTCGGCGTAGTCGGGGAAGCCCATGGACGGCAGGTCGTTGCCGATCTCGGCGTTGCCGTGGAACACCGTCTTCACCATGGCTTCCCGGTCGACCGCGAGCTTGAAGGCCTCCCGCACCCGCGGGTCGTCGAACGGTTTCACGCCCATGTTCATCTGAAAGGAGAGCCCGATCAGGTAGGGGCTCTTCGTGGGGACGAGTTCGACCTTTCCGTTGTCGGCGAGGGTGCGCGCCGTGACGGGCGAGAGGTCGTGGGCGAAGTCGACCTCACCGCCGGTGAGCGCTCCGGCCCGGGCGGTCGAGTCGGCGATCGATCGCAGCTCCAGACCGTCCAGATGGGGTACGTGGCCGTAGTGGTCGTCGTAGCGCGTGAACGCCGCACCCTGGCCGGGCGTGAATTCGGTGAGCCGGAAGGGGCCGCAACTGGGCATGCCCGTACGGAACTTCTTCGTGCCGTCCTTGACGACGAGGAAGTTGCCCTGGCAGAGGATCAGGCGGCCGTCCGCGATGGGCCGCAGGGTGGGCAGGACGACCTTCAGGTCACCCTCGGCCCTGGCGTGGGCGAGGTCGAAGTTGGCGGCGGCCAGCCGGTACACGGGCAGGGTGCTCTTGGCCGCGAGGGCGCCGAGCGAGTGCAGGATGTCGGCGGCGGTCAGCTCGGAGCCGTCGGTGAAGCGGACGCCGGGGCGCACGTGCAGCGTGTAGGCCGACAGGTCGTCGGAGATGTCGATGCCCTTGAGCACGCCGTAGCGCACCCCGTCGGGGGCGGTGGGATCGAGGTTGCCCAGGGTGCCGTGCCAGGCCCGGGCGCGCACCAGGTCCAGTGCGGAGGGGCCGTTGAAGAAGTCGAGGGTTTCGGAGGCGCCGCCCCCGACGAACGCGGCGCGCAGGGTGCCGCCCGAGCGGGGCGAGGAGCCCGCGGCCCCGCGGCCGTTGGCGGGCTCGTCGGTGGAGCACGCCGCCAGCAGGCCGGGCCCCGCGGCCAGGGCCAGCGCTCCCGCTGCGCCACGGCGCAGGAGGGCCCGGCGGTCGAAGTGTCTGGACATGCTTCTCCTTGACGTTCTGCTGGGTGGGGCGACGTTCCGCCGAGTTGAACGGAGTTGACCCGGGCGCCGGGGGAACCGCGGCGCAGGCGGCTGACAGTGCGGCGGTTCGGACGGCACGGACAGTAATCGATAACGACAACCATATTCAATAGCACCCCGGGTGCCCACTCAGCGCTGGTCATGGAAATCATGTTCAACTACCCTGACGCGACAGCAGATCCCACACTGCGGGAGGCAGACATCGTGCATGGCTCGTCGGCCGGGGAGCAGCGGCCGGACTGGCGTTCCACGCGGCAGCGGAACGCCGTACTGCGCGTACTGCGCGACGCCCCCGACTTCGTCTCCGCCCGGGTGCTGCACGAGGTGCTGACGGCCGGAGGAACCGCGATCGGCCTCACCACGGTCTACCGGACCCTCGCGACGCTCGAGCGTGACGGACACGTCGACGTCGTCCGGGACAGGGCCGGCGAGCGCCTCTACCGCCCCCGCCCCGCCGACGGGCACCGGCACTATCTGGTCTGCCGTCACTGCGGTCTGAGCCGGGCCGTGGAGTCGGAGGACGTCGAGCGCTGGGCGGATGCCGTGGCGGCGGACACCGGTTTCGCCGACGTCGAGCACACCGTGGAACTCACCGGCGTCTGCGCGCACTGCCAGCAGAAGTCAACAATTGGCAACGATTTTCATATCAACCCACCGCGCGCTTGGTTCTGACATTCGTTTTCATCTAGCGTGGCCGCGACATCACCACCCCCGTCGTCGTGGAGGAACCATGCTCATGTCCCCGACCCGCCGCGTGGCAGCGCTGCTGTCCTGCGCCGGACTGGCCGCCCTGCTCGCCGGCTGCGGCAGTTCGTCGGACTCCAAGGACGACGACAACGCCTCGGCGAGCCCGGCCTCCGGATCCGCCGTCCCGGTCGTCGCCTCCACCAACGTCTACGGCGACATCGCCGAGCAGATAGGCGGCGACCGGGTCGCCGTCACCTCGATCATCAGCGACCCCGATCAGGACCCGCACTCCTACGAGGCCAACACCCGCAACCAGCTCGCGCTGTCCAAGGCCAAGGTCGTCGTCGAGAACGGCGGCGGCTACGACGACTTCATCGACCGCATGCTCAAGAGCAGCGACAACTCCTCCGCCGAGCTGATCAACGCGGTGAAGGTGTCCGGCAGGACCGCGCCGAAGGGCGGCGAGCTCAACGAGCACATCTGGTACGACTTCCCCGGTGTCGCCAAGGTCGCCGACCGGATCGCCGCCGCCCTCGGCAAGGCCGACCCGGCGAACGCCGAGACCTTCACCAAGAACGCCGAGACGTTCAAGGGGAAGCTGACACCGCTACAGACCAAGGAAGCGGACATCAAGAAGAAGCACGGCGGCGAGGCCATCGGCATCACCGAGCCCGTACCGCTGTACCTGACCGAGGCGAGCGGCCTGGTGAACAGGACGCCCGAGGACTTCAGCGAGGCGATCGAGGAGGGCGACGACGTCTCCGCCAAGGTGCTGCAGGAGACCTTGGCGCTGTACAGCGACAAGCAGGTCAAGGCCCTCGTCTACAACGAGCAGACCTCCGGACCGCAGACCGAGAAGGTCGAGGACGCGGCGAAGAAGGCCGCCATCCCTGTCGTCCCCGTCACCGAGACCCTGCCCGAGGGCAAGGACTATCTCGGCTGGATGACGGACAACGTCGACGCGCTCGCGAGCGCACTGGACAAGTGAGGCGGCCGGACGTGGCCTCCGTACCGCACGCCCGCGAGGGCGACGCCGGCACCGGGGCGGGCGGTGCCGACGACGGCACCGCCCCGGTGATCGCCCTGCGCGGCGCGGCGCTGTCCTACGGCACGCGCACGGTGTGGCGGGGACTCGAACTCGACGTACGCCCGGGCGAGTTCGTCGCCGTCCTCGGACCGAACGGATCGGGCAAGACCAGCCTCGTCAAGGCCCTGCTCGGCCGGGAACAGCTTTCCGCGGGCACGCTGACGGTCCTGGGACGCCCGCCCCGTGCGGCGAGCCGGCATGTCGGCTATGTGCCGCAACAGGCCACGCTCTCCACACAGGCGATGCTGCGCGCCCGTGACCTGGTGCGCTTCGGGATCGACGGACACCGTTTCGGACCCGGACTGGGCAAGCGGGCCGTACGCGCCCGGGTGGACGAGATCCTGCGGGAGGTCGGAGCCGCGTCCTACGCCGACGTCCCCCTGGGCCTGCTGTCCGGTGGTGAGCGGCAACGCGTGCGCATCGGGCAGGCGTTGGCCACCGACCCCCGGATCCTGCTGTGCGACGAGCCGCTGCTCTCCCTCGACCTGAACCACCAACGGGCCGTGACGGAACTGATCGACGCCCGGCGCCGGTGCCACGACACCGCGGTGGTCTTCGTCACCCATGAGATCAACCCGGTGCTCACCCTGGTGGACCGGGTCCTCTACCTGGCGCCGAACGGCCACCGCGTCGGCACCCCGGACGCGGTGCTGACCTCGAAGTCCCTGTCGCGGCTCTACGGCACCCGGGTCGACGTGGTCCGCGTCCACGGCCGAGTCGTGGTCGTCGGCGCTCCGGACGGCCCGGGCGCCCCGGAGGGCACGCCCCACCACCCGCAGGAGCTCCACGAAAGGGACGGAGTGCGCCCATGACACTCGCCGACGGCATCTGGCAGCAGATCTTCGCCTACGACGACTACGGCGACCTTCTCCTCCTGGTCCGCAACTCCCTGGTCGCGGGCGCCGCGCTCGGGCTCATCGGCGGCCTGGCCGGGGTGTTCGTCGTCATGCGCGACCTGCCCTTCGCGGTGCACGGGATCAGTGAGCTGTCCTTCGCGGGGGCGTCGGCGGCCCTGCTGATGGGGATGAACGTCGTGGCGGGTTCGATCATCGGCTCGCTGGTCGCGGCCGGCGTGATCGGTGTGCTGGGCGCGCGGGCGCGGGACCGCAACTCGGCCATCGGCATCATCATGCCGTTCGGCCTGGGCCTCGGGGTGCTCTTCCTCGCCCTCTACAAGGGCCGGGCCGCGAACAAGTTCGGCCTGCTCACCGGGCAGATCGTCGCGGTGGACACACCACAGATGACATGGCTGCTCGTCACCTCCGCCGTGGTCCTGGTAGCGCTGGCGGTCATGTGGCGGCCACTGAGCTTCGCGAGCGCGGACCCCGATGTCGCCGAGGCCCGCGGGGTGCCGGTACAGGGGCTGTCCTTCGCGTTCATGCTCGTGCTGGGCCTCGCCGTCGCCCTGTCGGTGCAGGTCGTCGGGGCACTGCTGGTCCTCACCCTGGTGGTGACCCCGGCGGCGGCCGCCGCCCGCGTCACGGCGTCGCCGGTACTGCTGCCCGTGCTCAGCGTGGTCTTCGCGATCGTCTCGATCGAGGGCGGCATTCTGCTCGCACTGGGCAGCACCATCCCCATCAGCCCCTACGTCACGACGATCTCGTTCGCCCTCTACGCCGTCTGCCGACTCGTGGGCGCCCGCAGGAGGCGGCGATGGGGGTCCCGGCGGGCGGCGACGGCACCCGAACCCGCGTTCTGACAGGTCGCTTCGGCCGAGAACTGGGCGGGCCCACAGGTGGGCCCCCTACGGTGGACCCGTTATCGGGGGCGTACGACGTGAGCGAGTGGTGTGAGCGAGCAGGAAGACATGGGGAGCCGGTACGGGCCCTCCGACGTGGTGTGGCTCGCCGTCCGGACGCTCGTCGGGATGGCGGTCGGCGGTGCCGCGCTCCTCACCGTCGTCCTGGTCGCGCAGTTCCTCGGCCCGCTGGTCGTGCTCGAGGTCTACACCCCGCCGGTCGCCGCCTGGTGGACGGTGTTCACGGCGGTCGTGGTCCAGGGCGTGCCCTTCCTGCTGCTCGGCACGCTCGTCTCGGCGGCCATCGGTGCCTTCGTGCCCGAGCGTGTGTTCAGCCGGCTGCTGCCGCGCAACCCCGCGCTCGCCGTGCCCGTCGCGGGGGCGGCCGGGGTCGTGCTGCCGGGCTGCGAGTGCGCGTCCGTGCCCGTGGCGGGGAGTCTGATGCGGCGCGGGGTGGCGCCGGCCGCCGCGCTGGCGTTCCTGCTGTCCGCCCCCGCGATCAACCCCGTCGTCCTCGTCGCCACCTCCCTGGCCTTCCCGGGGCAGCCGCTGATGGTGGCGGCCCGGTTCGCCGCCTCGCTCCTCACGGCCGTCGTCATGGGCTGGCTGTGGGCCCGCTTCGGGCGCGAGGAGTGGCTGCGGCTGCCGACGGCACGCCCGGCCGGGGCGGACGGCTCGCGCGGGCACGCCTTCGCGGCCGGGTTGCAGCACGACTTCCTGCACGCCGGCGGCTTCCTCGTCCTGGGCTCGGCGGCGGCCGCGACCTTCAACATGGCGGTGCCGCGCTCGCTTCTGGACGTGTTCACCGGCTCCGCCTGGCTGGCGGTGCCACTGCTGGCACTGCTCGCCGTGGTGCTGTGCGTGTGCAGTGAGGCCGACGCGTTCGTGGCCGCGTCGCTGAGCGGGTTCCCGCCGACCGCGCGGCTGGCGTTCATGGTGGTCGGGCCGATGGTCGACCTGAAGCTGGTCGCGCTCCAGGCCGGCACCTTCGGCCGGGGGTTCGCCGTCCGGTTCTCGTCGGTCACCTGGGTGGTCGCGCTGGTGAGCAGTGTGCTCGTGGGGTGGTGGCTGCTGTGAGGCGGTACGGGCCGGCCGTGCTGTTGCTGCTGGTGGGCGCCGCGGTGCTGCGGATCTCCCTGTTCAGCACCCTGTATCTGCGGTACGTACAGGCGGGACTGCGGCCGTACCTCGTCGCGTCCGGAGTGCTGCTGGTGCTGCTGGCACTCGTGGGAATCTCCCGATCGGCGCGGGCGGGTGCCGTGCCCGCGAACGGAGGTGCACACGTGCACGAGCACGGGAGCGCGCACGGGCACGCGCACTCCGCGGCCGGACCGCGTCTCGCCTGGCTGCTCGCACCTCCCGCGCTCGCCCTGCTCCTCTTCCCGCCGCCCGCGCTCGGCTCCTACAGCGCGGCCCGCGAGGACGCCCAGCGCGCGGCCCGGGGTGTCGGCACGTTCCCGGCGCTGCCCGCGGGCGAGCCGGTGGACCTGAGTGTCGCGGCCTTCACCTCCCGCGCGGTCTACGACAGCGGGCACTCACTGCGCGGCCGCACGGTCCGCCTGACCGGCTTCGTCACCCGCGGCGAGGGCGGCACCTGGTACGTGACCCGGCTCCTGGTCTCCTGCTGCGCGGCCGACGCCACCACGAGCAAGGTGGAGATCCGCGGCGCACGGGCACCGCGGACGGACACCTGGGTGACGGTGACGGGGATCTGGCGACCGAAGGGCGCGCTGGGCTCGTCGGCCGCCTGGCCCCCGCTGCTGGACGCCGCGACGGTCAAGCACGTCGCTCAGCCGTCGGACCCGTACGAGAAGCGCTGACGGCACGCTCGCCACCGCGTTCCCGCCGCCCGCGGACCGGAGGCCCCGGCTGAGCGAACGCGTTCGTTACGATCGCCGTCATGACTGCGAGACGAGAGCCGATCAGCCGCCGGGAGCGTCCGGCGAAGCCCGCCCTGTCGCGGCCCGCGATCGTGGACGCCGCCGTGCGGATCATGCGGGCGGAGGGGCTCCACAAGGTCACCATGCGCCGGCTGGCGCAGGAGCTGGACACCGGTCCGGCCTCGCTGTACGTCTACGTCGCCAACACCGCCGAGCTGCACGCGGCCGTGCTGGACGCCCTGCTCGGCGAGGTCGACCTGACCGGACGGGAGGGCGGTGACGACTGGCGCGAGCAGCTCCGCGCGGTCATGACGTCGTACACCCTGGTGCTGTTCGCGCAGCCGCAGCTCGCCCGGTCCGCGCTCATCGCCCGGCCGAGCGGCGAGAACTATCTGCGCCTCGTGGAGCGCATCCTCGACCTTCTCTCGCGCAGCGGTGCCGCCCGCGCCCAGGTCGCCTGGGGGGTGGACGTACTGCTCCAGGCCGCGACGGCCGGCGCCGCCGAGCACGGGGCGCACGAGGACGACCCCGCCTTCGAGGAGGACTGGAACGCGACCGTGCGCGCGTTCCGTGCCGCGGGCGAGGCCACGTATCCGTCGATCGCCGCGCACATGCCCGCGCTGATCGACGGCCCCGCGCAGGACCGGATGCGCTGGAGCTTCGACGTCCTCGTCAACGGCATCACGCACACGCCGGTGCCGGGCGCGGAGGGCTGAACCCGGGCGCCCCTCCCTCCAGAGGTCCGCCCGGGATCGGCGATAGCCATGACGAACTTGTTCGTCACGAACATGTTCGTTACGCTCGAAGGGAGCCGGAGCCCACGGGCACTCCCCCGGCGTTTCCCCCTTCCCGTCCGGAGGTTCCGATGAGCACCCCGCACTTCCCCGTCGCGATCATCGGCGGCGGCCTCGGCGGCCTGACCGCCGCCCGCGTCCTGCACGTCCACGGCATCGAGTCGGCGATCTTCGAACTGGAGGCGTCGGCCGCGGCCCGTACGCAGGGCGGCATGCTCGACATCCACGCGGAGAACGGGCAGAAGGCGCTGCACGCGGCCGGTCTGTACGACGGTTTCCGCGCGCTCGTCCACGAGGGCGGTCAGGCCATGCGGCTGCTCGGCCCCGACGGCACGGTGCACGTGGCGGCGGAGGACGACGAGTCCGGCGACCGTCCGGAGGTGGACCGCGGCGACCTGCGCGATCTGCTGCTCGGCTCGCTGCCCGAGGGCACCGTCCACTGGGGCCGCAAGGTCACCGCGGCCCGGCCGCTGGGCGGCGGGCGCCACGAGGTGACGTTCGCCGACGGCTCGGCCCTCACCACCGACCTCCTGATCGGCGCGGACGGCGCCTGGTCCCGGATCCGGCCGCTCCTCTCGGACGCCCGGCCCGCCTACACCGGCATCTCCTTCGTCGAGACCGACCTGTTCGAGGCCGACACCCGGCATCCGCGCGGCGCCGACATCGTCGGCGGCGGGTTCTTCTTCGCCCTGGGAGACGCGCGCGGTCTCCTCGCGCACCGGGAGACCGACGGCAGCCTCCACGTCTACGCGGCACTCAGGGCCGACGAAGGCTGGCTGGACACGGTCGACTTCGCCGACCCGGCCGCCGCCAAGGCCGCCGTCCTCACCCACTTCGAGGGCTGGGACGAGGGGCTGCGCGGCCTGGTCGCCGACGCGGACACGATCACCCCGCGCCGTATCCACGCCCTGCCCGCCGGGCACCGCTGGCAGCGCGTCCCGGGCGTGACGCTGCTCGGCGACGCCGCCCACCTGATGTCGCCGTTCGCGGGCGAGGGCGCCAACCTCGCCCTGTTCGACGGCGCCGAACTCGCCCTGGCCCTCGCCGCCCGCCCCGGCGACACCGAGGCCGCCCTGACCGCGTACGAGGAGGCGATGTTCCCGCGCAGCGAGGCGTCCGCCGCCGAGTCCGCCGCGAGCCTGGAGATGATGTTCGGCGAGCGGAGCCTGGAGCGGATGGCCGAGTTCTTCACGTCGGCGGCGTCCTGAAGGATCCGGGTACGGTCACGGCGGCGCGGCGTAGCAGTGCACGGTCACCGGCTGCGACGGGCCCCATCGTTGCTCGACGGTGGCCAGCAGCTCCCAGCCCAGCCGTGTGTACAGGGCCACCGCGGCGGTGTCGGAGGCCACGACGTCCAGCACCGGGTGCAGGCCACGGCGGCGCGCCTCCCGCACGGCCCGGCCGAGGAGCAGTGCGCCGATGCCGTGTCCCCTGGCCCAGGGGGCGACGAAGAGCCGGCCGACCACTGCCGTCCGGGCCTCGTCCGTGCCGTTCCGCCCGCTCCACAGACCGGGAGCCAGGTCCCCCGCACCGCTCCGGGACAGGCCGACATGGCCGGCGAGGCGCCCGTCGCGTTCGGCGACCCAGGCACCCAGCGGGGCGGTGCCCGCCAGCCAGGCGGCGGGCTTCTCGGGCCAGTTCACCGGATAGCCGTCGGAATGATGGACGCGCTCCAGCACCCGTACGCATGTCTCGACGTCGTCCTCGGTCCGCATCCGCAGCCGGACCCCCGCCTCGTTCGCCTCGTTCACCGCGCCATGGAAACACGGGGGACCGGGGCTCAGCCCTTCACCACCAGGTGGTCCCACACCGTGGAGACGTCGCCGGCGTCGGAGATCACGCCGATGTGGCCGTCGGGCCGGATCAGTACAAGGGTGCGGTCGGTCGCGGCGTACGCGTCGGCGAGACGGCCCTTGGTGTCGGCGACGTCGTCGGGGCCGGCCGGGTCCTCGACGACGTGCAGGGTCCTGAGCTCGTACGGGAGGGCCGCCGTGGCGGGGCCGTCCGGTGAAGTCCCGGGCGCCGGGCCCGTGCCGAAGTCCAGCAGGGTGAAATGGCCGCCGCGGGTGAGGTCGAACAGCCGGCGTTCGCCGTCCGTCGTCGTCAGTCCGGTCGCGTCGGGGGCGCGGTCGCCGGCGCGGAGCGGGGCGGCCCCGTCGCGGTCGTCGTGTGCGAGGGCGGAGCCGCGGTAGCCCACGGCGAGCTGTGTCGTGCGCGCGTCGCGGCGGGTGGGCAGGTCCTTCTGCTCGATCGCCTGCCTGAGGCGGTCGTTCGAGAGCGCGAGGACGCCGGCGGCGACCGGCCGTCGCTCGGCCTCGTAGGTGTCGAGCAGCGCCGCCGGGGCGCCCTTCGCGACCGCCGCGAGCTTCCAGCCGAGGTTGTGCGCGTCCTGGATGCCGGTGTTCATGCCCTGGCCGCCGGCGGGCGAGTGGATGTGCGCCGCGTCGCCGGCGAGGAGGACGCGGCCCTGCCGGTAACGGTCGGCGAGGCGGATGTTGGCGCGCCAAAGCGAGGACCACTCCGGCTCGTGGAGACGGATGTCGGTGCGGCCGCTGCGCCGCTCCAGGATCGCCTGGAGGTGGGCGAGGCCCAGCCCCGGGTCCTCTCCCGGCGCGAGGGCGGCCTGGTACTGGAAGACGCCGGTCGAGGGCAGCGGGCAGAGGCCGAGGAGGCCCTCCTCGTGCCGCCAGGTGTGCCAGGCGTCGCGGTCGAGGCCGTCGGCCGCGACGTCGGCGACGATCATCCGCACCTCCTCACGGGTCTCGCCCACGAAGGGGATGCCGGCCTGTTTGCGGACGGTGCTGTGGCCGCCGTCGCAGCCGACCAGCCAGTGCGCGGTGACCGTCTCGGTCTCGCCGCCCCTGGCCAGCACCGCCGTGACGCCCGTGTCCGACTGGTCGAAGCCGGTGAGTGCGGTGCCGAACTCGACGGCGCCGCCGAGTTCGGCCAGCCGCAGGCGGAGCGTCTCCTCGATGCGCCACTGGGGCGTGATCAGGGTCGTCGGGTAGGGGATGTCGGAGCGGGCCTCCGGGGTGCCGCCGCCGGCCACCGTCACCCGGCCGTCGGGGGCCGTCGAGCGGAACGGCATGCCCGTACGGCCGCGCGCGAGCACGCGGTCGACGATGCCGAGGTCGTCGAACACCTCGAGGGAACGCGGCTGGATGCCCTTGCCGCGGGATTCGCGCTGCGGGCCGGGGGATGCCTCGATCAGCCGGAACGGGACGCCGCGGCGGGCGAGTTCGCAGGCCAGCGTCAGGCCCGTCGGGCCCGCGCCGACGATCAGCGCCTCCGGCGCGCCGCGCCCCCGCGCCGGCGGTGTCGTGCTCGTCGTCCCGGTCATCTCGCCTCCGCGTGCCACGCTCGTAAGGAAGGAATTGCTTTCTAAGCAGCCTAGGGGCAGGCGGCGACGATTGCCAAGACAGGAGAGCCTTTCTATCGTTGGACCATGAGCACAGAGGCGTCCGCACCCGTCCGCCGCCGCCGGCACGGCAAGCAGCTGGAGGCCGCGCTGCTCGCCGCCGCGTGGGAGGAGCTGGTCGAGACGGGGTACGCCCGGCTGACGATGGAGTCCATCGCCGTCCGCGCGCGTACCAGCGAGGCCGTGCTCTACCGGCGCTGGGCCAACAAGGACCAGCTCGTACTGGCCGCGATGGAGCACTACCGCGAGACCCATCCGGTCGCGGTCCCCGACACCGGCGAGCTGCGCGGCGACCTGCTCGCGTATCTGACGGGCCTCGGCGAGGCACGCGCCGCCTTCTTCGCCGTCGCCGCGGCCACCGCCTTCTCGGGGCTGCTGACCGACACCGGTCTCACCGTGGCGCAGGCCCGCGAAAAGGTCACGGGAAGCCAGTCGCTGCCGACCGTCCGGGTCCTCTACCAACGCGCTCACGACCGCGGGGAGATCGACCTCGCACGCGTCCCCGCGGCCGTGCTCGCCATGCCGTTCGACCTGGTACGGCACGATCTTCTGATGCACGCCCGGCCGCCGGAGCCCGCCCGCGTCGAGGCCATCGTCGACGACGTCTTCCTGCCCCTCGTCCGCGGCGGGCGGACGCCTCCTCCCCCGGCTCCCCGGCGCCGGGGCTGACCGTCAGGCGGCCGAGCGCTCGTCGAGCGGGCGGCGGCGCAGGCGGGGGGTGCCCAGCGCGGGCGGGTCGTACGCCTGGTCGAGGGTGCCGACGTCGGTGCCGGGCGGGACGATCTCGTCGATGCGGTCGAGGACGTCGTCGCCGAGGGTGACGTCCAGCCCGGCGAGGAGGTCGTCGAGGTGGGCCATGGTGCGGGGGCCGATGAGGGCGCTGGTGACGCCGGGGTGGGCGAGGGTGAAGGCCAGGGCGAGGTGGGTCATCGGCAGGCCCGCCTCCTCGGCGACCGGCAGCAGCCGTTCGACGACGTCGATGCGGCGCTCGTCGTTGAGGTGGCTGAACAGGTGGGCGCGGCGCAGGTCGTTGGGCCGGCCCTTGCGGACGCGGCCGGTGAGCATCCCCTGGCCGAACGGCCCCCACACCAGGGTGCCCATTCCGAAGCGTTCCGCCAGGGGCAGCACCTCGCGCTCGACGCCCCGGTTGAGGATCGAGTACGGCGGCTGTTCGGTGCGGAAGCGCATCAGGCCGCGGCGTTCGGCGGTCCACTGGGCGGCGACGATGTCCGAGGGCGGGGTGTTCGAGGCCCCGAAGGCGCGTATCTTCCCGGCGCGGACCAGGTCGGTGAGGACCGCGAGGGTCTCCTCGACGTCCGTGTCCGGGTCGGGCCGGTGGATCTGGTAGAGGTCGATGCGGTCGGTGTCCAGGCGGCGCAGCGAGTTCTCGACGGCGGTGGTGATCCAACGGCGGGAGGTGCCCTGCTGGTTGGGGTCGCCGCCCATGGGCCGGCCGGCCTTGGTGGCGAGGACGACGTCGTCACGGCGGCCCTTGAGCGCCTTGCCGACGACCTCTTCCGCGTCGCCGTAGGCGTCGGCGGTGTCGATGACGTTGATGCCCGCGTCGAGGGCCTTGTGAATGATGCGCACGGAGTCCGCGGGGTCGGGGTTGCCGATCCGGGTGGCGAACATCAGCGTGCCCAGGGCGTAGGGGCTGACCTTGATCCCGGTCCGGCCGAGGGGGCGGTATCGCATGGTGTGACTCCCGGTGGGTGTCGGAAACGCCGCACGGCGGTGCCCGGGCATGGGCAGGCACGCACGGCGAAGCGGAAAAGCTTTCCGTTTCGACTATACGGAAAGCTTTTCCGCTTCGCTATCGGGAGCCCCGGCGCGGTGTCTTCGCGCGGACCGGGTGCACAGTCACCGCCGCGTGGCGTCACCCTCCTGTCCCAGCGCGTAGAGGTGCGGGAGGTTGACCACGATCGCCTCCTGGGTGCTGCGGGCGATGACGACCACGGCTTCCTCCGTGGGGTCGGGGTTCTCCTCGCGGTGCGGGACGAACGGCGGGACGAAGATGTAGTCCCCGGGCGCGGTGCGCAGCCGCACCTCTTCCGGCCGCGGGCCGGAGTCGTCGACGAAGACGAACTCGGGGTGACCGCTGACGATGTGGATGGCGGTCTCGGACTCGCCGTGATGGTGATCGGAGGAGGAGGTCGAGGGGGCGACATGGGTCTGGCCCATCCACAGCTTCTCGGAGCCGACCGTCTTCCCGCTGATGGCGGCGAACCTGCGCATGCCCGAGGTCTGGGCGGTCCCGCCGTCGAGGGCGTCGGCGCGGACGTGGTGAAGTCGCGTGCGCAGGGGGGCCGGTGGCTCTCCCGCCGCGTCACCGAGGTGGGGGTGGAAACCTTCGCCGGGGGTGGTCAACGGCTCGCTCATGGCTTGGACGCTAGGGCTGTCCGAAAAAGGATGTCAAGAGGTGTCCATTACGTTTCACCTGCGGCAATGTTCCCGCAATAAAGCAGTGGAGGCCTCAGTAGCCCCCGTGCCGGCCGCCTCGTCGGGCATCATGAGCGCATGCATATCTCCGCGAAGGCGGACTACGCCACGCGGGCCCTGCTGGAGCTCGCCCGCGAACCTTCCCGCCCCCTGACGTGCGAGGCCATCGCCTCCTCGCAGCAGATCCCGTTCCGCTTCCTGAAGTCCGTCGTGGGCGAGTTGCGCAGGGCCGGTCTGGTCCGCAGCCAGCGCGGCTGCGAGGGCGGGTACTGGCTCGGCCGGCCCGCCGGCGACATCACGCTCCTCGACGTCACGCACGCCGTGGACGGGGAGTTGCTCACCCTCCGGGGCGAGCCGCTGACCGGGCTCGACTACCCGGGACCCGCCGCCGGGCTGCCCGGGGTGTGGCGCCGGATCGAGGACGAGGCCGCCGCCCTGCTGCGCGCCACGACGCTCACCTCGCTGCTGCCCGAAAGCGGCGGCGCCACCGAGAAGGGAGCCGCATGACCGAAGCGGCGGGCCGCGCACCGGCCGAGGGGAGGGGCCGCGCGCCGGCCGAGGGCGCGGGCCGTACACCGGCCGATGCGGTGAGCCGTACGACACCGGCCGAGACGGTCGAAGTCGTCGAGTACACCGACCCGTTGTGTCCGTGGGCCTGGGGTTCGGAGCCCGTGCTGCGCAGGCTGCGCGCGGCACTCGACGGCCGGGTCCGCTGGCGTCGCGTGTACTGCATCCTGTTCGACCACGACGACGACCCCGCCCCCGACCCGGCCGCGGAGACCCGCTGGTACGCGCGCTACGTCGAGGACATCGCCCGGCACACCCACGCGCCCCGGCCGTTCCGGCTGCGCCGGGTGGCGGCGAGCTCCTGGCCCGCCTCGCTCGTCGCCAAGGCGGCCGAGGCGCAGGGCCACGAGGTCGCCGACCGGGTGCTGCGGCGGCTGCGCGAGACCGTCTTCGTCCTCGGCGAGCCCGCCGACTCCCCCGCCCTGGCCCTCGCGGCGGTGCGGGGCGTGCCGGGCCTGGACCCGGAGCGGCTCGCCGCCGACGCGGCCTCCGACGCCGTACGGGACGGGGTGCGCGCCGACCACGCGGAGGCCCGCCGGCCGGTACCCCAGGTACTGTCCGCCGACGGCGGCTCCCCGCACCCCGGCGCCGCCAAGGAGACCCCGGACGGCGGGCACCGCTACGCGCTGCCCACACTGCTCGTCCGTTCCGCGGGCACCCTGCGAGCGGTGCCCGGTTGGCGGCCGTACGAGGAGTACGCCCGCGCCGTCGAGGCAGTGCGGCCGGGGCTCCCGGCGGACCCCGCGCCCCTGCCGGCCGAAGCCGCCCTCGCCCGGTACCGCAGTCTGACCGGACCGGAGCGCGCGCTGCTGACGAGCGGGGCGTGGCCGCCTGCGGGGGCCGTGCGGATCGACACCGCCGGGGGACCGCTGTGGCTCCATCCGGACGAGGCGGCGACCCACCAGGCCACCCACCCGGCCACCCGCCCCGCTCCCCCGCCGGGCCCCTGACCAGCCTGTCGGCCCCCGGCGGCGGCCCGTCCCGCCCAATGAGACACCTTTTAGTGTCCATTGACAGCCGGTCACGGCTCACCGCAGGATGAGCACCATGCTTACGACGCACCCCGGTGTGGTGTGCCGCTACGTGGACCTGCGGCGCACCTGTAGCGCCCTCTGTCGCTGACCGCCCGCCGCCCACGGCTCCCCGGCGCCCGCCACTCCCCCCGCCGGCACCGGCCTTCGCGCCGCTCCGCCGCACGGCGCCCGTTCTCGAACACCGTGTCCCCGGCCCGGCCGTTCTCCTCGTTCTCCCCGTCCGCCGGCTCCCGCCCGCGTGACGTCAACCTCCTCATGCCCTGAGCGCTTCCGAGTGCCCCCTCGGTGCGGTGTGCCCCCGTGCGCACCACACCCACCGGGCATGCCCCGCCCTGCCCGCCCCGGCGTACGACGACGCCGCCGTGGCGCGCTGCGGCCCGCGCCCCCGAAAAAGGATTCCGCGATGTTCGCACGCCTCGCACACCTCACCCGCCGCGGTCCCGGCCCGCGCCCCACCCGACGGAACCGGGTGCGCGCCGCCGCCCTGGGCACCGTCCTCGTCACCGTGGCCACTCCTGCCCTGAGCGCCTGCGGCGGCGACACCGCCGCCGCGAGCGGTACGGCCACGCTGAAGTGGGCTTCCTCCTACTTCCCCGCCCACTGGGACCCGGTGGTCGGCGGCAGTGGCGCCCAGTTCCGCGAACTGGCCCTGGTCTACGCCTCGTTGACCCGCACCGACGAGAAGGGCAACGCCGTCCCCGACCTGGCCAAGAGCTGGAAGTACAACGCCAGGGGCGACGAGATCACCTTCCATCTGCGGCCCGGGCTGACATTCAGCGACGGCGAACCGGTGAACGGCGCCGCCGTGAAGGCCGCCGTCGAACGCGCCAAGAAGCAGAAGAACTCCGCGCTCTTCGGCGACCTGACGTCCATCACGTCGGTGGACGCGAAGGGACTCGACGCGGTCATCCATCTCAGTCAGGTCGACTACCAGATCCCGCAGTTGCTCGGCGAGCGCGTGCTGCAGATCGCCAGCCCCAAGGCGGCGAAGAACGCGAGCGCGCTGGATCAGAAGCCGGTCGGCGCGGGCCCGTTCGTCGTCACGCAGATCGTCCCGGGCACCAAGGCGGTGCTGAAGAAGAACCCCGACTACTGGGACGCGAAGAACATCCACATCGACAACGTCGAACTCACCTCCGCGCCCGACGTCTCCACCGTCGTCTCCGGGCTGCGGACCGGCGTCTACAACTTCGCCGACATCGACCCCAGTCAGGCGGGGGCCGCCAAGAAGGCCGGACTCGACGTCTTCGTGCAGCCGGGCTTCAACGCCTCCAACATCAGCCTGAACGTCAACAAGGCGCCGTTCACCAACGACAAGGTCGTCGACGCCGTCCGGTACGCGATCAACCGCGAGGAGTTCGTCGACAAGCTGACCTTCGGCTACGGCGAGGCCACCGACCAGCCCTTCCCGAAGGGCTACGTCGCCTACGACCCGGCGTCGGCCGACGCCTACCCCTACGACCCGGCGAAGTCCAGGAAGCTGCTCGCCGAGGCCGGTTACCAGGCCGGTGACATCAAGCTCAACCTGGTCATCCCGGCCGAGGACCCGCAGGCGGAGATCGTCCAGTCGCAGCTCGCCAAGGTCGGCATCAAGGTCACCATCAAGATCGACAAAAACTGGGCGACGCCGTTCTTCGCCAAGGACCTGACGTTCTCGCTGTACGGGACGACCGGCCGCGACTCGGCGTTGCAGACGCTCACCGCCCACTTCGGCCCCGACGGTCCGCTCAACCTCAGTTCCCCCTACGAGCCGGCCGGCTTCGAGGCGGCCGCGGCCAAGGTGCGCGAGACGCCGCTGAACTCGCCGGACTACGCCGAGGTGCTGCGCGCGGCGACCCGGGCCGGGCTGGAGAGCAAGGCGCTGGTCTTCACCTACTCCCAGCCCAACCTCATCGCCAAGAGCACTGCCGTCTCCGACCTGCCGAAGAACCCGGCCCACATCGACTGGACCGGCGTGACCATCGGCGGCAACTGACTCCCCGCACAGCCCACCCACGAGAGGAGGCATCATGACGGCGACAGCGTCACCGTCCCCGCCCACCGGCCGTCGTACGGCCGCCGCGGCCCGGGCGCGGCACGCCCTGGGCCGCGTCCTGGCCACCGTCGCCCGGTCGGTCGCGATCTTCGTGCCCGTCTTCCTGGTCGCGACCTTCGTGACGTTCGCGCTGCGCTCGCTCAGCGGGCTCAGCCCGGCGCGCATCCAGCTGGGCGAGGAGGCCACGCCCGAGGCGATCGCCCGGGTCGAGTCCCAGTGGGGCCTCGACCGCCCGTTCCTGGTGCAGTACGGCGACTGGATCGGCGGCGTGCTGCACGGCCGGCTCGGCGCGAGCTGGACCAACGGCGCCGACATCTCCACCCTCATCGGACTCGGCCTCGGCGTCAGCCTGTCGGTGGCCACGTTCGCCCTGCTCATCGGCGTCGTCGCGGGCTTCGCCCTGGGCACGCTCGCGGCGCTGCGCCGCACCACCTGGATCGACCGCGCGGTCACCGGCTTCGTCACGGTGATCTCCGTGATGCCGGCCTTCGTGGTCGGGATCGTCCTGGTGGCGGTCTTCGCGGTCGGTCTCGGGCTGTTCCCCTCCGCCGGGTACGTCGAGCCGGAGCAGGGCATCGGCCCGTGGCTCGCCCACATCACGCTGCCCGCCGTCGCCCTGAGCTTCGACGTCGTCGCCGACGTGGCCCGCCAGCTGCGCACCAGTCTCATCGCGGCCTACCGCGAGAACTACGTGACCGGCGCGCTGGTGCGGGGGCTGAGTCCGCGCCGGATCTTCTTCACCCATGTCCTGCGCAACGGTCTCGGCCCGGCGCTGGCGACGCTGGGCCTGAAGTTCCCCTCGCTCGTGGGTGCCTCCGTCGTCACGGAGTGGATCTTCGGTCTCCAGGGGTTCGGCCGGTTCGCCAACGACTCCGCGCAGGCCGGTGACGTGCCCGCCGTCCAGGGGGTGCTGGTCGTGTCGATCGTGCTCGTCGTGGCGTTCAACCTCGTCGTCAACCTGGTGCTGGCGCGTGTGACGCCGGCCTCGCAGAGGGGGGTGTGAGCCGTGGTGCGCCGTGTGCTCTCCCTGCCGTCCGGCCGTATCGCCGTCGCCGTGCTCGCGGTGATCGCCCTGCTCGCGGTGTTCGGCCCGCTGCTCGCCCCGCAGGACCCGCTGGCCGCGGGCGACCACACCCTGGCCCCCGCGTCCGCCGCCCACTGGCTGGGCACCGACTATCTGGGCCGGGACGTGCTGAGCCGGTTGCTCCACGGCTCCCGGGTCAGCGTGCTGGGCTCGCTGGAGGTGGCGCTGACCGCGCTCGTGGTCGGGGTGGTTCCCGGGATCCTGTCGGTGTATCTCGGCCGGACCTTCGAGTGGATCACCCTGCGGCTGGCCGACACCCTGGTCGCCCTGCCCTTCCTGCTGTTCGCGGTCGCCGTCGTCGCCCTGCTCGGCAACGGCATCACCCAGGCGATGCTGGTGACCGGGGCGCTGGTCTCGCCGTTGTTCTACCGGGTCTCCCGCGCCGCCACGCTGGCGGTGGCCCGCTCGCCGTACGTCGAGGCCGCGCTCATCGCCGGTGCCGGCGTCGGCCGGGTCGTCCGCCGGCACGTCTGGGCCAAGGTGCTGCCGCCGATCGCGGTGGCGCTCGCGCAGACCATCGGCGTCGGCTTCGTGATCGTCTCGAGCCTGACGTTCCTCGGCATCGGTGTGCAGCCGCCCGCACCCACCTGGGGCGGACTGCTCGCCTCCGACCTGGGCTATCTCAGCCAGCGGCCGTGGGCGCCGCTCGCCCCCGCACTCCTGATCATGGTCACCGTCTGGGCCTGCAACGTCCTCGCCGACGCCCTGCGGGACGTCTCCGGCGAGGCCGGGCGCGCGCTGCTCCTCAGCCGCCGGGCTCGCGCGCACCGGTTCGACGGGGCCGACCCCGCTCCCGCCGGAGGCGCACGATGAGCACCCTGTCCCAGAACCCGCGCGCCGGCCGCCGCGCCCCGGCACGGTCCGGTCCCACGATGCCGGCAACGGCTCCCGCGCTGTCCGTGCGGGATGTGCGCATCAGCGACCGGGCCGGCGGCCGCGAGATCGTCCACGGGGTGAGTTTCACCCTCGCCCCCGGCCGGACGGTCGGCATCGTCGGCGAGTCCGGCAGCGGCAAGACCCTCACCTGCCGGGCCACGCTGGGCATCCTGCCCCCGCACTTCGAGATCACCGGCGGCTCGGTCGAGATCGAGGGCCGCGACATCGGCGGACTGACGCCCGGCGAGTGGACGGCCCTGCGGGGCAGCACGATCAGCGCCGTCTTCCAGGACCCCTCCTCCTACCTCAACCCCTCGATCCCCGTCGGCAGACAGGTCGCCGAGGTGATCCGGGTCAAAAAGGGCGCGGGGCGGCGCGAGGCCCGGCACCGGGCACTGGAACTGCTGCGGGCCGTGCACCTGCGGGAGCCCGAACTGGTCTACTCCCAGTACGCGTTCGAGCTCTCCGGCGGCATGCTGCAGCGGGTCCTCATCGCGGCGGCCGTCGCCGCCGGCCCGCGCATCCTGATCGCCGACGAGGCCACCACCGCGCTCGACGTCACCGTCCAGGCGGAGATCCTCGACCTGCTGGCTGATCTGCGCGCGGACACCGGCCTCGCTCTCGTGGTGGTCTCCCACGACCTCGCCGTCGTCGCCCAGCTGTGCGACGAGGTGCTCGTCATGCGGCAGGGCGAGGTGGTCGAGCAGGGGCCCACCGAGGAGGTGCTGCACCGTCCGCGCCACGCGTACACCCGGCTGCTGATCGCCGAGCACCAGCAGTACGGCCTGGAGAAGTTCCTCACCACCGAGGAGGACGCATGAGCGGCGACACCACACCTCCGGCCGGGCCGGTCCTCGAGATCGAGGGACTTCAGGTGCACTACGGGCCGCGCCGCCGGCGCCGACGTGCCCTGCACGGCGTCTCGTTGAGCGTCGCCCCGGGCGAGACCGTCGGCCTCATCGGCGAGACCGGCTCGGGCAAGTCCACCCTCGCACGGGCCGCCCTCGGCCTCGTCCGCGCCTCGGCCGGGACCCTCACCGTCGACGGCGAGGACGTCACCTCGTACGGCACCCGCCAGTGGCGCGCCCTGCGCCGCCGGGGCGTGATCCAGTACGTCTTCCAGGACCCGCTGCGCAGTCTCGACCCGGACCTGAGCATCGAGGACTCCCTCACCGAGCCGCTGCTCATCGGCGGCGCGGGCCGCGAGGAGGCGGCGGCCCGGGTGCGTGCCTTCCTGCCCCGCGTCCACCTCGACGAGGAGCTCCTCGTCCGGCTGCCGGGCGAACTGTCCGGCGGACAGCGCCAGCGGGTCGCGGTGGCCCGCGCCCTGGTCACCGGGCCGCGGCTGGTCATCCTCGACGAGCCGGTCAGCGCGCTGGACTCGGCCAATCGCGTCCAGGTCCTGCGGATCCTCGAGGAACTGCGCGCCGACGGCGTGGCCCTGGTGTTCATCTCCCACGACCTGGGCTCCGTCGCCGGCGTCGCCGACCGCGTCGCGGTGCTGTACCGGGGCGAGCTGGTCGAGACGGGCCCCACCCGGGACGTCGTAGGCGCCCCGCGACACCCCTACACGCGGCTGCTCCTCGGCTCCGCGCCCACCCTGCACGACGCACCGGCGGACCGCGCCGAACGCGACGCCCTGCGCGCGCTGTTGCACGCCTGAACCCACGACGAAAGGACGGCAGTCATGCCCCGCACCCTCCACCTCGCCCTCCACCCCTACGGCGTCGGCGGCCCCGGCCAGCACGGCCTGTGGAAGGACCCGCGCGTCGCGAAGAACGCCAGCATCGACATCGACTACTACATCCGGCAGGCCCAGGCGGCCGAACACGCCCTGTTCGACGCCCTGTTCATCGTCGACAGCCAGTTCATCAACGCGACCTACCCCGCGCACTACCTCAACCGCCTCGAACCGCTGACGCTGCTGTCGGCGGTGGCCACCCACACCCGGCACATCGGCCTGGTGGGCACGGCGAGTTCGACGTACAACTCGCCGTTCAACCTCGCCCGCCGGTTCGCCTCCCTGGACCACATCAGCGGCGGCCGGGCCGGCTGGAACGTGGTGACCAGCTTCGACACCGGCACCTCCCGCAACTTCGGCCTCGACGAACACCTCGACTACGCCACCCGCTACGGCCGCGCCCTGGAGTTCGTCAAGGTCGCCCGGGGGCTGTGGGACTCCTACGAGGACGACGCCTTCCCCGCCGACGTCGAGCGGGGCGTGTTCCTGGACCCGGACAAGCTGCACGAACTGAACCACGTGGGCGAGCACTTCTCGGTGGCCGGGCCGCTGAACCTGTCCCGTTCCCCGCAGGGCCAGCCGGTGATCTTCCAGGCCGGGGTCTCCGAGGAGGGCCGCGACCTGGCCGCCCAGGTCGCCGAGGGCATCTACGCGCCCGGCGGAACCCTGGAGCAGGCGCGGGAGTACTACGCCGACATCAAGAGGCGCACCGCCGCCTACGGCCGGGACCCCGACCACATCAAGATCTTCATTCACGGCAGTCCGGTCGTCGCCGCCACCGACGAGGCCGCCCGGCGCCGCGAGCGGGAGATCTTCGAGGAGGACAACGACTTCGCACGCAACCTCGCGCTGCTCGGCCGCTCCTTCGGGGCCTACGACTTCAGCGTGCACGACCTGGACGCGCCCTTCCCGGACGTCGCCCACCTGGCCGAGAAGGGCGGCCGCACGGGAGCCGCGAAGCTCATCGAGCGGGCCCGGACGGAGAACCTGACGCTGCGTCAGGTCACGGAGTCGGTCAACCAGTTCCGGAAGTCGCCGTTCGTCGGGGACCCGCGCACCGTCGCCGACGCCATCGAGCGGTGGTTCGACGCCGGCACCTTCGACGGCATCAACCTCGCCTTCCGCACCGAGGAGGAACTGAACCTCTTCGTCGACGGCGTGGTCCCGCTGCTGCAGAAGCGCGGCCTGTTCCGCACCGAGTACACCGCCGACACCCTGCGCGGCAACCTCGGCCTGCCCGTCCCCGCCAACCGGCACAGCCGCGCGCACGCGGTCGCGGCCCGCTGAGGTCCGGCCTTCCGCAGGAGAGAGGCACGCCCATGACCAGTGACAGACCCCGTTTCCGGCTCGGCTTCCTCACCCATGTCCAGGGCCGGGACGACGACTTCGCCCGCACCTACCGCAACGCGCAGGAACTGTTCACCGCCGCCGACGAACTCGGCTTCGACATCGGCTGGGTGGCGCAGCACCATGTCGCCCTCCACGGCGGCGGGCTGTCCTCGCCGTGGACCTTCCTCGCCCACGCGGCCGCCCGCACCTCCCGCATCCGGCTCGGCACCGCGATCACCGTCCTCCCGCTGGAGGACCCGCTCCGGCTCGCCGAGGACGTCGCCACCGTCGACACCCTCAGCGGCGGCCGGGTGGAGATCGGGGTGGGCAGCGGGTCCAGCGCCGTCGAGTACGCGGCCTTCGGCCGGGACGTCGCCCGCAAACGCGAACTGACCAGCGACCACCTGGACATCCTGCGCCGGGCCCTGGCGGGCCAGGAGGTCGGCACGCCCGGGTTCCGCATCCAGCCGCCGCCCGGCGACTTCGAGGGGCGGATCTGGCAGGGCGTGTTCAGCGCCGAGGGCGCCGGGCACGCGGCCGCGGGCGGCTCCCAACTGCTGCTGAACCGGGCGGCCTACGGCTTCGACGCCCCCACCGACGAGGTGCAGCGGCCCTGGGCCGACGCCTACCTCGCGGCCTGGGACCGGCCGGCCCGCCCCCGCATCGGCCTGTCCCGCTTCGTCTTCCCGGCCAAGGACCGGCGCACCGCGCTGCGCCACATCGGCGAGGACGTCCACCGGGCGGCGCTGCGCATGGCCGAGTCCGGCGCGTTCCCCAAGGGGCTGTCCGCCGAGGAGGCGCTGCGGCGCTTCCACGCCTTCCATGGCCATCCCGAGGAGATCGTCGCGGCGCTGCGGCAGGAGAAGGTGCTGCCCGTCGCGACGGATCTGATCGCCCAGTTCAACCCCGCCGTCGTCGACCACGACGCGGCCGTGCGCGCCCTGGAACTCATCGCCACCGAGGTGGCGCCCGCCCTGGGCTGGGCGCCCGCGCACACCGCCGATCCCGCACCCGCAGGAGTCTGACATGACCGAGTACAGCGACTACTTCGCACCGCGGGGCCTGCGGGTGCGCGGCACGGTCGTGGTGGTCCCCGGCCGCGGCGAGACCCGGGCGACGTACGGCCGCCTCGGCAGGCGGCTGGCCGTGGACGCCTACCGCGTCCGCGTCCTGGACGCGCCGGTCCTCGACGCGGACGACACCGCCGCGCTGACGGAGTCCGGCGTACGGATCGCCGCCGCCGTCGAGGACACCGCCCCGGACGACGCCGCCGGGGACGACGGTGTCGTACGGCCGCTCGTGGTCGTCGGCGCGGACTCGGGGGCCGTCGCCGTGGCCGCGCTGTTCGGCACGGCGGGGACCGCGCCCGCCGTACGGCCGGACGCGCTGGTCCTGGCCGGCCTGCCGGGGCAGGGCGCGGGCGCCACCGGGAGCTGGGAGGACGAGCTCGACGTGCGCACCTCCTGCCCCACCCACCGGGGCACGCTCACCGACGACCCGGACGTGCGGCGCGGCTCGCTCGGCGACGCCCTGCCGGACGCCCTGCTGGCGGCGGTCCAGGACGTGTCCACCGACCTGCCGGTCCTGCTCCTCGCCGGTGACGCCGACCCCCTGGCCGACCACGAGGGCCTGCGCCGCACGGCCAAGTCCCTGCCGCGGGCCCGCCTCGCGGTCGTCCACGGCGCCCACCACGACGTCCTCAACGACCTCCAGCACCGCTCGGTGGCCGCCGAGCTCGTCGGCTTCCTGGAGATCCTCCGCAACGGCCTGCGGCCGCTGGTCACCGTGGATTCCAGTGCGTGGTGAACGGCCGCGTACCGCGCCGCACTTCCCTCTTCTCCCGCCGTCCTGAAAGGCAACGCCATGGCCGCCATCCTCTCCGTCTCCGGAAGCCCCTCCCCCACCTCCCGCACCACCCGGCTCCTGCGTCACCTCGACGAACGTCTGCGGCAGCAGGGCCACGAGGTGACACCGCTGGAGGTGCGCACCCTGCCCGCCGACGTCCTGCTCGGCGCGGACCTCCGGCACCCGGCCCTCACCACCGTCGCCGAGCTGTTCGCGCGGGCGGACGGCGTGGTGATCGGCACCCCCGTCTACAAGGCCGCCTACTCGGGCCTGCTCAAGTCGCTGCTCGACCTGCTCCCGCAGTACGCACTGAGCGGCAAGACGGTACTGCCGCTGGCCACGGGCGGCAGCCAGGCCCATGTCCTGGCCATCGACTACGCGTTGCGCCCGGTCCTCAGCTCCATGGGCGCCACCCACATCGTGCCCGGCTGGTTCACCCTGGACCGCGACATCGCCCGCGGCACCGACCCCCTCGTCGTCCCGCCCGCCACCGCCCGGGCCCTGGAGGAGGTGACGGACCGCTTCTCCGCCGCCCTCGGCGGCAGCATCCCCGCACTCGCGTCCACGGCCTGACCCCCCTCCCGGCCCGCGGCCACTCGGTTAGGCTGCGCGAGGGAGCGCTTCGGGAGGTGCCATGGCGAAGGTCACCATCAGTCTGGACAGCGATCTGGCCATCGAGGTCATGCTGCTGGCCGGTACGCGCAGTCCGCAGGACGCCGTCGAACTCATCGTCCGGGACTACCTGCAACGCGGCCATCGCACGGAGGCCCGCACGGGCGACCTCACCGACCCCGACCGCCTCGCCGACCGCCGGCCGGCCCCGGAGGATGGCCGCTGAGCGCCCCACGTCCGGTACCGGCCTCCGCCGGTACCGGACGTGGCTGACCGCTCCTCTCGGGTGGATACCGTCTCGCGCCGGGGTGCCCTCGGGCGACGGGTTGCCGACCAGGGCTGCCGCATCACCGGCGACCGGGACGCGCTCGCCGACTGCCGTACGTGGAGCAGCGGTGGGAAGGGAGACACGCAGACCATGAGGATCATCGTCATAGGTGCCGGCGTCCTGGGCGTGAGTGTCGCGAGGCGGCTCGCCCTGGCCGGCGTGGACGTGTCCCTGCTCGACCGGCGGGGCGCCGGCACGGGGACGACCGCGACCACCTTCGCCTGGGTCAACTCCAGCCGGAAGCCCGACCCCGCCTACCACCGGCTCAACGTCGCGGGCATGGGTGAGCACGCCGGACTGGTCGGCCGACTGCCCGGCCCGCCCTCCTATTTCCCCAGCGGCGCGCTGCAATGGGCGGACGCCGCCAACGAGCGGTGGCTCGCCGACAACGTGGAGCGGCTGCGGTCGCTCGGCTACCCGGCCCGCTGGGTCACGCGGGAGGAGGCGACGCGGATCGCCGGTCCGCTGCGTGTCCCGGCCGACCTCACGGCCGTCGCGCACTTCCCCGGCGAGGGCTACGTACTGCCCGACCGCTTCGTGCGCGCCCTGCTGGCGGACGCCACCCGGCACGGGGCCACCTACGCCACCGCCGAGGTGGTGGCCGTCGACGAGGGGCCCGACGGCGTGGCCGTCACCCTGGCCGGGGGCGAGACCCGTACGGCCGACCGGGTCGTCCTCGCGGCGGGCCGCTGGACGCAGGGGCTCGCCGCGCGGGCCGGGATCGACGTCCCCATGGTGACGGAGACCGGTCGCGGGGCGGCGCCCGTCGGCCTGCTCGGGTACGCCAGGTCCCCACGGCTCGGCCTGCGCTGCGTGGTCCACGGCCCCGGCCTCAATCTGCGTCCCTCGGCCGACGGGCACACCGTCCTACAGGCCCTCGACCTCAACGCCGACGTCGACCCGGCGGACCCGCCCACCGCGGGCGGGGAGGTGGCGCGGGCGCTCGCCCGGCGGTTCTCGGCCCTGCTGCCCGACCACGGCCGGGCACCGGAGATCGAGCTGCGCGTCGGCTTCCGGTCACTGCCCGCGGACGGCCGCACCATCGCCGGTTACGCCTCGCCGGAGTCCCGCGTCTACTGTCTCGTCACGCACAGCGGGATCACCCTGGCCCCGCTCCTGGGGCGCCTGGTCGCGGCCGAGCTCACGACCGACGAGGAGCAGGACCTCCTCCGGGACTTCCGACCCACCCGGTTCAGCGGCGTCCGGCGCGCGGAGTTCGAGGTGGACCACCGCGCGACGGGACTGGGCGAGCAGTAGCCCGGCCGACCCGGCACACGACGAAGGCGAGGAGTTCGCTCTCCTCGCCTGTCTCAAGGTATAGCGCACCGGGGGGCTTGCGGCAAGGCCCCGGTCGTGCCGCAGAATCTGCGGCCGAGGCCACTACCTGCGGAAACGGAGCTGTCGCGGTGATCGAGCGGTACGTGTGGGATCTGGAAGAGGTCGACGGGGAACACGTCGCGGTCGTGGGTGGCAAGGGGGCACACCTGGGCGAGCTGCATCGGGTCGAGGGCATTCGGGTGCCGGAGGGCTTCTGTGTGACGACCGGGGCCTTCCGGCGGGCGGTGGAGGGGGCTCCGGAGGTGGTGGACGGGATCGAGCGGCTGTCGCGCGTCGATCCGGACGACCGGGAGGCACTCCGCACGCTCAGCGCGAAGGTCCGCCGGGCGATCGAGGAGACGCCCCTGCCGGACGAGGTCGCCGCGGCGGTCACGAGTGCGCTCGCGCGGACCGGCGAGGAGGCCGCGTACGCCGTGCGGTCCAGCGCGACCGCGGAGGACCTGCCGACGGCCTCGTTCGCCGGCCAGCAGGACACGTACCTCAACGTGCTGGGGCCCGCGGAGGTCCTGCGGTACGTCGGCGGGTGCTGGGCCTCGCTGTTCACCGAGCGGGCCGTGGCCTACCGCCGGCAGCAGGGCATCGACGACCGGGCGGTCCGCATGGCCGTGGTCGTGCAGAAGATGGTCGTGCCCGAGGCGGCCGGCGTCCTGTTCACGGCCGACCCGGTCACCGGCAACCGTACGGTCGCCACCGTGGACGCCGGTTTCGGACTCGGCGAGGCCCTGGTGTCCGGCCTGGTGAACCCGGACGTGTTCACGGTGCGGCACGGCGAGGTCGTCGCCCGGTCGATCGGCGTCAAACAGCGGGCCGTGCATGCCGTGGCGGGCGGGGGTACGCGGACGGTGGAGATCGAGCCGGAGCGGCAGAAGCTGCCGGCGCTGACGGACGCACAGGTCACCGAACTCGTGCGGCTCGGGCGGCGGATCGAGGCGCACTTCGGCCGTCCGCAGGACATCGAATGGTGTCTGACCGACGACGGTTTCCGCATCGTGCAGAGCCGGCCGATCACGACGCTGTACCCCCTCCCCGAGAGCGGTGACGAGGAGAACCGCGTCTACCTCTCCGTCGGTCACCAGCAGATGATGACCGACGCCATGAAGCCCCTGGGGCTGTCCGTGTGGCAGCTGACGGCGATGGCGCCGATGCTCGAGGCCGGCGGACGGCTGTTCGTCGACTGCACCGCGCGCCTGGCCTCGCCCGCGAGCCGGGCCGCCTTCCTGGACATGGTGGGCAGGTCCGATCCGCTGACCAGGGACGCGCTGGAGACCGTCCTGGAGCGCGACGGCTTCGTCCCGACGCTTCCGGACACGGTTCTCTCGGGGGCGGCGGGGGGGCGGTTCCCCGCCCGCTCCGGTCGAGACCGATCCGGCCGTCGTCACCGGGCTGGTCGAGCGCAGCCGGGCGTCCCTCGCCGCCCTGCGCCGCGACATCGCCGGGAAGACGGGTACGGCGCTGTTCGACTTCCTGCTGGAGGCCGTCAAGGAGCACAAGCGGGTCCTCGCCGATCCGCTGAGCATCCAGGTGATCATGGCGGGGATGGAGGCCACGTGGTGGCTCAACGACCGGCTGCTGGAATGGCTGGGCGAGAGCAACGCGGCCGACACGCTCATCCTGTCCGCCCCCGGCAACATCACCTCGCAGATGGGCCTCGCGCTGCTCGACGTGGCGGACGTCGTCCGTCCGTGTCCGGAGGTGGTGGCGTTCCTGCGGGACGTCGAGGACGACGGCTTCCTGGACCGGCTGGCGGACCTCCCGGGCGGGGCGCGGGTGCGTGACGCGCTGGAGGACTACCTCGACCGGTACGGCATGCGCTGCGTCGGCGAGATCGACCTGACGCGGGAGCGGTGGCGCGAGCGGCCCACCACTCTGCTGCCCGCGCTCCTCGACCACGTCGGGAACTTCGCGCCCGGCGCCGCCGCGCGGCGCTTCGAGCAGGGGCGGCAGGAGGCGCTGCGCAAGGAGCGGGACGTGCTGGCGCGGCTGCGGGCCCTGCCGGACGGGGAGCGCAGGGCCGAGGAGACGAAGGCGATGATCGACCGGGTGCGCACGTTCGTCGGATACCGGGAGTACCCGAAGTACGACATCGTCTGCCGTCTCTTCGTCTACAAGCAGGCGCTGCTTGCGGAGGCGGACCGGCTGGTGGCCGCCGGGGTGATCACCGGGCGGGAGGACGTCTTCTTCCTCACGTTCGAGGAGTTCCGCGAGGCCGTGCGCGTGGGGCGGGTGGACGAGCGGTTGGTCCGGCGGCGGGCGGAGGACTTTAGGTCGTACCAGTCGCTCACGCCGCCGCGGGTGCTCACCTCGGAGGGTGAGTCCGTGGCTGGGGTGTACCGGCGGGAAGGGCTGCCGGAGGGGGCCCTCGTCGGGCTGCCGGTCTCCGCGGGGACCGTCGAGGGGCGCGCCCGGGTCGTGCACGACATGGCGGAGGCCGAGCTGGAGGCGGGTGACGTGCTGGTCACGGCGTTCACGGATCCGAGCTGGTCGCCGTTGTTCGTGGGGATCGCGGCGTTGGTGACGGAGGTGGGGGGATTGATGACGCACGGTGCGGTCATCGCTCGTGAGTACGGGTTGCCGGCGGTCGTGGGGGTGGAGGGGGCGACGCGGTTGATCCGGGACGGGCAGCGGGTTCGTGTCCACGGGGGCGGGGGGTACGTGGAGATTCTGGACTGAGGGCCGGGGTCGACATCGCGCGGTTCCCCGCGCCCCTGGAAGGGCGCGGGGCTGTATCGACACGCGGCTCCGCCGCGTGGGCGCGAGCGACCCTCAGAGCGTGACCACCACCTTGCCGTGGACGTGGCGGCCCGCCTGGAGTTGCACCGCCTCGCGGAGCCGCTCGACGGGGAACGTCGCCGCGATCGGCACCGTGATCTCACCCGCGGCGATCGCCGCGGTGATCCGCTCCAGGTCTTCCGGCCGGGCCTGGAAGCCGCCGGTCGGGCGCACACCGGCCGGTACGTCCGTGCCGGCGGCGATCGTGGAGATGCGCTCGGCGGGGACGCCGAGGGCGAGGGCCGCCTCGGCCGTCTCCGTGCCGAAGAGGTCGGTGGCCGCGCTCACGCCGTCGGGGGCCAGCGCGCGCACCCGGTCCTCCAGGCCGGGGCCGTAGGTGACGGGCTCGACCCCGAACTCCCGCAGGAAGCCGAAGGTGCCCTCGGAGGCGGTGCCGATCACCCGGGCGCCGGCCCGCCGCGCGAGCTGCACGGTGAGCACGCCGACACCGCCGGCGGCGCCTCCGACCAGGACCGTGTCGCCGTCCTTGAGGTCGATCGCGGCGAGCGCCGCCGCGGCGGTCAGCCCCGCCACCGAGAGGGTGGAGGCGACCTCGTCGCCGACCTCGTCCGGGGTGCGGAACAGCCACTCCGTCGCGGGATCGACCACCACGAAGTCGGCGACGGCGCGGGCGATCGCGCCCCCGTGGACACGGTCGCCCACGGCGAACCCGGAGACGCCCTCGCCGACCTCGTCCACGACCCCGGCGAAGTCGGTGCCGAAGCCGGCCGGGAGGGAGAGCCCGAACCGCTCCGCCACCGAGGGCGTCGAGGTGAGGGCCCAGTCCATGGGGTTGAGACCGGCGGCGGTCACGCGGACGCGGACCCGGCCGGCCTCGGCGTGCGGCTCCGGGACCTCGCGCCACCGCAGCACCTCGGGGCCGCCGAACGTCTCGTGCACAACGGCTCGACTCATGACATACCTCCACGCAACGCGATCAGCGATGAGACTTGGTCCCATCACTGTACACCGCGACGGGACCAAGTCCCGTAAGCTGTGGCCATGGCTCGCTGGGAACCCAATGCCGCGCAACGACTCGCCGCCGCCGCGCTCGAACTGTTCGACGAGCGCGGATACGACCGCACGACCGTGCTCGACATCGCGCAGCGCGCCGGGCTCGCCAAGAGCACCTTCTTCCGGCACTTCCCGGACAAACGGGCGGTGCTCTTCGGCGAGGACCCGCTCACCGGGCCGCTCGTCGCCGCGATCACCGCGGCGCCCGCCGCCGCCACTGCGCTCGAAGCGGTCGCGCGCGGTCTCGACGCGCTCGGGCGGGACATCTTCACCGCCGAGCGCCACGCCTTTGTCGCGCGCCGGCGCGCGGTGATCGACGCCCACGCCGACCTCCAGGAGCGCGAGGCCCTCAAGGGCCTGCATCTGACCGCCGCACTGACCCGTGCCGTCACGGACCGCGGGGTGCCCGCCCTCGCCGCCGAGGTGGCCGCACAACTCGGCGCGCTCGCCCTGGCGACGGCATACGAGCGCTGGATCGAGGCCGGTGGCACCGAGGAGTTCGGCACGCTCGCCCGGCAGGCGCTCGACGCCGTGCGGAGCGCCGCTTCCGGCCTGTGAAAGGCCGCCCACCGGCGCCGCCCACTGCGGATCGGACGGCGCGCCGTCAGCGCCGCGGGTGACGGCGAGTGACACGGCTCCCCCACCCTCCATGCACCGCAGAGGTGCTCGATCGGAGGCGAGGCACACCTCGCACCGGAGGGTCGGTTCAGTCCCGCCCCTCCGCGCAGGCCACCGGTCCGAGCAGCGACGGTGAGGAGGACACCGCACGCCGGAGGACTGTCATTCCTGCCCCTGGCCGCTCTGCGGCAGCCGGTCTGTCGCGTCGGTGACCTCGGCGGCCGGCGGAGCCTTCACGTCCACCTCGGTGCCGAAGTCGGAGAACTGCATCGTCGTACTGATCTTGACCCGCTCGGACGAGGCGTCGCTGCCGGACTGTGCGGACGCGGAGGCCTTGGTCGTGAGGTCGACCTGCTGGCGACGGATGCGGCCCTGGTCGTCGAGCCATATCCGCATCGGCAGTGTCGGACCGAGCTGGTCCTGGAGCCCGGCGCCGCCGGGCAGCTCCGAGACGTCGACCGACACCTTGTACTCGGTGGTGTTGACGCCGTCGATCTTCTCGGTGCCCGCCTTGGAGACGTCCTTGTCGGTGATGGCCTTCGCATAGGCGACGGACTGCGCCGGGTCACCGACCTGCTGGGGGTTCATGCCCTGCCGCTCGGCGGCCTTCTTCAGGTCGACCTTCGTCCACGGCTTGTCGCCGGACGACTTCGAGTCGGGGAGCTTCTGGTAGAGGACCTGATCGACCACGCGCTGCTCGACGGTCTTGTTCCCGACGGCGAGGGTCATGGCGCTGTCGCCCTCGTCCAGGTCGATCGCGCCCTTGCCGTCGGTCGTGATCGACTTGCCGTTCGCGCCGACCTTCACCTCGACCTTCATCTTCGCCGTCCCGGCCTCGGCGGTCTTGTCGTAGGCGCTGCGCACGGCCGTCGTCCCCTGCTCCTGTGCGTGACCGTCACTCGGGCTCGACGAAGGTGCGGACCTGCCGCTGTCGGTGCCGCTGTCGTTCCCGCATCCCGTGAGGGCGACGCCGCCCATGACGACGGCCGTCCCCACTGCTCCCACCCTCATCCTCGTGGACCGCATGACGCTCTCTCCTTGCCTCGGTGGACACGATGGCCGACGGGCCCTGGAACCGCCGTCGGCTCCTCCACGCGAGTGCCCTGGGAGGCCGCGGAACAGCCCCTGGGGCAGGGGGGTTGGCCTGTTCCGGGGGGTGTCCGTGCGAGGTCGGGCCAAGTTCGCGCGTTCACCGTGCCGGAAGGCGGGGACCGGGAAGGAACCGGCTTCTCGGAACGAATGCGGAATATGAACCTCCGCATGAGGGCGCCAAGCCCCGTCCCCGAACCGGATGTTCACCCATGCGGCCTTCTGGACGGGTCCGGTTCGCCTTTCGTACGCCTTCCCCGTGTCTGATGAGCAGGCAGTTGTGCACGCGGCGGGTGCAATTCCGCACGTGTCCATTACCGTCTTTCCCCGAGTGCGCGTGTTCCGGTCGTTTTGGCGCTGACAACGTTGTCTCGCCCCCTGTCGGCCGGGGCGTGCGCGGGTACCGCGAACGCTGGAGAGGTTTCGTGCCGAGAAGATCCATAAGACCCCAAGTGCCCCCGCCCGGCCCGGCCCTGGCGCGGAGCGCCCACCGGAACCGCCGGCCGCTGCGGGCGACGGTCGCCGCGCTGCTCGCGGGTTCGCTCGGCCTCGCCGCGCTGGTGAGCGGCGGCGGTACGGCGCTGGCGCTGCCCGGCGCGGCCACCGCCGCGGGGTCCGCCACGTCCGCCGGGTCGTCCGGCGGCACGGACTACACGAAGCTCGTCGACCCGTTCGTGTCGACCGCGGGCGACGACGGCAACGACCTGCCCGGCGCCGAGGCCCCGCACAGCCTGGCCAAGGTCAACCCGATGACCACGCCGGGCCGCAACCACTCCGGGTACGACTACGACGAGGACCACATCGCCGGGTTCACCGCCACGAATCTCGACGGGGTCGGCGGCTCCGGTGGCGGCGGCGACCTGCTGGTCGTCCCGACCTCCGTGCGCTACGACAGCCGCCCCGCCGCGAGCAGTTACGCGCACCCGTACAGCCACGACGACGAGCGCGCGACGCCGGGCTCCTACCAGGTGGGCCTCGGCGCCCTCGCCGGCACCGGCTCGTCGGTGACGCAGGGCTCCGGGACCATCGACGCCGAGATGACGGCGACGACGCGTACGGCGCTGGAACGTTACCGCTTCCCCGCCGGGGCGACGCCGCAGCTCGTCCTCGACCTCGCCAACAACTACACCAGCCGCACCCGTTCGACCCTGAAGGCGACGACGCTGGCGGACGGGACCACCCAGCTCACCGGGCAGATCGCGGGGTCCTTCAACGGCGCCTCCTACCGGCTGTACTACGCCGCCACCACCAACCTCCCCGTCACCTCCCTCAAGAGCTGGGGCGACGACGGCAAGCTGAGCGACGCCACCGCCCAGGACGGCACCGACACCGGCGCCGTCCTCGGGTTCGACACCTCCGCCGGTGACGACGTCCAACTGCGCATCACGCTGTCCCCGATCAGCGCCGAACAGGCCGTGGCCGACCAGCGCGCCGAGGTGGGCGACCTCGGCTTCGACCAGGCGAAGGCGCGGACGAAGGCCGAGTGGAACGACACCCTCGGCGCCGTCGCCGTGAAGGCCTCCGCCACGTCGGACCCCGGCTCGACGCTCACCAAGGAGTTCTACACGCACCTGTACCGCATGTACGGGCTCCCGGTGAACGCCACCAGCACCAGCGGCACGTACCGCGGCGTGGACGGGGCGGTGCACAAGGCGAACGGCTTCACGTACTACGACGGCTGGTCCACCTGGGACGACTTCCGCAAGTACTCGGTGGAGGCGTACATCGACCCGGCCACCTACCGGGACATGGTGCAGTCGGCCGTCCTGCTCTTCGCCGACGCGCGCACCACGGGCAAGAGCCCGGGCAGCCTCACGCACTCGGTGCCGACCGTGCGCTGGGAGCGTTCGGCCGTGGTGATCGCCGACGCGCTGTCCAAGGGCTACAAGAACTTCGACCGGCTCGACGAGGCCTACCCGGCCCTGAAGTCGTACGTCGGCTACTACACGGGCACGCAGTTGCGGCAGGGCTACGTCGAAGGTGATCCCGGGACGACCGTCCAGCGCGGCTACGACCAGTGGGCGCTGTCCGTCATCGCCGACGCGCTCGGCAAGGACGCGGACGCCGAGAAGCTGCGCACCCAGTCGACGATGGCCATCGACAACCTCGTCAAGTCCGGTGCCTGGACGGCCGCCGACGGCACCAAGGTGGGTGTGCTCACCCCGCGCGCCTCGGGCGGCGACTGGCAGAGCGCGGACTACGAGAAGTTCGAGGAGGCCAAGCTCTACCAGGGCACGCTCTGGCAGTACCACTGGTACGACGCCTACGACATGGGCGGTCTGATCAAGGCCATGGGCGGCGAGAAGGCCGGCCGGGCCGCCATCGAGCACATGTTCGGCGAGGACTCCGACGCCGACGACGGCTCGACCATGCTGCACTCCAACGCCAACGAGATCGACCTCCAGGCGCCCTACCTCTTCAACTACGTCGGCGAGCCGAGCCTGACGCAGAAGTGGGTGCGCGCCATCTACACCGGCTCCACCTGGAACCGGTACATCGCGACCGGCTCCACGGGTGAGGCCCCCAGCTCCGGCGGCGAGTTCACCCCGCCGGTGAAGACCCAGGTGTACAAGCTCTCCCCCAAGGGCTTCCTGCCGACGATGGACAACGACGCCGGCACCATGTCGACCATGTTCGTCGCCGCCGCGCTCGGGCTGTTCCCGGTGACCGCCGGGTCCAGCCAGTTCCAGATCGGCAGCCCGTTCTTCGACTCGACGACCATCACCTACGCCAACGGCACGAAGTTCACGGTGAAGGCGGACGGCGTCTCGCCGGACAACTACTACGTGCAGCGGGCGACCTACAACGGTTCCCGGTTCTCCAACACCTGGCTCGACTACTCGCAGATCATCTCCGGCGGCACCCTGGACTTCACCATGGGCGCCAAGCCGTCGAAGTGGGGCGCGGACACCAAGCCCGCGTACTCCCTGAACACCGACGGCGGCGACACCGGCGGCGGCACGGACACGGGCAAGGGCGACACCGTCGTCTCCGCCCGTCCGGCCACCGTGAAGACCGCCGCGGACGGCACCGTCGACGGCAGCGTGAAGCTCACCCTGGACGGGCGGGCGCGGTTCGCCGCGCGCAAGGGCACCAGCCTCACCCGGACCGGTGCGGCCTCGGTGACCGGCCTGCCGGACGGCGTCACCGCCGACCTCCGCGTGACGGGCTCACGCACGGCGACGCTGTCGCTCAGCGGCACCGCGAAGGTCGACGCCCGGTTCGGCCTCACCTTCGCCGACAAGGCATTCGCCCACCATGTGCCGGCCTCGTCGGTGCGCGGCACCGGGGTGTCGGTGACCGACCCGCTCCTCCTCTCCGCCGCCGCGGTGCAGCGCGGAAGCCTGAAGACTCTCGTGGACCAGGCCTCCCTGGTGCGCGGCACCCACTACTCCGACGGCTCCTTCAGCCTGTTCCGGTCGGCGCTCGAACGCGCGCGGACCGTCCTCGCGGACACCGCCGCCACGACCGCCACCCTCATGGCCGCGCACGACGCGCTCCAGTCCGCCATCGAGGCGCTCACCATCGACGAGGGCGGCTACGCCGTCCTCCAGGCCGAGGACCCGGACGCCATGGAGGGTCCGAGCCTGGTGAAGGAGGCCTACTACTCCGACGGCGACCTCGGCGGCGTCACCGAGGGCGCGTGGGAGAAGTACACCAAGCTGGACTTCGGCGGGGTCGCCCCGCACAGCGTCTCCGTCCGCTACGCCAACTCCCAGGCGACGACGGCGAAGCCGAGCAGCGTCGACATCCACGCCGGTGACGCCGACGGCCCCGTGGTCGCCACCGTCTCGCTGCCCGGCACGGGAAGCTGGCAGAGCTACACCACGGTGCGGGCGACCGTCACCGACCCCGAGGCCCTGCTGAACGCCTCGGCCGCGACCTTCGTCTTCCACGCCCCGTCCGGACAGAGCTGGGTGTCGAACTTCGACTGGTACCAGTTCTCCCCGTACGACGTGTCCTCCTCCCCCACCACCACGCTCGCCACGCTCACCGCGGCCAACAGCACCACGACCGGCGACGGTTCGCTGCCGCTGAAGCTCTCGGGCGGCATCTTCGAGAACGTGACGAACGGCGCGTGGGCCGAGTGGCACGGCACCGATCTGGGTGACGGCGCCGACAGCGTGACCGTCCAGTACGACAAGCCGCAGTCGCGTGCCGCGTCGGACTCGCACATCGAGCTGCACCTCGGCTCGAAGGACGGCACGAGAAGCGTCGACATCCCCCTGGACTACACCGGTTCGGGCTGGGGCACCCTCGCCACCACGACCGTCCGGCTGGACCCGAGCGTCTTCACCGGCGTCCAGGACGTCTACGCCGACTTCGTCTCCAGCACCCAGACCTCCGACCGGCCGTACGTGGCCAACATCCACGCGCTCACCCTGACGCAGAGTGCCGACGCCCCGGTGTTCTTCGACGCCACGGCGTTCGACGCGCACAGCGGCGGCGGGCTCAAGAGCGAGCCGGCCGGCTGGAGCGACGCGGGCTCGGCCACCGACCTCGGCGGCACCTACGACGGGGCGTGGCTCGACTACGGCGACATCGACTTCGGCCGCTCGGCGAAGAACACCGTCACGCTCACCTACGTCAACAACTCCGCGCGCTGCGGCACCGGTTCGGCCGTCCAGCTCTACCTGGACGACTTCGACGCGGCGAACCCCGGCACGCCGTACGCGACCGTCCCGCTGCCCGTCACCGGAAGTTCGTGGTCGTCCGGCGGTACGACGAGCCTGACCCTGCCCAAGTCGATCACCGGCACGCACGGCGTCCACCTCCGGCTGACGACGAACGCGGACTCCTCGCACCCGTACGTCGCCAACCTGGGCCGGATCACCTTCAGCCACGTCGAGGCACCCGCCGAGACGGACAAGGCCGCGCTGAACAAGGCGATCGAGCGGTACGCGGGGCTGTCCGACGACGCGGAACGGTACGGCAGCATCGACTTCGGGGTGTTCCAGCGCGAACTGGCCGCCGCCCGCGCCCTCGTGGACGCCGACGACGCGACCCAGCTCGAGGTGGACACGCAGACCCGTGGTCTCACCCTGGCCGCCAAGCAGCTCGTCCCGCTGCCGCGGCTGAGGCTGGACAGCCTGGTCGCCACCGCGTCGGCCCTGGTCGACGCCCGCTACACGGACGCCTCCTGGAAGGCGTTCACCGAGGCGTTGACCGCCGCGAAGACCGCGCTCGCGGACGAGGCGGCCGAGGACGAGACCCTGACCACCCGGTACAAGGCCCTCGACCACGCCATGTCCGCGCTCACCACCAGGCGCAGGACGGTGCCCGCCGCACCCGGCGCCGTGTCGGCCACCGTGTCCGGCACCAGCGTCAAGGTCGGCTGGTCCGCCCCCGAGGACACCGGCGGCTCCCCGGTCACCGGCTACGTGGTGGTCCTGGACGACGACCACCAGGTCGAGATCCACGACCCGGACAGCCGGGCCACGACCTTCAGTTGGCTGCCCACCGGCCGGTCGTACACGGCACGGGTCCGCGCCGTGAACGCGGTCGGCACCTCGCACGCGAGCGCCGCCACCGCGCCCGTGGTCACCGGGGGCAGCACGCCGCAGCGGCCCACCGTCACCGGGGTGCTCACCGACGGCAGGCAGGTCCGGGTGACCTGGAGCGCGGCCGGTGACGGCGGCTTCCCGGTCCTCGGCTACACCGTGATGCTGGACGACGGCACCACCGCGCACGTGTCCGGCACCGCGGACACGGCACTGCTCACCAGCGAGAGCAAGGCCAAGGCGCACACGGCGACCGTCACCGCCCTCACCCTGGCGGGCACCTCGGACGCCACCAGCACGGCCGACACGGCCGGCACGACGGCGACCGACGCCTCCGACCCCGGAACGTACGAGCCGTCCCCGTTCCCCGACGACACGCTCGACGCGGACTACGCGTCGGACGAGTGGCCGAAGACCGACGACGGCACGGACTACTTCAACAACCTGCTCAGCGGCTTCGACGACCTGCCGTCCACCGTCCTGGGCGCCAACGAGAAGTCGCCCGCCGGGACCCCGCTCACCGCCGAGAACGACGAGATCGCCGTCCGCATCAACAACGCGGCGACACAGAAGGAGGTGGACCGGGCCGAGGTCGACGCGTCGCACAGCGCGACCGTCACGATGGCCGACGGTCTCGGCTCGCGGCTCGGCACGCTCTACGAGGACGCGCTGAACGGCGGCCAACTGCCCAAGACCAGCGCGCTGTTCTCCCGCGTCACCGAGAACCTCGACACCCACGACGCGGCGAAGAACCACTTCGACTACCTGCGGCCGTACGTACGGCTCGGGTTCGTCGGGGACGGCGGTGACATCTACGAGTCGCAGGACGGGTCCTACAGCGGCCTCGCCACCAGCGGGTCGTACCCGAGCGGTCACACCTACGGCGGCTACGAGGCCGGGACCATCCTGGCCACGCTCCTTCCGGAGCTGGCACCGTCGATCCTCGCGCGCGCCTCGGAGTACGGGAACAACCGGATCGTCCTCGGGTTCCACTACCCGCTCGACGTCATGGGCGGCCGCATCGGCGCCCAGGCCACCGTGGCGCACCGGTGGGCGGACCCCGAGTTCGAGAAGCTGCTCACCCAGGCCCACACCGAGATCGAGAACGTGCTGCTCGCGCGGTGCGAGAAGGAGGGCTACGGCGACACCCTGACGGCGTGCGCGGGCGACCCGTACGGGGGGCTGAGCACGGCGCAGGACATCGACCTGTACACACAGCGGCTGACCTACGGGTTCTCCCGTACGGGCAAGGCGGGGCAGGCCCTGAAGGCGCCGGCCGACGCGGCGGCGCTGCTGGTCACGGCCTTCCCGGACCTCACCACCGCGCAGCGCACCCAGATCCTCGAGCAGACGGCGACGGACTCCGGGTACCCGCTCGACCTGACCGGGGAAGGCGGCGCGAGCTGGCAGCGGATCAACCTGGCGGCCGCGATGGCGGCGGACGTGGTCGTGAACGCCGACGGTTCGGTCACGGTGACGAACTTCGCGGACGCCACCAGGGCGAGTGTCGCGGACGCCCGCGCGCTCACCGTGGGCGGCGCCGCGATCGACGGGTTCGACCCGGAGGTGTCCACCTACGTCGTCGACTGGCCGAAGAACCGGCCGATTCCGGCGGTCACCGCGGTGCCGGCCGCGTCCGGAGCGCGGGTGAAGGTCACCAGCGGCGGCTCCGTGCTCACCTCGGACTCGTCCCGGTTCACCACCCGTACGCTCACGGTGACCTCGGCCAACGGTGAGGTCACCCGGACGTACACCATCGGGTTCCGGCGCTCGGGCCACGACCACCGGCCGTACGCGTCCGGCGGTCACGACGGGGGCGGCGACGGCCGGGGCTCCGGCGGCGGTCCGCTCTGGTCACCGGCCACGGAGTGGGCGGGACGGAACGGGCCGGGAAGGTGGTGACCACCAGGTGAGCCCGCCGCCGCCAGGACGACACGGTCGTCCTGGCGGCGGCGGCCGTTTCACGGGCGGTATGCGTACGTTCGTACGCTCCCGCCTGTACGATCGGCCGCATGTCGCAGGACTACTTCGCGGGCGACCCCCGCACCCAGCTGGAGCGCATGCGCGCGGGTGACCTCTATCTCGCCGACGACCCCGAGATCGCACGCCGGCAGCGGCGGGCGATGCGGCTCGCCGTCCGCTACCAGGCCGCGCACCTGGAGGGCCCGGAGGCGGCCCGGCCGGTGCTGGTGGAGCTGCTCGGCGCGGTGGGAGAGGGCGTCGAGGTGCGGCCGCCGCTCTACGTGGACTACGGCAGCAACATCTCCATCGGCGCCCGTACCTTCGTCAACTACTGCCTGACCGCGCTGGACGTCGCGGCGATCACCATCGGCGAGGACTGCCAGATCGGGCCGAACGTCCAGCTCCTCACCCCGACCCACCCGGTGGAGCCGGGGCCGCGGCGGGACAAGCTGGAGGCCGCGCGGCCCCTCTCGATCGGGGACAACGTCTGGCTGGGCGGCGGCGTGATCGTCTGCCCCGGGGTGACGATCGGGGACAACAGCGTCATCGGGGCCGGGGCCGTCGTCACCCGGGACATTCCCGCGAACGTCGTCGCCGTCGGCAACCCGGCCCGGCCGGTGCGCGACCTGGAACCGGAGGAGGCGGCGGATGGCCACGGGGCACACTGATCCGCAGCGGCGTGAGCGGATCCTCGCCGCCGCCCTCGACCACATCGCCGAGGCGGGCGTCGCGGGGGTGTCGCACCGCCGGATCGCCGCGCGGGCGGGGGTTCCGCTGGGGTCGATGACCTATCACTTCGCCGGCATCGACGATCTGCTGCGGGAGGCGTTCACACGGTTCGCCGATCACATCGTGGCCGTCTTCGAGCAGCATCTCGCCCCGGTCGACGGGGTGGAGGCGGCCCGGCAGGCGGTCACCGACCTCATCCACGCGCTGTCGGAGGGGCCGCAGCGGAATCTGGTCCTCTCCCAGGAGCTGTACACCCTGGCCGCCCGGCGCCCGGAGTACCGGGAGCTGACCGAGGCGTGGATGCTGCGCAGCCGCCAACTGCTGGAGCGGCACTTCGATGCGGACACCGCCCGCCAGCTCGACGGTCTCATCGAGGGGCTCGCGCTGCACCGCGCCCTGGACCGGGCACCGCACGACCGGGAGCTGACGCTGCGGGCGGTCGCCCGTATCACCACGGTCTGACGGCGGCCGACCCCGTGGGGGCCTCAGCTCCGGCGTTCCCGCAGCACCCCGGCGAGCAGGACGACGAGCACCCCCGCCGCGGGCACCACGAGGAGCCCGGTGCGCAGCCCCGCCGCGTCCGCGACGAGGCCGACGACGGGCGGGGAGAGCAGGAAGCCCAGCCGCATGAGCCAGGAGACGATCGTCAGTCCGGAACCGGGCTTGAGGCCGGGGAGTTCGTCGGCCTCGTGCATCGCGGCGGGCACGAGGGTGGCCACGCCGAATCCGGCGGCGGCGAAGCCCAGGACGGTTCCCGGCAGGGTCGGTACCGCGAGGGCGAGGCCCATGCCGGCCGCGACGATCAGTCCGCCGGCGCGGGCCACGGTGCGCTGGCCGAAGCGGTCGACGAGCCGGTCGCCGATGATGCGGCCGATGAACTGGGCGCCCACCAGGGCGATGTAGCCGGTGGCGGCGAGGGCCGCGGAGGCGCCGAGGGAGTCGGAGAGGTAGAGGGCGGCCCAGGAGTTGCCCGCGTCCTCCACGAGGGTGCCGGCGGTGGCGATGACGACGAGGGCGGCCAGCACGTACCCGACGCGGGGCAGTCCGTCCGCGGGCCGCGGCGCCGCACGGTCGGCGGCCTCCGGTTCGCTGTCCGGGCCGGGCAGGCAGAACCGTCCGGCGACCAGGGCCAGGGCGCCGAAGACGACGGCCGAGATCGTCAGATGCCGTGCGGGCGACAGGTCGAGCGCGAGGGCGCCGGCGGCCATGAGTCCTCCGGTGACGGCGCCGACGGACCAGATCGCGTGGAAGGAGTTGATGATCGAGCGGCCGTAGCGGCGCTGCACCCGCAGCCCCTGCGCGTTCTGGGCGACGTCGGTGAGCGCGTCCGCCGCCCCGGCGCACAGCAGAGCCGCCGCGAACAGCGCCACCGAGTGGGAGACGGCGGCCACGAGGACGCCGAGGCCGGTCAGCAGCGTCCCGGCGACGGCGACCCGGGCGGAGCCGAAGCGGCGGATGAGCGCGCCCGCCGCCAGCCCCGCCAGCAGGGCGCCGGTGGGGAACGCCGCGACGGCCAGACCGTAGACGGCGTTGCTCATGCCGAGCTCGTCCTTGATCTCCGGATAGCGCGGCAGGAGGTTGGCGAACAGGGCCCCGTTGGTGAGGAAGAGCACCGCCACCGCCAGGCGCGCGCGCCGCTCGGCGAGGCCCGGCCCCACCGCTGTGTCGACTGTCATGCGGGGACCCCAACCCCCGGAGCGTACGAATGTACACTCCCGTGTGAGCAGCCGGAACGGTGGGACCGAGGGGGCGGCTACCGGTCCCGGACGGCGGTCGGCAGGGCCTGTTCCGGGACGTTCTGGAAGGCGACCGGGCGGCGGAAGCGGTCCACGGCCGCCGTGCCGACGGAGGTGGTGGTGGGCGCGGTGGAGGCGGGCCAGGGGCCGCCGTGCTGCTGGGCGTCGCTGACGGTGACTCCGGTGGGCCACTCGTTCCAGATGACGCGTCCGGCGTGCCGGGTGAGGGCGTCGAGCATGCGCAGTCCGTCCTCGTCGAGGCCGTGGCCGCCCTGGACGGTGCCGGTCAGGGTGCCCCCGAAGTCGCCGAGGACGTCCTCGACCTCGTCCAGGGTGCCGTACTCGACGAGGAGTGAGGCGGGGCCGAAGACCTCCGTGGAGATGAGGGCGGGGGTGGTGCGCACGGCTTCGGTGGTGGTGCGCAGCAGGGCGATGTCGGGGAGTCCGTCGCCGCCCGGGGTGCGTGCGGCGACGCCGACGCCGTCCTGGGCGGCGAGGTCGTCGAGCGCGGTCGCGTAGCCGGTGGCGATGCGGTCGTCGAGCATCGGGCCCGCGGCGAGCGGCGGCAGGCCCGCGAGGAAGGCGTCGGCGTCGGGGACGAACACCACGCCGGGCTGGGTGCAGAACTGACCGGAGCCGGCGGTGAAGGACGCGGCGAACCCGGTGGCGATGTCCGGCCCGCGTTCGGCCCAGCCGGCGGGGGTGACGACGACGGGGTTGGTGGAGCCGAGTTCGCCGTAGAAGGGGATGGGGTCGGGGCGGCCGGCGGCGAGCCGGAAGAGGTGGTGCCCGCCGCGCGTGGACCCGGTGAAGCCGACGGCCTTGATCCGGTGGTCGCGTACGGCGTCGGCGCCGTCCTGTTCGCCCTCGATGAGCTGGAGCAGGTCGGGCGCGGCACCGGCGTCGGTCAGGGCGGCCGTGGCGACGGCGGCGGTGCGCCGGGACAGTCCGGGGTGCCCGGGGTGGGCCTTGACGACGACGGGGCAGCCGGCGGCGAGGGCGCTGACCGTGTCGCCGCCCAGCACGCTGAACGCGAAGGGGAAGTTCCCGGCGGCGAAGACCAGGACGGGGCCGAGCGGCACGGTGGTGCGCCGGATGTCGGGGCGGGCGCCCATCGGCCAGTCGGGGTCGGTGTGGTCGACGCGGACGTCGTCCAGGGCGCCGGAGGCGAGGCGGTCGGCGAACAGCCGGCACTGGAAGGTGGTGCGGGCGAGTTCGCCGGTGAGCCGGGCCTCGGGGAGGTGGGTCTCGCGGTGGGCGAGGGGGACGAGTTCGCCGGCGGCGGCGTCGAGGGCGTCGGCGAGCACGGTCAGCAGCCGGGCGCGGTCGGCGGGCGTGGAGGTGCGAAGGCGTTCGGCGGCGGCCTTCGCCCTGGCCAGCACGGTGTCGAGCGCCGGCGCGGGGGTGGTGGACGCGGGGGTGGCGGGTGGTGCGGTGTTCATGTGGGGGACCTCGTAAGGGGTCAGGTGACGATGTCGTGGGAAGCCATGTCGGCCAGCGTCCACTCCTCGACCTCGGTCAGATGGAGCGCGGCGGCCTCCTGGGCCGCGGCGATGTCGCGCGCGGCCATGGCGTCCAGGATGTCGAGGTGGCGCCGGGTGGAGCCGGCGAGGCGGTGCGGGCCGGTGGCGCCGAGGACTCGCAGCCAGTAGACGAAGGGCTCGACGGATTCGCGGGCCGCGATCAGCCTGCTGTTGTCGGTGTGGGCGATGATCTCGTGGTGGATGCGGGTGTCGCTCGCGAAGAACGGTTCGTAGTCGCCCTGTTCGGCGGCGCGCAGCGCGGCGACGGCCTCCTCGCGCAGATCGGCGATCTGCGCGAGGGGCATCGCCTCGGCGGCGACGCCGGTGGCGAGCCACTCCAGGCCCTTGCGGAGCTGGCACACCTCGTGGACGTCCTGACGGGTGGGCCGGGTGACGAAGGTGCCCGAGCGGGGCCGGGTCTCCACGAGCCGGTCGTGCTCCAGGCGCACCAGCGTGTCGCGGACCGGGGTCCGCGACACGCCGAATTCGGTGGCGATGGCCTGGGGGTCGATGCGGGAGCCGGGCGCGTAGACGCCGGTGGTGATGCGGTCGCACAGGATCGAGTAGAGCTGTCCGGAGATCGACTCCACGACGAGCGGGGCGGCGCCGCCGCGGCTACGAACGGAGGGGGTGGCCATGATCGCCCTTCTTGTCCGGCTTCCAGGGGCCCGCCGGCACCGGCCGACGCGGTACCGGCGCCGGTGGACACAGCATCTGATGGATCAGATCAGGTTAGCGGCTTCGAGGGCGGTGCGGATGCGTTCCCGCTCGGCGTCCGTGGCGGGCTTGAACGGGCGGCGCGGCAGGCCGGGTGCGCGGCCCTGGAGTTCGAGCGCGGCCTTGAGGGTGGCGGGCAGGTTGGGGGCGTCGATGGCCCGCCAGACGGTGAGGATGCGCTCGTGCAGTTCGAGGGCCTTGGCGTGGTCGCCGGCCTGGACGGCGTCCCACAGTTCGACGCTGAGGCGCGGGGTGACGGTGGGGATGGCGGCGAGCGCGCCGTGGGCGCCCATGACGAAGGCCGGGTAGTGCAGGTCGTCGAGTGCGGCGAGGACGGTGAAGCGGTCGCGCATGCGGTGCAGCAGGTCGGCGAGGAGGTGGATGTCGCCGCCGGACTGCTTGATGGCGACGACCTGCGGGACGTCGCGCAGCAGCTCGATGGTGTCGACCGGGACCAGCGCCCAGGGCACCACGTTGTAGAGCACGATCGGCAGGTCGGCGGCCTCGCCGATCTCGCGGTAGTGGGCGACGGTCTCCTCGGGTGAGGGCGCGAAGACGTAGTGGACGGGGGTGACCTGGAGTGCGTCGACGCCGGCTTCCTTGAGCGCCAGCGAGTAGCGCTTGGCCTGGGCGGTGGAGTTCTGGATGACGCCGCCGATGACCGGAACCCGACCCCCTACCTCGTCGACGACGGTGGCGCAGATGGCGGCGCTCTCCTCCAGGGAGAGGGTCTGGCCCTCGCCGGTGCTGCCGCAGGCGCAGATGGCGGTCACGCCCTGATCGAGGAGGTACTTCACCTCGCCGCGCAGCAGATCCAGGTCGACCTGGTCGTTCTCGTCGAACGGCGTGACAACGGTGGAAATCATGCCGCCGAGCTGGATGTCCTTCACGTGCGTCTCCCGGGTATTGCCGCGACCTCAGTGCGGATGTAATGTCTGATGCATCAGATGCTAGCACGCGGTCCTGGTTCATCAGAACCGTCGATTTCCGGACACGGTCTTTCTCCTCCACCCTGGAGGGGTTCCCACCGCGTCATCCGAGCCGCCATCGCAATGGAGCGAGCATGCCCCAACCGGCCGCCACCCCCGTTTCCCGGGAGTCCTCCCTGCGCAAGGTCGTCACCGCCAGCGCCCTGGGAACCACCGTCGAGTACTACGACTTCACCCTGTACGCGACCACCGCCGCCCTTGTCTTCGACAAGGTCTTCTTCCCCGACGCCTCTCCCCTGGTGGGCACCCTCGCCGCCTTCGCCACCTACTTCGTCGGCTACGCCGCCCGGCCGCTGGGCGGCATCCTCTTCGGGCACTTCGGCGACCGCCTCGGCCGCAAGAACGTGCTGATCATCACCATGCTGATGATGGGCCTCGGCACCTTCGCGATCGGCCTGCTGCCCTCCTACGACAGCATCGGCGTCGCGGCCCCCGTCCTGCTCGTCCTCATCCGGCTCGTCCAGGGGCTGGGCATGGGCGGCGAGTACGGCGGCGGTGTGCTGATGGCCCTGGAATACAGTCCCCGCTCCCGCCAGGGCTTCTTCACCTCACTGGTGCACATCGGCACCCCGGCCGGCGTGCTGATACCCGTCGGCCTCGTCAGCATCCTCGACGCCACCCTGCCCTCCGGGTCCTACGACTCCTGGGCCTGGCGCATGCCGTTCCTCGCCAGCATCCTGCTGGTCGGTGTCGGCATCTGGATGCGGCTGCACGTCACCGAGAGCCCCGAGTTCGTCAAGATGCGCGAGGACCGCGAGGTGCAGAGCCTGCCGGTGAAGCAGGTCCTCACCCGCCAGCCCGCCACGGTCGTCCTCTCCGTCCTGGCCAAGATCGCCGAGAGCGGTCTGTTCAACATCTACTACGTGGTGGCCATCACCTACGTCACCACCGAGCTCGACCTCGCCAAGGGACCGGTGCTCCTCGCCGTCCTCATCGCCTGCGCCGTCGAGTGCGTCACCCTGCCGTACTTCGGCGCCCTCTCCGACCGCGTCGGCCGGCGCAAGGTCTACATCTTCGGCGCCGCCTTCCAGGCCGTCCTCGCGCTGCCGTTCTTCCTCCTGATGGAGACCGGCCAGTTCTGGGGCTACACCGTCGGCATGACCCTCGGCCTCGGCGTCGGGCACGCCGCGATGTACGGCGCGCAGGGCGCCCTGTTCTCCAACCTGTACCCGGTCAACGTCCGCTACACCGGGCTGTCCGTCACCCAGCAGATCGGCGCCACCCTCGGCGGCGGGCTCTCCCCACTCATCGGCACCGCGCTGCTCTCCGCGGCCGGCGGCCACTGGTCGTGGCTGATCGCCTACTGCGTCGGCGTCGCCGTCCTGTCCGGACTGGCCGCCACCCGGCTGCGCGCCGGCGAGGCGCCCGAGCACGCCCTGCCCGCGGGCGACGCCGCACCCCACCGTGAAAGGACCCAGGTCTCGTGAACCGCCTGTTCCTGCCCGCCGAAACCCCCGTCGAACAGGCCCTGCACGGCCTGGCCCTGGCCCACCCCGGGCTGCTGGCCCTCAACGAGGACCCGCTCTACGTCACCGCCCGCGAACGCCACCCCGCCCGGCGCGTCGGCCTCGTCTCCGGCGGCGGCTCCGGCCACGAGCCGCTGCACACCGGCTTCGTCGGCGCCGGGATGCTGGACGCCGCCGTCCCCGGCCGGGTCTTCGCCTCCCCGCACAACCGGCAGGTGTACGAGGCGTCCAAGGCCGTCGCCGGGCCCGAGGGCGTCCTGCACATCGTGAAGAACTACACCGGTGACCGCATCAACTTCGGCATCGCCGCCGAACGGCTGCGGGCCGACGGCATCCCCGTCCGCCGTGTCCTCGTCGACGACGACCTCGCCACCGAGAGCGAGGAGACGGCGACCGGACGGCGCGGCACCGGAGCCACCGTACTGGTGGAGAAGCTCCTTGGCGGGGCCGCCGACTCCGGCGCCGGGCTCGACGAACTGGCCGCGCTCGGCGCCGAGTTCGCCGCCGCCTCGCGCAGCGTCGCGGTCGCCGCCCGCGCCCAGACGGCGCCCTCACGCGGCGGGGAGGCGTTCACCCTGCCGGAGGGCACCCTGGAGTACGGCGTCGGCATCCACGGCGAACGCGCCGCCACCACCGTGGAGCACCCCGGCTTCGAACAGCTCGTCGACCGCATGACCGAGCAGGTCGCCGACGCGCTGCCCGCGACGGCCGGCTCCGTCCTGCTGCTCGTCAACGGCCTGGGCGCGACCACCCTGCTGGAGCTGTACGCGATCCACGCCCGGGTGAGCCAGGCGCTCGAGAAGCGGGGCCTGGAAGTGGCCGGCCGGCTGGTCGGCACATTCGTCCCCGCCCTCGACATGAGCGGCTTCTCCCTCACCCTCACCGCACTGCGCGAGGACTGGGCCGCCCACTGGCACGCCCCCGCCCGCACCCCCGCCTTCCCCGCCCCGGAGTCCGCCCGATGACCACCGACCAGAGCCTGGTGCTGCGCACCTACGCCGCCGCCGCGCACACCGCCCACGACACCCTCACCGCCCTCGACCAGCTCTCCGGCGACGGCGACTTCGGCGACAACCTCCGCGAGGGCCTCGACCGGGTCACCGCCGCACTGGACGCCCACCCGGACCGGCCGCCCTACGCCGTCGCCGCCGCCGTCTTCCTCGACGAGGTCGGCGGCACGAGCGGCCCGCTCATCGGGCTGCTCTTCCAGGAACTGGCCCGGGCACACGCGGACCACTCCGACGAGCACGCCGCCTGGCGCGCCGGGATCGGCGAGGGACTGGCGGCGATCCAGCGGGTCGGCGAGGCCGAGCCCGGGGACCGCACCATGGTCGACACACTCGTCCCCGCCCGGAACGCCCTCGACGCGGGGGCCGGCCCCCGGGAGACGGCCCTCGCCGCCCTCGACGGCGCCCGCGCCACCGCCGCCCTGCGCGCCCGCCGCGGCCGCGCCTCCTACGTCGGAGAGCGCGCCGTCGGCTCCCCCGACCCGGGTGCCCTCGGCGTCGCCCTGCTGTTCTGGTCCCACGCACGGGCGCGGGAGGAGGCTCCGGGCGAACTCGCCAAGTACCTGCCGGCGGTGCCGGGGGCGCGGTCGCGGGCCTGACCCGCCCCGGACGCGGCGGGCGCTTCGGGCCTCAGCCCGAGGAGCCCGCCACGGCGAAGACCACGGCACCGGCCAGGAACAGGGCACCGCAGAGGAAGATGAACGCCGCCGTCCCCTCGACGTGCCGCCACATGAGCACCCGGGCCTCGCGCGGATCGTCCGGCAGATACAGCACCGGCACCTCCCGCCCCGTCGCCAGCCCCAGCCCGACACCCCGGGCCCGCGGCGAGAACTCCACCCGGTGGCCCCGGCGGTCGGTGAAGGCGACGACGGGGACCCACTCCGGTCCGCTGTCGCTGTCGACACACACGTTGTCGACCACGAAGCCCTGGGCCCGGACCCCGCGCCGCCGCAGCCGCCGTACCGCCAGGAACTCCCGCAGGGCGTACGCGAACAACAGCAGCGCGACCGCCCCGCAGAGCGGAACCGCCACGAACGACACCGCGCCACCCGCCTTTCCACCGCGCCCGGTTGGGCGATCGGTAGCGAGGACGCGCTGATCGCATTCCCGGTTGCCAAGGGCCTCGGTCACTCCACGACCACTCGCTCCTCCGTGACCATGACCGCCACCGACCCCCTGTCGATGAAGGCCGCCTCGTCCGGCTGGACAAGCGTCCGGTAGTTCTCGGACGCGAAGAAGGCGTCGTGGTCCGCCCAGTCCTCGAACCAGATCTCCGTCAGTCCGTCGTAGGCGGGGGCCGGGTAGTTCCCGGCGGGCACCGGGTGGGAGACGGTGTACTTCCGCACGAGGCGCCGCGCCTCCGGGATGGAGGTGAACAGCGGGGCGTGCCGGTTCCGGTGGTGCTCGACGAACTGCTCGAACGACAGGCCCTCGACGCGGTTGATCATGTAGGCGAACTTGAGCATCTTGTTCCTTCTCCGCCGGTTGCAGGGATGGGCGGGCCGCGCGACCTCGCGGGTTAACCTAAACCCTCACATCGATGTCAAGGGCAAGTCGCCGTGGTCCGGCGCACGGGCGGGAGGCGGGATGCGGATCGGGGAACTGGCCGCCCGGACGGGTGTCAGCCGTCGGTCGCTGCGCTACTACGAGGACCAGGGCCTGCTGGTCAGCGCGCGCTCGTCCAGCGGGCAGCGGCACTACGACGACGGCCATGTCGAACGGGTCCGTCTCATCCAGGCGTTCCTGGCCGCGGGCATGTCCACCGGCACCATCGCCGAGATGGTGCCGTGCATGGCGGAGCCGAGCCGGGGCGGGGCGGAGCGGGCCCTGGCGATCATGGACGACGAGCGGGCGCGGCTGTCCTCCGCGATGGACGGTCTCGCCGCCGCCAGGAGCGAGCTCGACCGTCTCATCGAGGTCAACCGGGAGTACCTGGCGGCGCGACCGGGCGACACGCCGTAGGGCCGGCGTCAGGCCACCGCTTCCCCGGCCACCGCGCCCCCGGTCACCACTTCCCCGGTCACCGCCTGCGCCGCCTCCGTCGCGGCGGCGACGAAGGAGGCGACGAGGGGGCGGCGGTCGTCCTGGGACCAGGCGACGACCAGTGCGCTGCGGGGTGCGTCGGCCACCGGCCGGTAGACGAGGCCGGGTTGGGCGGGCAGGGCCAGTGAGCGGGGCAGGACCGCGACCGTGCGGCCCAGTCTGATCATGTCGAAGAGGACCGCCCCGTCCTCGACCTCGGGCCCCGGCCGGCCCTCGGGCGCCCCGGTCCAGCGCACGCCCTTCCAGCGGGGCAGTGCCTCCTGGGCGAGGTCGGCGAGAGTGACCTCGGGGCGGGCGGCGAGGCGGTGGCCGGGCGGCAGGACGGCGACGCGCCCCTCGACCGTCAGCGTCTCGTGGTCGAGGCCGCTCGTGTCGTCGAACGGCACGTACAGCAGGGCGACGTCCGCGCGGCCGTCGCGCACGTGGTCGGCGCGGTCGGTGGCGCCGCCGAAGAGGATGTCCACCTGGCGGGCGTCGGGCCGGCGGGCGTAGGCGGCCAGGATGCCGGACAGGAGGTTGGCGTCGCCGCCGGCCTTGATCACCAGGCGCAGCCTGTCCTGCCGGTCGCCGGCCCGGCGGGCCTTCTCGGCGGCGGCCGCGACGGCGTTGAGCGCGTGCCGGCCGTGGGTCAGCAGCGCCTCGCCCGCGGGGGTGAGGGCGACGTGCCGGCTGGAGCGGTGCAGCAGTGTCGTCCCGAGCCGGGACTCCAGCCGCCGGACCGCCTTGGACAGGGCCGGCTGCGCGAGGGCCAGCCGGGTCGCGGCGCGGCCGAAGTGCAGCTCCTCGGCGACGGCGACGAAGTACTCCAGCTCGCGGGTCTCCAGTTCGGCCATACGGGCGAGCCTATCGCCCGATCCATTCCCGCAAGGCATCGAACGGGAACGGACGGATCTTGGACGGGCGGGAGAAACGCCTGTTCACTGGCGTCATGATTCACCACACGATGATCGTCGCGTTCGACAGTCCGATTCCCCCGAGTGAGCTGGAGCAGTACCTGAAGGAGTTCGAGGAGCTGGTGACGGACTCCGGCCTGGTCGATTCCTGCGTGGTCCGGCCGCACCTGCGCGTCCCGGGCGACGACCACGCCCCGGTGGCCGTCGCCGACGCGATCGTGCAACTGGGGGTGGCCGACCTCGACGCGCTCGACGCCAGCTTCGCGATGCCCGGCGTCGGCGAGTTCATCGCGCGCTGGCAGGCCCGCCACCCGTACAAGGCGATCTGGGCCAACCACGAGCCGCTGGGCTGAGCGGGCGGGAGGAGCCGGTACCCGGCACCGGCTCACGCCGGGGGCGGCGGCGCTCAGGCGGGCCGGCCCCCGTCCCGTTCCCACTGCTCGTCGCTCCACTCGACGTATTCGAGCTGGACGCCGCCGGGCAGCCTGGCGGTCAGGTTCCGTCCGGTGGGCACGTCCTGCGGGCCGCGTACGATCCGTGCCCCCGCCTCGTCGAGACGTGAGCGGCACGCGTCGAGATCGTCCACGATCAGGGTGGCCGCCGTCGCCCGGTACGGCTCCAGCGTCTCCTCGTCCCCCGCCACCACCAGGACCTCCCCGACGGTGGCCAGCTCCAGCCCGTTGGGCAGCGCGAACCGACTGGTGACCGACTGCCCGGTGGCGACACCGAGGGGCTCCAGCGCCGCGTCCGGATCGGTGGCGTAGACGCGTGCGTAGGTACGGAGGATGCGCATGATGAGCAGCATGCCAGAGGCCACGGCGGCCCCTCCGCCGGACCTAAGGACCGCCGGTCCACCCTCCCGCAGGTCCGCGCTCACGGTCAGCGCCGTCTCTCTCCAGCAACTGACAGGGAAGAAGGTCCTCGCCCGCCCTCCCCGGGGCAGTGGTCCGGGATCAGCCGAAGGGGGTCGCGAGCAGCGGGATGCGGCGCAGCTCGTCCGTGGTGCGGACCAGTCCTGCCAGGGCGCAGATGGCGCGCATGGCGATGTCGTAGTCGGGCTCGCTGGAGTCGAGGTAGTCGGCCTCGGCGGTCCCGGCCGCCTGGAACGCCGCGCGCAGTTCGTCCGGCATGCCGGGAAGATCCCGCTCGAGGTCCAGGTCGTCGACGTCGATCCAGGCAATCTGCGCACCGTCGACGGCATAGACGAGGCTCGCGTCGGCGTTGATGGTGAAGACGCTCGTGGCCGCCGTCCGGCCGTGGGCGGACAGTGCCTTCGTGTCGTCGTCACCGACGGTGTAGCCGCTGTCGTCGTAGACGAAGGTCCACTCGCCGACGCGGCCCGACAGCAGCACCGCGCACGAGTTCCCCTCGCCGAGCGCGGCGGCCGGCAGGGAGGTCCAGTCGTCGGGCTTGGCCGCGGGCAGTTCGCACGGCCGGAACAGACGCGGCTTGGCCCCCAGGGTCTCGAGCGCCTCAGCGGGCTCCAGCCCCCGCACGACGTGCAGGGCGTGGTTCGGGTCCGCCGCGGCCAGGTCACTGAGCCAGACCGGCCCTCCGCCTTCGTCGAGGGTGTGCGGCGGGAATCCGGGTGTCGGCATGCGGGGCCCTCTCGGTGTCGGCGGTCGACGGCGATCATAGTCACCGCGCCACCGGCCCCGGACGTGCCCCGCAGAGCCAACAACCGTGCGAACACCCGGAGTTCATCCTCTGTCGAAGGTCTCCCAGTAGGTTCCCTCACGACCGACCGGCCTCCAGCGAGACACCCTGGACGCGCATGACCAGGTCCTGGACATGGGGCAGGGCGCCAACGTTCCAGGCCGCCAGGTCGTCCACGGGCGGCCCGCGCACCACACGCCGGGTGCGGACGGTCGCGCGTGATGTGTATGTTGAGACGGCACTGGGGAGCAAATGGCCGCGTGGGCCTGGCAGTTGATCGGAGCAGTGCATGGCGGGCAGAGCCGGACGTGTCCTCGTGGCCGACGACGACGTGAGTACCCGGCGTTCGCTGGAGCGCGGACTCCGGCTCGGCGGCTTCGACGTGGCGCTGGCCGCGGACGGGCATGCCGCGCTGGAGGCACTCGGCCGGCTGCGCCCCGACATCGTCGTCCTGGATGTCCGGATGCCGGGGCCGAGCGGCATCGACGTGTGCCGGGCGCTGCGTGAGAACGGCGACGACGTGCCCGTCCTCATGCTCTCCGGGCTGGACGAAGTGGCGGACCGGATAGCCGGGCTGGAAGCCGGCGGGGACGACTATCTGGTCAAGCCGTTCGCACTGCAGGAGTTGCGGCTGCGGCTGCACGCGCTGTTGCGCCGGCGCCCGCCCGCGCCCACGGACCGCATCCGGACCGGCGCCCTGGTCGTAGAGCCGTCGTCCCGGCAGGCGACTCTGGACGGGCGGCCCCTGCACCTGACACCGCGTGAGTTCCACCTGCTGGAGATGCTGGCCCGCAACGCGGGGATCGTCCTGACCCGTGGCCAGTTGCTCGAACATGTCTGGGGATACGACGCCCGGGTCCGCACCGACGCCGTGGACACGTTCATCAGCTACCTGCGGCGCAAGACCGAGGCACACGGCCACCCCCGCATCCTGCACACCGTGCGGGGCGTCGGGTTCGTTCTGCGCGCGGACGCGCACGCCGCCGAAGCGACCGGCGCCGCGTCGTGAGGCTCTCCACCCGGTTCGCGCTGGCGGCCGCCGTCATCGTGCCGGTCCTCGCGCTGTCCACCAACTGGCTGCTGTACGCCTGGTTCTCCGAGGATCTGCACGCCGCGCAGGAGCGCCAGCTCCGCTCCCGCGCCACGACGCTCACCCACAACGCCACCGCGTACGTCCAGGCCGTCGAGGCGCACCATCCCGTCGTCGCCAAGGCCGCCCGGCGCCGGCTGATCACCTCGTCGCTGGACGTCGGCTTCCGGCTGGACGGTCCGGACGGCGTCGTCCAGGCGGGCCCGGCACTCGACCCGGAGCGCAAGCTGCCGGCGGAGGCCAAGAGCCCGGCCACGCTGGGACCCGACGGTTCCGGATCCACCACCTGGCTGGTCATGTCCCGGCGCATCACCCCGCCGAACGGCACCCCTCCCGACGGCCCCAACCTCTGGATGTTCTCCCCGGACACCCCCTACCAGACACAGCTCTCGCACGTACGCCACCGGATGGTGCTGGTGGTCCTGCTGTCCGTCCCCGTGACCTGGGTGATCGCCTGGCTCGTCGCCAACCGGGCCGCCAGGCCACTGCTGCGGCTGCAGCGGCGGGCCGGCGGGCTCGACCCCCGGATCACCGTGCTGCGCCTGGACCACACCCCGAGCGGTGTCACCGAGGTGGACGACCTCGCCGCCACCCTTCGCACCGCGCTGGCACGGTACGACGAGCAGGCCGCGCGCGCCGGTGAGGCGCTGGCCACCGCACGGTCCTTCGCCGCGGCGGCCGCGCACGAGATGCGCAACCCGCTGACGAGCATGCGCACCAACCTCGACGTCCTTGCCGAGTACCCGGATCTGGACACGGCCGACCGACGGGAGATCCTGGCGGAGGTGGGTCGCGAACAGGCCCGGCTGCTGGGACTGCTGGCCATGCTGCGCACCCTGGCCCAGGGCGATCTGGTGGAGGTGGACGCCTTCACCCAACTGGACCTGGCCGACGTGGTACGCGCCTCGGCCGCGGACCTGCGGCAGACCCGTCCCGAGGTGCGGCTGTCCGTACGGGCCACCGGCGGTCTGCTGGTGCACGCCTGGCCGGAGGGACTGCGCTCCGCCGTGGACAACCTGCTCGTCAACGCCTGGACGCACGGCCGCGCGGGGGACGGCGGGGCACGGATCGAAGTGAACCTGCGCCCGGTGGACGAGGGCGGCGCGCCGGCCGCGCTCCTCACGGTCGACGACCACGGCCCCGGCGTGCCCCCCGCGCTGCGCGAGAAGATCTTCCGGCGCTTCCACCGCAGCCCGGACAGCCCCGGTTCGGGTCTCGGTCTCACCCTGGTCGCCCAGCAGATCGCCCTGCACCAGGGCCGGATCGCGGTGGGCGACCGCCCCGACGGCACCCCCGGAGCACGCTTCGAGGTGCTCCTGCCGGCCACCGGCATCCGGGAGGTGCGGCACACCCTGCCGCTGCTGAGCCGCGACTGGCTGACCGCCGAGGCGCGGCAGCGGCCGACGGGACCCGGCTGAGGGAGCCTCCCGCGGACGGACGGGCCGTCCGGTCACAAAATTTCCACAAGAACCCTGCCTACTTTCCTCCTCGCAGCGGAGCGGAACCCGCTGCGAGGAGGGATGCGTCAAGTGCCCGTCGTGCGAACCCACTCGGCCCCGCCCGGGGCGCCGCGGAACTCGTCCACGTCGCGCGCACGTGGTCATTACTCGGATCTGGTGGTGCGCCTGTTGCGCGAGTTCGGCCCGCTCACCCGCGGCGAGCTGGGTGAACTGTGCGGGCTGTCGCGGACCACGTTGTACGAGGTCGTCAGCGGGCTCGTGGACGGCGGGCTCGTGCTCGCCTCGGTGCCGGACTCCGGACCGCGCGGCCGGGGGCGGCCGGCGGAGAAGCTGGCGCTGAACCCGGAGGCCGGCTGCGCGGTCGGCATCGACTTCGGCCGGCGGGCGGTCCGCGTGGTCACGATGACGGTGGCCGACGACGACATCGGCAGGGCGCACATGCCGCACCCGGACGACGCCCCGTGGCCGGAACGGATCGCCCTGGCACACCGGCTGGCCGGTTCCCTGACCGGCGGCGGACTGCGCCACGGCCTTCTCAGTGGCGTGGGGGTCTCGGTGCCGGACCCGGCGCCCGGCCCGGCGACACCGGCCGAGCAGCGGACCGTGGCGGTGATGACCGGCCGGGCGTTCGGCACCCGGGCCCGGCTCGACACCGCCTCCCGGCTGGCGGCCCTGGCCGAGTCGGTGTGGGGTGCGGCCGAGGGGCAGCGGGACGTGCTCTATCTGGAGCTGTCCGAAGAGGTCGGCGGGGGGCTGGTGAGCGGCGGTGCGCTGCACCGCGGCGCACATGGCCGGTCGGGACGGTTCGGACACATCACCGTGGAGGCCGAGGGACTGCCGTGCGGGTGCGGCGGGCGCGGCTGTCTGCAGACGGTGGCGTCCACGGGAGCCGTGCTGCGGGCCTGTCCGGACATGGCGGACGTGACGCGACTGGTGGCCGCGGCGCGGTCGGGGGAGCCTGCCGCCCGCGCGGCGGTGGCGCGGGCCGGGAGCCTCGCGGGGCGGGTGCTGGCCGGGCTGGTGCACGCGGTCGAGCCCGGTGTCGTCGTCGTGGGAGGCGAACTCCCCAGCGCGGGAACGGTGCTGCTGGAGCCGCTGGAGCGGGAGATGCGCGCGCACGCCACCCTGCGCGGCCCGGGGTCCTCCCCGCCCGTCCGCCCGGCCGCGCTGGGCGAGTTCGCCGCCGCTCTCGGCGCCCTGTCCCTGCTGCGCCGGCCCGGACGGCGGACGGGCCCCGGCCTCCCGTCCGGTGCCGCCGTCGGCGTTCGATGCCGCACGTGATCGCGTCAGTGATTCCGTGCGCGGTTACGCGGTCATCCCCGATTAACGACGTCATTAATCCGGCTCCGGAATATTGACGGGACCTCGACACAAAAATGCGTGGCTCCCTAAGCTTCCGACCCGTCACCTTGCGGTGCCGCGCCGCCGTGATTACCGATCCCGCGCCTCCACCGCACTTTCCGACAGCGCAAGAGAGGACCGATTTCAGCATGCCCACGAGCAGGCGTGTCCGAAGCGTCATCACCATAGGCATGGCGGCCGCCCTTCTCGGCGTCGTAGAGGCGAGTCCCGCCTCCGCCGTTCCACTCGGGAAGGTGCACCACGGGAAAGCCACGTTCTACACGGACGCCGGCACCGGCGCCTGCGGAAAGCCGCTCGACGCGGCGACGCAGCGCATCGTGGCCGTCGCGCAGAAATGGTGGACCACCGCCAACCCCAACAGGGACCCGCTGTGCCACACCAAGGTGCGCGTGACCTACCGGGGCAGGTCCATCACCGTCCCGGTCAGGGACAAGTGCTGGGGCTGCGCCCCGAATGCCATCGACCTCGGAGCACCGGCCTTCGCGAAGCTCGGCAACCCCGCCCAGGGCGTCCTCAAGGGCGTCAAGTGGAAATTCGTCAGGTAAGTCAAGTGCGTCACGTCGTAAGGAGAGTCGTCCCGATGTCCAGAACTCGCGTACTCGTCGGGCTGTTGGCAGCCCTGTTGTTCTCGACCCTTCTCGTCCCCCTGGCCGCCACGGCGTCGGCCGCCCCGGCCGCGCAGGGTGGCTTCGTCGTCAACAAGGCCGAATACAACCGCATGTTCCCCCACCACAAGAAGTTCTACAGCTACGCCTCGTTGAAGAAGGCGATGAAGAAGTTCCCGGCCTTCGCGCACACCGGAAACGCCGCCGTCAGAAAGCGGGAGGCCGCCGCCTTCCTCGCCAACGTCTCCCACGAGACCGGCGGGCTGAAATACATCGTCGAGCAGAACAAGGCCGCGTGGTCGAGCTACTGCGACGACGTGAACTTCTCCTACGGCTGCCCGGCCGGCCAGTCCGCCTACCACGGCCGCGGCCCCCTGCAGTTGAGCTGGAACTTCAACTACAAGGCCGCCGGCGACGCCCTCGGCATCGACCTGCTGCACCACCCCGGCCTCGTCCAGAAGAACGCCGTCGTCGCCTGGAAGACGGCGCTCTGGTTCTGGATGCGGTCGGCGGGCTCCGGCACGACGACTCCCCACCACGCGATGGTGAGCGGTGCCGGATTCGGGCAGACCATCCGCGCCATCAACGGCAGCATCGAATGCAACGGTGGCAACCCGGCGCAGGTGCACGACCGCGTCGTCACGTACACGAAGTTCGCCAAGCTCCTGCACGTCGCGCCCGGCAAGAAGAAGAGCTGCTGACGGACGCTCCCCGTGGTCACGCGCGCGGGTTCCCGGCCCGACGGACGTGGCCTCGCAGCGTGACCGCCTTCGGCCCCGCCCGGCGGCGAACCCGCCGGGCGGGGGCCCGTACCCGATCCGACGGCACCGAATCCGACGGGAACGACCATGCACATATCCAAACCCCTCGCCACGCTGCTGACCGCCGCCGCGGCGACGACCGCGCTGTCCGCCACCGGCACCGCACCGGCCGCCGCGGCGCCCGCTCCCTCCGCTCCCTCCGTCCGCTCCGTGCAGACGCTGCGGGCCCAGGTGCTCAAGCTGACCAACGACCGACGGGTCGCGGCCGGCTGTCCCCGGCTCAAGGCCAGCCCGGCGCTCACCAGGGCCGCCCAGCGGCACTCCGCGGACATGGCCCGGCACGACTTCTTCGACCACACCGGCTCCAACGGGAGCACCCTGGTGGACAGGGCGGAGAACGCCGGGTACACCGGCTGGAACGCACTCGCGGAGAACATCGCCGGGGGGCAGCGTTCCGCCGCCGCGGTGGTCAGAAGCTGGATGAAGTCCCCGGGACACCGGGCGAACATCCTCAACTGTTCGCTCGAGCACCTGGGCGTCGGCTATGTGAAGAAGAGCGGTACCCAGCACGTGACCTACTGGACGCAGGACTTCGGCAGCAAGTTCTGACCACGACACCATGACCGCCGCTCGCGGTGTGCCGCTGCAGCGGCACACCGCGAGCGGCGGTCATGGTGCGGGGCCCCACGCGCCGGGGGCCCCTGGCAGGGAGGGGCCCCGGCGCGGAGCGGGATCAGAACGGGGTGAGCGTCAACTGCAGGCGCTTGGGCGCGGGGTCCTCGACGTACGAGGCGAAGTTCGCGACGTCGTCGAAGGCGAAGCCGTACGCCTTGCCGTTCTTCACCACCGAGTGGATCGCCCGGGCGTAGTGGTTGGTGACAGTGGGCTGGTAGAACGCCGCCGGGCGCGCGGTGGGCTGGGCGCCGGCGCGCAGCAGCGTGGAGCGGTTGAAGCCCGCTCCGAGCACGGCGGCCACCGGCCCGAGCACCCCGTCGTTGGGGGCGAGCAGGGCGCCGTCGCAGAAGAGGATGTCGCGTGTGGTGGGCTTGTCGAAGGAGATGGTGGCGGGGCCGTGGAAGGTCAGTCTGCCGCCGCTCACCCGGCCGGTGAAGGTGCCCGCGTTCGTCTTGATCGTGAGGTCGTGCTGCTTGTAGTGGTCCCACACCTTCTCGATGTAGGGGTGGTAGTAGTCCTTCGGGAAGCGGCCGGCGTCGAGGCCGTGGCTGGGGGCGATGACGCGCAGGCCCTTGACCACCAGACGGTCGAACGCCTCGTGCCGCCGCATGGCCTTGAAGACGTCCGCCCTGCCTCCCTTGCGGACCTCGCCGGTGGTGTGGTGGCCGCGGCCGGTCAGCCGGAGGTTCATCGGGATGCTGAACATGTCGACCATGGTGGTGTTGCAGTGCATGCCGGAGCCGTCGTAGGTGAACTCCGCGAAGTCGTGCAGCACGTGGTAGTTGGGGTCGGACGAGACCCAGCCGGCCGGGTGCTGGATCGCGGGCCGGCCGTCACCGTCCCGCACCACCTTGAACTTCAGCTTCCTGCCCATGGAGACGTAGATCCGGCCGGACATCCGGGGCAGGTGCAGGTGGGTCGCCCCGTTCGCCTTCAGCGGGAGGGCGTAGTCCGTGAAGCCGTTCGCCCCGTTGTCGGAGAGGGCGATCGGGACCGCCTTGCCCGCATGGTTGACGTGGACCTGCTTGCCGGCCGGGTTGGTGCCGACGATGTACACATGGACCGCGGAGTTGTTGTGCGTCCCGCTGTGGTTGACGACCGTCAGCGGCAGCTTCCCCCCGGCCGCCGCGGCACTCGCAGTCGCGTCCGACTGCCCGGCGGCCGGGGCGCCCGACTCGGCGAAGGACAGCGGGGCGGCGGCGTACAGCGCGGAGCCGGCCAGGACCGCACTTCCCGCGGCCCGGAGCAGGGAACGCCGCGCCAGCTCACGCGGTTGATCGTGCGTCATCCGGAATACTCCTTCACTCATTGGTTCTCGTCGTGGACCCGGTGTTTTCCACCGCGGCCGGGTGACGATGCCACCGCGGCCGGGCCGCCGGGGCGAGAGCGTGGGGCGCTCTCGGGTCGACCCGCAGCAGATCGCCGACGGCGAGGGTGACCGTACCGCAATTCCCGGCGCATTCCAGCAGCTTCCGAAAGGATTTCCACCGGGCCGATGGATTTGATTTGTTCCGCATTTTTTCCCGACGTATTTCATGGGCCGGACCGCTCCACTCGTGTCACGCTGTCGACGCCCCCGGTCTCCTATTCGTCCGGGGTGCCGGAAATAAATCCCCGACCTATTCGGAGTTGTTTTGATGAAGCGCACGGGCGTTGTTCTCGGTGCTCTTGCCCTGTCCGCCACGGGCTGGGTCGGCAGCGCCGCCGCGGCCACTCACGCGACCGGCACCACCACCGCCGACGACGACACGCAGGTGACGTCCTTCTCCGCACAGGAGCAGGACGCCGCGCTGAAGTTCTGGACCCCCGAGCGGCTCGCCTCCGCGAAGGAGATGACCGTCGGCGACGTCCCGACGGGCGGCTCCGCCGACACCCCGGTCACCTCCGGCGCGGACGCGAGCGTGGCCCCGGCCACGGGCACCGGGGCGGGTGACGTCAGCGCGGCCGCCGTCACCCGGCCCAAGGCGTGGAAGGGCGGCGGGCTGATCCGCAAGACGGCCGGCAAGGTCTTCTTCCAGGCGAACTCCGGCACGTACACCTGCTCCGCGACGGTCGCCAACAGCAAGAACGGCTCCGTCGTCCTCACCGCCGGTCACTGCGTGGTCGACGGCCAGAGCGGGGAGGTCTACCGCAACTGGGTCTTCATCCCCGCCTACCACCAGGGCAACCGCCCCTACGGCACCTTCACCGCGAAGAAGCTGTTCCACAGCAAGCGCTACGTCACCTCCGGCGCCAACGCCAACTGGGACTTCGGCTTCGCCCGGCTGAGCAAGCACAACGGCCGTACGCTCAAACAGATCGTCGGCGCCCAGGGCATCAAGTTCAACCACCCGAACGGCCAGAAGGTGCACTCCTTCGGCTACGGCGGTTCGGCGGCGGAGGGCAGCGGCGAACGTCTGAACCACTGCGTCGGCAAGGAGCACAAGGACACCGGCCGCCCGGGCTCGACCATGTGGGGCATCGACTGCGTGCAGTCCGGCGGCTCCAGCGGCGGCGGCTTCCTGGCCGGGTTCAAGCCCGCCACCGGCAAGGGCTTCCTGATCGGCAACATCAGTGTGGGCGCCGGCAACAGTGAGTACCACCCCTACCTGGGCAAGGTGGCCCGGACCGTGTACCGCAAGGCCGCCGGCGCGTGACCCGGTCGGACCGCTCCACCGGAAGGAGTATCCGTATGCGAAGAACACGCGTGGTCACCGCGGTGCTGACGGGCGCGATGCTGCTGCCGCTGGGAACGGCGGAGGCCGGCGGCGCGCACGCCGCGGCGGCGACGGCGGACACGGCGGCGGCCACCGCCCCGGTGTCCGCCGCGGCGGCGACGAAGAAGGGCATCAGCGCCTGGAAATTCGACGGCGTCACCAAGGCCATGGCCAACGCCAAGGTCGGCTGGTTCTACACCTGGTCCTCGGGCCGGGGCGGGATCAAGGCGCCTGCCGGCGTCGAGTTCGTCCCCATGATCTGGGGGCCGCAGTCGGTGAACAGGACGGAGCTCCGGCGGGCCAAGGCGCAGGGCAAGGTCCTGCTCGGCTTCAACGAGCCCGACTTCGCACAGCAGTCGAACATGACGGTCGAGCAGGCCCTCGACCTGTGGCCGCGGCTGCAGGCGACCGGTATGCGTCTCGGCGCCCCCGCGGTCGCTTCCGGCGCCGACGTCCCCGGTGGCTGGCTGGACCGTTTCATGAAGGGTGCGGCCGCACGGCACTACCGGGTCGACTTCATCCCGCTGCACTGGTACGGCGCGGACTTCGACAGCACGCGGGCGACCAGGCAGTTGCGCGCCTACCTCAAGGCCACGTACAAGCGGTACAAGAAGCCGATCTGGCTCACCGAGTACGCGCTGACCGACTTCTCCGGCGGGGTGGCCCGCTACCCCACGAAGGCGCGGCAGGCCGCGTTCGTGAAGAAGTCGACGGCCATGCTCAACCGGCAGTCCTACGTTCGGCGTTACGCCTGGTTCACGCTCTCCACGAGCCGTGGTGACGGGACGGGGCTGTACCACGGGGCGAAGGCCAACAAGGTGGGTGCCGCCTACCGGGCGGCACGCTGAAGGCAGGGGCTCGGACCACGGCACACCGGCCGGCGGTCCGAGCCCTTCGGCGTGCGTGCCGAGGGGCACCGTTCCGGAGCGCGCACAAGGGCCGGCCGTGCCCGACTCGCACGCGCGCGGGCCGACCGTGCCAGACTCGCACACACGAAGACCGGCCGCACCCGGTTGCGGGTACGGCCGGCCGTGGGGGAGCGCGCTATCGCCGGATCACAGGTGGCCGGCCTTCCAGCAACCGTCGCCGTGGCAGTTCTCCAGCCTGGTCAGTTGCTTGTGGAGTTGTTTCAGCCGTGTCGTGGCCAGCCTGCCCACGATGTTGTCGAGCTCGTTCGGGTCAGTGCTCAGGTCGTAGTACTCCTTGGCGCCGCCGGCGTACTCGACGTACAGGAACTGCCGAGTGCGCATGGCGTGGTAGCTCGGCGGGTTGCCCTCCACCGGTTGCTGGCTGTCGGGATCGGTCGGCGACGGATCGACGTGGCGGTGTTCGATCATGTTGGCCTGCCGCCAGCCGCTCGCCTTCCCGTCGGCCAGGAGCGGCAGCATGCTGTGACCGTCCACGCGCGAGGGAACGGTGGCGCCCGCCATCCGTTCGAAGGTGGGCGCGAAGTCGATGTTCGAGGTCGCGGCGTCGGTCCGGCTCCCGGCCGCGACACCGGGGCCGGTGACCACCAGGGGCACCTTGATGTCGGTGTCGAACGCGGTCTGCTTGCCGGCCTGGAGCTGGTACTCCCCGAGGTGGAAGCCGTTATCGGAGGTGAAGACCACGTAGGTGCGGTTGGCGACGCCCGACTTGGTGAGCTGGGTACGCATGGCCGCGAGCATCCGGTTGATCGCCAGCATCGACTGGGCGCGCTTGCGGAACTTGCGGTCGATCTTGTCCAGTTGGCTCTGGCCGAGCCGGTCCCGCTTGGCGAGCCACGACGGCGCGTTGGCCGGCATCTTGTTGAACGCGGGGCTCCGCGGCGCCTTCAGACCGGGCAACGCGTTCTCGTCCTGGGGCGCGGGCGTCGAGGGGCTGTGCGGTGTGAAGGGCGCGAGTTCCAGCAGGAACGGCTTGCCCGCGTTCGCGGACTTCTTGATGAACGCCTTGCCCTTCTTGGTCAGGACGGTGTTCAGGTAGTCCTTGTCCTTCCCGCCGTGGGACTCGATCCGGTGGTTGTCGGAGATCTTGTAGTGGTAGCCCTCGTAGCCGGGGCCGACCACGTTCCACTGGCTCCAGCCCGGGGGCACGTAGGGCTTCTTGCCGTCGATCCTGTCGGTGGGCTTGTATCCGTTGAGGTACTTGCCCATCATCGCGGTCCGGTACCCCTTGGCGTGCAGGGCCGTGGCGAAGGTGTGCTTCTCGTCGCCGTTCGCGTGGAACTTGCCGAACCCGCCGTCCGGTGCCTCGTTGGTGAGAACCCCCGTGTTGTGCGGGAATTGGCCGGTGAAGATGGACGACCGGGAGGGACAGCACAGTGAATTGCTGACCTCGTGGTTGTTGAAGGTCATGCCCTGCGCCTGCATTTTCTGCACCTCCGGCACGTATGGCAGGAGGTTGGAGGACATGTCGTCGGTGAGGACGAACACGATGTTGGGTTTACTGGCGGCGGCATCGGCGGTGGGAAAGGAATTGGCCGCCTGCTGGACGCCCAGTGGAAGAGCCACTGCGGCGGCCAGCGTCGCCATTAGTGTGCGCGCACGAATCATGTGCCGCAGGGTGGCAGTATTGATCGGGGACGGTCAACGCCGAATCGGGCACACATATCGCTTTCCGAATTAATTCCGGAGGTGCTGCTTTAATCCGCCGCGGCGGGCGCGAGCCGGACCGTCGGCCGCACGGCGGGACCGCTGCCCACCGTCGGCAGCCCGGTCGCGCGTCCGGAAGGACCTTGGTGACACGTTTCACACGGAGCGCGCTCCGTTGTCGGAATAGGCGGGCCGTGGTCGTGGCTGCACCCCTGAGGGGCTCGCCCCCTTCAGGGGCCGTCGGGCGATGGTGCTCGGCGCGAGCCGGACAAATCCGTTCCCCGCACGCGCCGCTGGTCGCACGACCGTCGCTCACGAAAGGTTGTTCCTCCCCATGCCACTGGCTCTGCTGGCCCTGGCCGTCGTCGCTTTCGGCATCGGCACGACCGAGTTCGCCACGATGGGGCTGCTGCCCGAGATCGCCGACGGGGTCGGGGTGTCGGTACCGCACGCGGGGAACCTCGTCTCGGCCTACGCCCTCGGTGTCGTCGTCGGCGCCCCCGTACTGACCGGCATCGGCGCGCGCGTTCCGCACAAGCGGCTGCTGCTGATGCTGTCGGGGGTGTTCGTCGTCGGCAACGTGGCCTCCGCCTTCGCGCCCAACTTCGGCCTGCTGTTCGCCGCGCGGTTCCTGGCGGGGCTGCCGCACGGCGCGCTGTTCGGGGTGGGTGCCGTCGTGGCCTCGCGGCTGGTCGCGCCCGACCGGGCGGGGCGCGCGGTGTCGCGGATGTTCCTCGGGCTGACCGTGGCCAACATCGTCGGCGTCCCCGCCGGTACCGCGCTCGGGCAGCACCTGGGCTGGCGGTCGGCGTACGTCGCGGTCGCCGTCCTCGGTCTGCTCGCCCTCGCCATGCTGGCCGCCTTCGTCCCCCACCAGCCGCGCGGCCGGCACGCGGGGATCGGTCACGAACTGCGCGCGATGGGCAACCGGCACGTCGGGATCGGCCTGGTGACGGCCGTCGTCGGCTTCGGCGGCTTCTTCGCCGTCTACAGCTACCTGGTGCCGATCCTGACGCACGTGACGGGCGTCTCCGACTCCTCGGCCACGCTCGTCCTCTCGCTCTACGGCGTCGGCATGACCGTCGGCACGCTGGTCGCGGGTCCGCTGACGGACCGTGCGCTGCGGCCGACGCTGTACGCGGGGCTCGCCCTGCTCGCCACGGCGCTGCTGGCCTTCTACTTCGCGGCCGACGGCATCGTGCCGGCGCTGGTGACGCTCGTCTTCATCGGTGCGCTGGGCTCGTTCGTCACCACGCCCGTCCAGATGCTGCTGATGGCCAAGGCGAGGAACGCGCCGACGATGGCGGCGGCCTCCAACCACTCCGCCTTCAACCTGGCGAACGCGGGCGGCGCCTGGCTCGGCGGGCTGGCCATCTCGGCGGGCTGGGGCTGGGCCTCCCCCGCCCTGGTCGGCGCGGTACTCGCGGCGGCGGGCCTTGCCCTGGCGGTGGCCGGCGGGCTGGTGGACCGGGGCAGCCCGTCCGAGGTGATCGCCTCGGCCGGCGCCACGCCGGAAGCGGCCCCGGTCACGGCCGGCACACCCACGGGACCGGCCACGGCCACGGAACCGGTCACGGCCGCGGAACTGCCCGCGGGGCCGGGACCGGAAGGCCCCTCCCGTCGGAGCTAGGACCTGTCGTTTGGATCAGTTCGCAGACGCGGGGTCCGGCACGCGCATCGGGGCCCGTTGTCAGTGCCCGCTGGCAGTATCGGCGGCATGACACCATTGCTTCTCGCCGACATCGAGACCGCCGTCCGCAGCAGTTGGAGCGCCGAGACGGCCACACCCGAGTTCCGGGAGCACTGGACCAGGGACAACCCGGCCCGGGACCAGTGCGGGGTGACCGCCATGATGCTCAACGACCTGCTGGGCGGCGAGCTGATCCGCGGGGAGGTCCACGTCGACGGCCGGCGCGTGGACTATCACTGGTGGAACCGTCTGGGCATGGGCATCGAGATCGACCTCACTCGGGAGCAGTTCGCCCCGGAGGAGATCGTCGTCGGGGGCACGGTGATACCCCGCCCGCCGACGACCGAATGGCGCAGGCTCCGCGAGGAGTACGAGCTCCTCCGTGACCGCGTCCTGGAGCGGCTGGAGAGGGGGCGGCCGGCGGTGTGAACCGGCTGCCCCGCTCCGGGCCTGCCGTCACGGGCGCGTCAGCGGGTGCAGCCGAAGCTCGCGGCGCGGTCCGGGTCCCCCGCGCGGTACCGGGGCCACGTGGGGTACTCGCACAGCGGGCGGGTGCGGTCGTGGGCCGCGTCGGACACCACCGGGTTCCCGGGCGAGCGTCCCTTCTCGACCCAGTCCTCGAGAGCGGTGAGCGAGTCCCAGCTCGCGGCGAACGCGGGCGTGCCGAAGTTCGCGTGGTTGGCGCCGGGGACGACGTAGTACCGCAGGAAGTCGTGGGTCGCCCGGGCGCCCGCCGTGTCGCGGACCCGCTCGTAGTAGTCGTTCGTCGAGCGGGGCGAGACCAGTTCGTCCGCGGCGCCGTGGAGCAGGAGCAGCTTGCCGCCCGCGCGGGCGAAGGGGCGCAGGTCGGCGTCGTTGCGGTCCTCGATCGTGGACAGGTGGCTGATGCGGTCGAGCCACTTACCGGGGTGACGGGGATCCAGGTCGAGCGAGTTGTAGTGCGGGTCGCGGGTGAGGAAGTACTTGACCCACTGGTCCCAGTACTGCATGCCGTAGCCGCTGGTGACCGGCATGGGGTCGGCCGGTGCGGTGGTACCGAAGCCGAGGAACGGCGTCCGCATGTCGGCCCCCGAGAGGAACGGGAAGCCGGGGTACTGGGTCTCGCCGCTCGCGACCCGATAGCCCCATCTGAACGGGGAGGACATGGCGTCGACGGCCTTGATCTGGGGGTCCGACAGACAGGCCGGTCCGGTGTCGGTGCCGTGCGGGCAGCGCAGCGTGGCGGGGTCGAAGTGACAGCCGTCCGGGTCGGAGACGACGCCGTCCTCGGCACCGTCGAGGCCGTCGCAGGCGTCAATGACGCTGTCGTGGAGCAGCGTCTGCTTCTCCACTCCGGGGAAAGCACCGGGCCGGGAGAGGACCTGCGTCAGGTACCCCAGGTCCAGGACCTCGGCGAGGTTGTTCCAGGCGGGGTATCCGGAGATCACCCCGTCGAACGCCTTCGGCCACCGCTGGGCGACGGTGAGGGCTTCACGGCCGCCGGTGGAGCCCCCGGCGAAGTACACCTCGGCGGGCCGGGCGCGATAGGCGTGCCGGAGGAGGAACAGGCTCGCATCGCGGGTCTTCTTGAGCGCGTCACCGGCGGCGAAGTTCTTCAGCGCCTCGTCGTTGGCGCCGAAGGAGCCGTCCAGGGACGGTGGGGCGGTCGGGCTCTGCTGGTGGCCGGAGTCACTGGCGAAGGTCGCGTACCCGCGGGCCAGCGGCGCCGGCTGGTCCGTCGGGCCGAACGGCACGTTTCCTGTCAGGTCGGGGACGGTGCCGTTGTAGCCGCCGCCTCCGAACATCAGGGCCTTGCCGTTCCAGTCGTAGGGCAGGGCGACGCGCATCTTGATGTCGGGCGCGGAGGGGTCGACGGGGAAGAGGCCGGCGTCGACCTGGCAGTACCGCACCGTCTTCCCGCTGACGACGCCGGTCACGATCGAGGCCGACTCGACGCGACCCCCGGTCGTCGGCAGGCTCATGACCGACGCCGGGATCTCCGTCCCGTCCAGAGCGGCGCACCGCGGCACCGCCGCCGTACGGCCTGCCGTGTCGGGGGGTGTCGCGGCCTGGGCCCCGAGGACCTGGGTCACCCCCGCCAACAGGACCATGCTCGTCAGCACGGCGAACCGACGGGTCCTCGCGCCTCTTGCCGATGTACTGCTCACGCCGACCTCTCCTCTGCGTCGCACGGACACGGATCACGGGCAAAGCGATGCCGCGACAGTAGGGCGCCGCCACCCGGGGGTTGAGGTGCGTGCGACACACTCCTCACGGCCGCGGGGTGGGGTGTTGTTCCACCATCTCGGCGAGTTCGGGTGGGCGCAGTCGTGCGGCGTGTGCGGGCGGACGGGTGGCTGCCCCCGCGGCTCCCCGCGCTCCCACCCGTTTCTTCTGCTGTGCGCACGCTGGACACGTCCTCCCCGTCGTGGTGTCATACCTGCGGCCATTACCACGTTGTAAAACCGTCGCCCCGTCCTCGCTTCGCACAAGTGCGACAACGTTGTCAGCCCGCTCCGTTCCCCGTGAGAAGGCAGGTCACCGCATGTCCGTCAGCAGACGTACGCTCCTCGGTGCCGGCGCCGTGACGCTCGGCGCGGCAACGCTCGGCGGGCCGCTCGCGGCTCCGGCGGTCGCGGCGGTCCCCGCAGCCCCGGCGGGCCGGCCGGGGGCGGCGGCGCGGACGCCCGACGCCTTCCGGCGGCTGCCGCCCGGCAGTGTGACCGCCCGCGGCTGGCTCGCCGGGCAGCTCCGCCTCCAACTGGCCGGTCTCTGCGGCCGGTTCGAGGAGGCCTCGCACTTCCTCGACTTCGCCTCCACCGGCTGGGTCCACCCGGAGCACGACGCGTGGGAGGAGGTGCCGTACTGGCTGCGCGGCTACATCCCGCTGGCGATCGCCACGAACGACCGGCGGGCGCTGGCCCGTTCCCGCGAGTGGGTGGACGCGATCCTCGCCACCCAGCAGAGCGACGGCTTCTTCGGGCCCCGCTCGCTGCGCACCTCTCTCAACGGCGGCCCCGACTTCTGGCCCTTCCTCCCACTGCTGCAGGCCCTGCGCACGCACGAGGAGTACAGCGGCGACTCCCGTGTCGTCCCGTTCCTGACCCGGTTCCTGCGGTTCATGAACGCCCAGGGTCCCGGCGCGTTCGACACCAGCTGGGTCTCCTACCGCTGGGGCGACGGGCTCGACATCGCCGTCTGGCTGTACGACCGCACCGGCGAGCCCTTCCTGCTCGACCTGGCGGCGAAGATGCACACCCAGGGCGTCGACTGGACGGGTGCCACGCCGACCCGGCACAACGTCAACATCGCCCAGGGCTTCCGCGAACCCGCCCAGTACGGCCGGCTCACGGGCTCCGCGGACCTCACCCGCGCCACCTACCGGGCCTACGACACCGTCATGGCCGCGTACGGGCGGTTCCCCGGCGGGGGGCTGGCCGGCGACGAGAACTACCGCCCCGGCTTCGGCGACCCCCGGCAGGGCTTCGAGACCTGCGGCATCGTGGAGTTCATGGCCAGCCACGAGTTGCTCACCCGGCTCACCGGCGACCCGGTCTGGGCGGACCGCTGCGAGGATCTCGCCTTCAACATGCTCCCGGCCTCCCTCGACCCGCAGGGCACCTCCACCCACTACATCACCGGCGCCAACAGCGTCGACCTCGACAACCGCCCCAAGACGCAGGGACAGTTCCAGAACGGGTTCGCCATGCAGGCCTTCCAGGCCGGCGTCGACCAGTACCGCTGCTGCCCGCACAACTACGGCATGGGCTGGCCCTACTTCACCGAGGAACTCTGGCTCGCCACCCCCGACAAGGGGCTGGCCGCGGCGATGTACGCGCCGAACACGGTCCGCACCCAGGTCGCGGGCGGCACGACGGTGACGGTCACCGAGGAGACCGGCTACCCCTTCACGGACACCGTCACCCTCACCCTCGCCACCCCCCGGCCGGTGCGCTTCCCGTTGCGGCTGCGGGTGCCCGGCTGGTGCCGGGAGCCGGAACTGAGCGTCAACGGTAAGCCGGTCACGGCCCCGGACGGGCCCGCCTGGGCCACGGTCACCCGCACCTGGCACGACGGCGACGTGGTCCGGCTGCGGCTGCCGCAGCAAGCCCGGCTGCGGCAGTGGCCCGACCAGCACGGCGCCGTCAGTGTCGAGCGCGGTCCGCTGACGTACTCCCTGGAGATCGGCGAGCGGTACGACCGCTACGGCGGTACCGACGCCTTCCCCTCCTACGAGGTGCACGCCACCACCGCCTGGAACTACGGCCTCGTGCCGGACACCCCGCTCACCCTCACCCGGGCCCGGGGCCCCGTCCCCGCGCAGCCCTTCACCCACGACGCCGTTCCGCTGAGGCTCACCGCGCGGGCGCGGCGGATCGAGGAGTGGATCGCCGACGACGAGCACGTCGTCGCCCCGCTCCAGGACGGCACCGCACGCAGCACCGCGCCGGAGGAGACCGTCACCCTGGTGCCGATGGGCGCGGCCCGGCTGCGGGTGACGTCCTTCCCCACGGCCGCGCCCGACGGGCGGGCGTGGACACCGGAGCCGCCGTTCCACCGGATCGAGAACAGGAACAGCGGCAAGGTTCTCGCCGTGGACGGCATGTCCACCGAGAACAGCGCGCGTGTCGTGCAGTTCGACAACACCGGCACCGGCGACCACGCCTGGCAGCTGGTGGACCGGGGCGAGGGCTGGTACCTGATCCGCAACGGGCAGAGCGGGAAGGTGCTGGGGGTCGACGGCATGTCCACGGCCAACAGCGCACTCGTCGTCCAGTACGAGGACAACGGGACCGCCGACCACCTGTGGACGCTGGTCGACAACGGCGACGGCTGGTACCGCGTGCGCAACCGGAACAGCGGCAAGGTGCTCGGCGTGGACAACATGTCGACCGCCAACAGCGCGCAGGTGGTCCAGTACGACGACAACGGCACGGCCGACCATCTCTGGCGGTTCCTGTGAGGCACCGCGGCGGGCGGTGACCGGGGCCGACCCCCGCCGCGGCGGGCTGTCGGTGATCTGTCGGCGGGTGTCGGTGAGTGTCGGTACGGTCTGTCGGTGAGCTGTCGGTGGGCCCGGTGAGCCTGGTCGGGCAGGTGCTCGCGCCGAGCACACCGCCTCTCACCGACAGGAGCCCGTCATCGTGTCTTCCGCCTCCCCGAACCGGCCGTGGGACGTGCACCGGCCGCCGTCCGCCGAGGGCAGGACGTTCCTGGTCACCGGGGGCAACGCCGGGATCGGCTACTTCGTCGCGGAGCAGCTCGCCGGCACCGGCGCCGACGTCGTCCTGGGCTGCCGGGACGCCACGAAGGCCGGGGCCGCCATGGCGTCGATCCGCGCGTACGTGCCCGGCGCGCGGGTACGGCACCTCCCCCTCGACCTCGCCGACCTGTCGTCCCTGCGGGATGCCGCGGCCGGGCTCGGCACCGACCGTCTCGACGCCGTGGTGCACAACGCCGGGGTCGCGCTCGACCATCCGCCGCGCCGGGAGACGGCGGACGGCCACGAGCTGATGTTCGGCACCAACCACCTCGGCCATTTCGCGCTCACCCAGTGGCTGGCGCCCCTGCTGTGCGCGGCGCCGGCGGGCCGGGTGGTGACGGTGGGGAGCTTCGCGGCCAACTCCGAGCGGCTGGACCCGGACGATCTCCAGTCGCTCCGGGACTACCGGCCGGGGCGCGCCTACGGCCGGTCGAAGCTGGCGCAGATGGTCTTCGGTTTCGCACTCGACCGCCGGCTGCGTGCCGTCGGCAGCACGGTGCGCAGTGTGGTGGCCCACCCCGGCGGGGCGCTGGACTCGCTCACCCCGTCCCGCCCCGGGGTACGGGTGACGACGGCCGGCGAGCGGCTGCGCGGACTGCCCGCGGGGCTCCTGGTGCAGGGCAAGGAGGCCGGCGCGTGGCCGGTCGTCCGTGCCGTCCTCGATCCGGAGGTGCGGGGCGGGCAGCTCTGGGGCCCGAGAGTGTTCGGCATGCGCGGCGCGCCCCGCTGCGAGTCCGCCCGCGCCCACATGACCGACCCGGATCTCGCCGCCCGCCTGTGGGCCGCGAGCCTGGAACTGACCGGCACGGACCCGGACCTGGGCTTCCGGTAGGGCGGAGGGGCGCGGTCACACCCATACCGTCGCCGTCCACACGGTGACGGCCGCGGCGAGCAGGAGCGTCAGGTTGAGGGCGATCCGCCGGTCCCCGCGGCGCAGATGGACCCTGGTCGCCCCGAGTTGCAGCAGCACGAACCCGACGGCGGCGGCCAGGGCAAGCCAGGGGGCGATGCCGGTCAGCGGCGGAAGGACGAGCCCGAGCGCGCCGAGCACCTCGACGACTCCGATGGCCCGCACCGCCGGCATCGGGGTGGTGTCCACCCATTCCATCATCGGCAGCAGCTGCGCACGGCTGCGGATCACCTTCACGCCGCCGCCGTAGAGGTAGAACAGGGCGAGCAGACCGGCGATGATCCAATAAGCGGTCTTCATGGTTCCGTCCATGGGAAGGGGAGGGGGGGAGGAGGGTTGTGCTCCCATCCCACCGCCCGGACCGGCGACTGTCCAAGTCCCGTTCCGCAGCGCCGATACCGTGCGGGTATCGGCGCAGTACAAGGCCCTTCCCGCCGGAAATTCCTCCCGGGGCGTTGACCACCGGGTCATAACTTAGAGTAGCCTTACCTAAGTTGACCGGTGTCGGAGGTTGCGGGTGGGAGCAGGGAAGCTGACGGGGCGGGACGTCCTGGCACGGTCGGTGGGCGGACAGGCCCGGCGCGTCGGGCTCGGTGCGGCGCTCGGGTGCGTGCACCAACTCGGCGAGGCCCTGGTGCCGTTGCTCATCGGTGTCGTCATCGACCAGGCCGTCGCCGGCCGGGACGGCGAACGGCTGGTGCTGTGGCTGGTGGTGCTGGCCGTGATGTACGTGTGCCTGTCGTGGAGCTTCCGGCTGGGCGCCCGGGCCGGGGAGCGCGCCGCCGAGGAGGCCGCGCACACACTCCGGCTCGCGCTCGTACGGCGGGTCCTCGACGCGCGCGGCGGCGCCGAGGACGGGCGGCTCCCCGGCGAGCTGGTCAACGTCGCCACCGAGGACGCCAAGCGGGTCGGCGCGGTCAACATGGCGCTGATGAGCGGGATCTGGGCCGTCGCGGGCGTCACCGTGAGCGCGGTGGCACTGCTGCTGACATCCGTGCCCCTCGGTCTGATCGTACTGCTGGGCACGCCGCTGCTGCTGTGGCTCGGGCATCTGCTGAGCAAGCCGCTGGAGCGGCGCAGCGAGGCCGAGCAGGACCGGGCCGCGCATGCCTCGGGCGTCGCCGCCGACCTGGTGGCCGGACTGCGGGTGCTGAAGGGACTGCGCGCGCAGCGGGCGGCGATCGAGCGGTACCGCCGCACCAGTCAGGACTCCCTGGCGGCCACCCTGCGCGCGGCCCGGGCCGAGTCCTGGCAGACCGGGCTCGTCCTGACCCTCACCGGAGCGTTCCTCGCACTGATCGCGCTGGTGGGCGGGCGGCTGGCGCTCGACGGGTCCCTCACGCTCGGGCAGTTGGTGTCCGCGGTCGGCCTCGCGCTGTTCCTGCTCGGGCCGTTGGAGACGTTCGCCTGGGTCAACACCGAACTGGCGCAGGGGCGGGCCTCGGCCGCCCGGATCGCGCGGGTGCTGGACGCCGGGCCCGCCGTGGTGGGCGGGAGCGGCCCGGTGCCGGCGCCGGTGCGCGGGGAGCTGCGGCTGCGGGGCGTGCGGCTCGGCGGTCCGGACGGCGTCGATCTCGACGTACCGGCGGGGCGGCTGACCGGCATCGCGGTGACGGACCCCGCCGCGGCGGAGGCGCTACTGCGCTGTCTGGGCCGGGAGACGGACCCCGAAACCGGCTCCGTGGAGCTCGACGGCACCCCGCTGACCGCCCTGGACCCCACGGCGCTGCGGGGCGCGGTGCTCGTCGCGGCCCACGACGCCGCCCTGTTCGACGGCTCGCTCGCCGACAACGTGACCCTGGGGACGGAGTCCGCCGCCACGGAGGTCGACCCCGCCCTGGTCGCGTCCCGCGCCGACGAGGTCGCCGGTTCCCTGCCGTACGGTCTCGCCACCGCGGTGGGCGAGGGCGGCCGGTCGCTGTCCGGCGGGCAGCGGCAGCGGGTGCTGCTGGCGCGGGCCCTGCGCGCGGAGCCGCCCGTGCTGGTCGTGCACGATCCGACGACCGCCGTCGACGCGGTCACCGAGGCCCGCATCGCCGAGGGGCTGCGCGCGTACCGGCAGGGGCGCACCACGGTCGTGGTGACCAACAGCCCGGCCCTGCTCGCCGTCGCCGACCGGGTCGTCCTGCTCGACGGCGGCCGGATCGGCGCCGAGGGCCGGCACGCGGACCTCGTACGCACCCACCCGGCCTACCGGACGGCGGTGCTCGCGTGACCACACCGGCCCCCTCCCCCGCCTCCGCCCCCGCCTCCGCCTCCGCCTCCGCCGAGCTGCTCCCCACCGCGACCCCCGCCCGCACCCGGGCCGCCGTACGCGAACTGCTGCGTCCGCACCGGGGGTTGGCGGCGGCCGGGCTCGGGCTGATGGTGGCCGCCACGGCCGTCGGGCTGCTCACCCAGCCGCTGCTGGGCCGCATCGTCGACGTGGTCACCGAGCACCGCTCCGCCGACGCGCTCACCACCCCCGTCCTCGCCCTCGCCGCCGTCGCGGCCGTGCAGGGGGTCACCACGGCGCTGGGCATGTCCCTGGTGTCCCGGCTCGGCGAGACCGTCCTCGCCCGGCTGCGCGAACTGTTCGTGGAACGGGCGCTGTCCCTGCCGCTGGAGCGGCTGGAGCGGACCGGTTCCGGCGATCTCAACGCCCGGGTCACCCGGGACGTCTCACGGGTCGCCGAGGCGGTGCGCACGGCGCTGCCCGAGCTGGTGCGCTCCGGGCTGTCGATCGTGCTGACCGTGGTCGCACTGGCCGTACTGGACTGGCGGTTCCTGCCCGCCGCGCTGCTCGCTGTACCCGTGCAGGCGCACACCGCGCGCTGGTACGTGCGCAACGCCGTGCCGCTGTACGCGAAGGAGCGGATCGCCACCGGCGCCCAGCAGCAGCAACTGCTGGACAGCATCGGCGGGGCCCGGACCGTACGGGCCCACCGCCTCCAGGACGCCCACCTCGGCCGGGTCACCGCACGCTCGCGCGGCGCCGTGGAGCTGACCATGCGCGGGGTGCGGCTGGTGCTGCGCTTCTACGGCCGGCTGCACATCGCGGAGTACGTGGGGCTCGCCGCCGTGCTGGTCACCGGGTTCTGGCTGGTGCGCTCCGGGTCGGTCTCGGTGGGCACGGCCACGGCCGCCGCGCTGTACTTCCACAGCCTCTTCGGCCCGGTCAACACCGCGCTCGTCCTCCTCGACGACGCCCAGTCGGCGACGGCGGGACTGGCCCGGCTGGTGGGTGTGGTCGACGAACCGCCGGCGCCCGTCACACGGTCGGACGACCGGGGTGCGGGCGACCCCTCCGTCGTGCTGTCCGGTGTCGTGCACGCGTACGTGCCCGGCCGGCCCGTGCTGCACGGGGTCGACCTGGAGGTGCGGCCCAAGGAGCGGGTCGCGCTGGTCGGCACCACGGGCTCGGGCAAGACCACCCTGGCCAAGCTGGTGGCGGGGCTGCACCGGCCGCAGGAGGGGAAGGTCGAGGTCGCGGGCGTCGCACCCGACGAGTCCGGGCGCACGGTCGGACTCGTCACCCAGGAGGTGCACGTGTTCGCCGGGCCGCTCGCCGACGATCTGCGGCTGGCCCGCCCGGACGCGAGCGAGGAGGAGCTGCGGGAGGCGCTGACCGCGGTGGGCGCCCTGGGCTGGGTCGAGTCCCTGCCGGAGGGCATCGCCACGGTCGTCGGCGACGGCGGCCACCGGCTCACCGCCGACCGTGCCCAGCAACTCGCCCTGGGCCGGCTGCTGCTGGCCGACCCGCCGGTCGTGGTCCTCGACGAGGCCACCGCGGAGGCGGGCAGCTCCGGCGCACGGCTGCTCGACGAGGCCGCGGAGCGGACCCTGCGCGGCCGTACCGCCCTGGTCGTGGCGCACCGGCTCAGCCAGGCCGCCACCGCCGACCGGGTCGTCGTCCTGAGCGAGGGCCGGGTCGTGCAGAGCGGCACGCACGACCAACTCCGCGCCACCGAGGGGCCGTACGCGGACCTGTGGGCCGCCTGGTCCGGCAGCCGCTCCCCCGACGACGTCCACGAACCCGGCTGAGCCCCCGGCCCCTTCTCCCCCGTACGCCGCCCCCCTTGTTCCCACCCCGTGTCACCGACAACAGAAGGAACGCCCGATGTCCCGTACCACCAGAGCCTCCCGGCTGACCGGTCTGCTCGCCTCCGTCCTCCTGCTCGCCGGAACGGCGGTCGCCTGCGGTTCCGACGACTCCGACTCCGGTGCGGCCGCGTCCGGGGACTCGGGCTCGTCCGCCGCGGCCGGCTCCTACCCGGTGACCATCGCCCACAAGTACGGCAGTACGACGATCAAGTCCGAGCCGAAGCGGATCGTCACGGTCGGCCTCACGGACCAGGACGCGGTCCTCGCGCTCGGCAAGGTGCCGGTCGGGACGACCGAGTGGCTCGGCGGCTACAAGGGCGCGATCGGCCCGTGGGCCAAGGACGAGCTCGGCTCCGCCGCCGCGCCCACCGTACTCAAGGACACCGGCACCGGCCCCCAGGTGGAGCGGATCGCCGCGCTGAAGCCGGATCTGATCCTCGCCGTCTACTCGGGGCTCACCAAGTCCCAGTACGAGAGCCTGTCGAAGTTCGCCCCGGTCGTCGCCCAGCCGAAGAAGTACAACGACTACGGCGTGCCGTGGCAGGAGCAGACAGAGGAGATCGGCAAGGCGCTCGGCCAGGCCGACAGGGCGAAGAAGCTGGTGGCGGGCGTCGAGGAGAAGTTCGACGCGGCCAAGAAGGCCAACCCGTCCTTCGCCGGGGCCTCGGCGGTGATGGCGACGCCGTACGACGGCACGTTCGTCTACGGCAGCGAGGACCCGCGCTCCCGGCTCCTGTCCGACCTCGGTTTCTCGCTGCCGGAGGATCTCGACAAGGTGATCGGGGACAAGTTCGGCGCCAACATCAGCAAGGAGCGCTTCGACCTGCTCGACCAGGACGTCGACGTGTGGATCGTGCCGGACACCACCTCGGCCGTCACCAAGCTGCACAAGGACAAGGTGTACGGGGACCTGAAGGTGGTGAAGGAGGGCCGCGAGGTCTTCGTCAAGGAGAGCGGCGACTACGGCAACGCGGTGTCGCTGTCGACCGTGCTGAGCATCCCGTACGTCCTGGACCGCATGGTGCCGCAGCTCGCGGCGGCGGTGGACGGCAAGGCGTCGACGAAGGTGGATCAGCCGGCGTCGTAACGTGCGCGGGGAGGACGAAGGGGGCGGGCCCGCGTACCGGGTCCGCCCCCTCTGCCGTGTGTCTCAGGCGCCCTCGGCCAGGCTCTTGGGCCGCATGTCCGTCCAGTGCGTCTCGATGTGGTCCAGGCACTCCTGGCGGCCCGCCGGGCCGTGGGCGACCGTCCAGCCCGCGGGGACCTCGGCGAACTCGGGCCACAGGCTGTACTGGCCCTCGTCGTTGACGAGGACGGAGTAGACGCCGTCGGGGTTTTCGAAGGGGTTGCTCATGCGGGAGTCTCCTCGTTCTGTGCGTGAGTGCGGATACGGGTGGTCAGGAGAGGGTCTGCGCGCGCCGCACCACTGCCCGCAGCGCCCGGAACCAGGTCAGGCCCAGCTCCTGGACCTCGTCCTCGGTGAGGAGTCCGGCGGCGTAGGCCCAGTGGGCGGTGAGATGCGGTCCCTCGGGGCGGTCCTCGGTGAGGGCGTTGAGGGTCAGGGCGTGGGACAGCGGCATGTCCGGGTCGGCGTCGAGGTCGGCCGCGTCCTCCTCGGCGGCGTAGGACCAGTCGGCGGCCTCAGGGCGCTCGAAGCGGCCCATGTAGTTGAACTCGATGTCCGGCTCGCCCAGTCGGGCCAGACGTGGGCCGGTCCCCGGGTTCAGGTGGCGCAGCAGTCCGTGGCCGATGCCGGCCGCGGGCAGCGCGGTGAGGTGTGCCCGGATGCGGGCCACGGCGTCGTCCAGGGCGGGGCCGCCCGCGAGGGCGTCCGCCGGGTCGGCGGTGCCCGGGTCGAGCCGTACCGGCACGACGCTGGTGAACCAGCCGACGGTACGGGAGAGATCGGCGCCCGCGAGCTCCTCCTCGCGGCCGTGCCCCTCCAGGTCGACCAGAACGGGGCCGCCCGCCGGCCGGTCCGTGCCCCCGAGGCGCGCGCGCCAGTCGCCGACGGCGAGCGCGAACGCGGTGAGCAGCACGTCGTTGACGCTCGCGCCGAAGGCGGCCGGGACCCGGCTCAGCAGTGGCCCGGTGACCTCGGCGGGCAGGGTCAGCGAGAGGGAGCGGGTGGTGGCGACGGTGTCCCGGGCCGGGTCCAGCGGGCGGGCGAGCGGCAGTCCGGCGCCCTCGGCGAGTGCGGAGGTCCACCACGGGAGCTCGTCCTCGGCGGCCGGGTCGGTGGCGCGGGCGCCGAGCAGCCGTGACCAGCGGGCGAACGACACCTCCACCGGGGCGAGTTCGGGGGCCCGGCCGTCCCGGACGGCGGCCCAGGCGCCGGCCAGGTCGGGCAGCAGCACCCGCCAGGACACGCCGTCGATCACCAGGTGGTGGACGAGGAGCAGCAGCCGTCCCGGCCGGTCGGGTCCGGCGTCGAACCACACCGCCCGCACCATCGCGCCCGCGTCGGGGTCGAGTCCGGCCCGGGCGGCACCGGCGTGCCGGGAGATCGCCGTGCGCAGCGCGGCCTCGTCCGCGCCGCGCACGTCGGCCCGGGTGAGCCAGGTGCGGACGTCGGTCCCGGCGGCGGGCAGGACCCGCAGCGCCGCCTCCGGCTGCCGTACGAGGCGGGCGCGGAGCATGTCGTGCCGCCCGGCGAGCGCCCCGAGGACGGCCAGCAGCCCGGGTTCGGTGAGGCCGGCCGGGGTGCGGAGCAGGGCGGCCTGGTGGTAGGAGGCGAACGGGCCGCCGCGCTCCAGCAGGGCCCGCATGATCGGGGTGAGCGGGACGGTCCCGGTGCCGTCGTCGTGCACGGCGTGGCGTTCGGCGGCGTCCAGCGGGACGGCGACGGCCGCGAGGGCGGCGACGGTGCGGTGTTGGAAGACCTGGCGGGGGGTGATCCGCAGGCCACCGGCGCGGGCCCGGGCGACGAGCTGCATGGCGATGATGCTGTCGCCACCGAAGGTGAAGAAGTCGTCGTCCGTGCCGACCGCCTCGGCGGGCAGCCCGAGGGTGTCGGCGAACAGGTCGCGCAGCGCGCGCTCGGTGTCGTTCTCCGGTGCCCGGCCGCCGCCCGCCGCGGTGAAGTCGGGGGCGGGCAGGGCGGCCCGGTCCAGCTTGCCGTTGGGCAGCAGCGGCAGCCGGTCGAGGACGACGACGGCCGCGGGGACCATGTAGTCGGGCAGGGCGGCGGCGCAGTGGGCGCGCAGGGCGGCCGCGTCCGTGCTCGCGTCCGGGGTGACCGCGTAGGCGACGAGCTGCCGTACCCCCGGCCGGTGCTCGCGGGCCACGACCACGCTCTGCGTGACGGCCGGGTGGGTGTCCAGCGCGGCCTCGACCTCGGCGAGTTCGACGCGGTAGCCGCGCACCTTGACCTGGTCGTCGGTGCGCCCGGCGAACTCCAGGAGTCCGTCCTCCGTCCAGCGGGCCAGGTCGCCGGTGCGGTACATGCGCTGCCCGGGGGCGCCGTACGGATCGGCGACGAACCGCTCGGCGGTCAGGTCAGGGCGGCCGAGGTAGCCGCGGGCCAGGCCGGGACCTGACAGGTACAGCTCGCCGGTCACACCCGGCGGGACCGGGCGCAGGACGGTGTCCAGGACGTAGGCGCGGCCGTTGTGCACGGCGCGGCCGACGACCGGGCGGGCGCTGTCGCGGACCCGCCCGACGAGCGCGTCGACGGTGGCCTCGGTGGGCCCGTACAGGTTGACCGCCTCCAGACCCTCAACCGCGGCCAGCCGGGTCCACAGCGACTCGGGCACGGCCTCCCCGCCGAAGCCGACCACCGCGAGCGGGCAGTGCCCGTCGGGGCCGATCAGCCCGCTGTCCGCGAGCTGGGCGAGCAGGGACGGGGTGACCTCGATGAAGTCGATCGCCCGGTCGTGGAGGAAGGAAGCCAGGAGCTCGGGGTCGCGGCGGGTCTCGTCGTCCACGAGGTGCAGGGCGTGTCCGTCGAGCAGCCAGAGCTGCGGCTGCCAGGAGGCGTCGAAGGAGAACGACCAGGCGTGCGCGACCCGCAGCTGCCGGCGCCCGGTGCGCGCCTTGGCGAGGTCGTACAGGTCGTGCCGGTGGCTGTGGAAGAGATTGGCGAGGCCGCGCTGGGTGACGACGACGCCCTTGGGGCGGCCGGTGGAGCCGGAGGTGTGGATGACGTAGGCGGGGTGGTCGGGGCCCGGCGGAGCCGGCTCCGCCTCGGCGAGGCCGTCCGTCGGGGCGTCGAGGCACAGGACGGGGACGCCGGTGGTGTCGGGCAGGGCGGCGGCCGTGGCCTGTGTGGCCAGGATCAGTACGGGGCGGGCGTCGTCGAGCATGGCGGTGAGGCGGGAGTGGGGCAGGTCGGGGTCGAGGGGCAGATAGGCGGCGCCCGCCTTCATCACGGCGAGGATCGCGGCGATGTGGTCGGTGGTGCGGGGCAGGGCGAGGGCCACGATCCGCTCGGGTCCGGCCCCGTGACCGGCCAGGATCCGCGCCAACCGCTCGGCGCGGGCGTCGAGTTCGGCGAAGGTGAGGGTGGTGGCGCCGTCGGTGACGGCGGTGGCGTCGGGGGTGGCGGCGGCCTGGGCGGCGAACAGCGCCGGTACGGTGCCGGGGTGTCCGGCGGTCGGGAGGGCGGTGTCGTTCCACGTCTGCAGGACGGTGTGCCGGTCCTCGGTGCCGAGGAGGTCGAGCCGGCCGACGGGGCGCGCGGGGTCGGCGGCGAGGGCGGTGAGCAGCCGCGCCAGGGCGTCGGTGAGCCGCCGTACGGTGGCCGCGTCGAACAGGTCGGGGCGGAACTCGGCGGTCAGCCGCAGCCGTTCGGCGGGCTCGACGGCCCAGGCCAGCGGGTAGTGGGTGGAGTCCGCGTGGTCCAGGACCGTGACGCGCGGACCGGTGCCGTCCGCCTGCGGCTCGGCGACGGGGTAGGACTCGAACACCACGAGGGTGTCGAAGAGTTCGCCGAGTCCGGCCGCGCGCTGGATGTCGGCGAGGCCGAGGTGCTGGTGGGCGATGAGCCGGGACTGCTCGTCCTGGAGCCGGTCCAGGAGGGCGCCGGTGCTCTCCTGCGGGCGGATCCGCACCCGTACCGGCACGGTGTTGATGAACAGGCCGATCATCGCCTCGGAGCCGGGCAGTTCGGGTGAGCGTCCGGCGACGGTCGCGCCGAACACCACGTCGTCGCGGCCGGTGAGCCGGCCAAGCAGGATGCCCCAGGCGGCCTGCACGAGGGTGTTGACGGTGACGCCCCGGCCGCGCGCGAACGCCGCCAGCTCCGCCGTGCGCGCGGTGTCCAGTTCCACGGTGTGGGTGTCGGGGACGGCGGCGGCACGGTCGGGGTCGGCGGGCGCGAGCCGGGTGGGCTCCGCAAGTCCGGACAGGGCCTCGGTCCAGGCGGCGGTGGAGCGGGCCGGGTCCTGGGTGGCGAGCAGCCGCAGGTGCTCCCGGTAGGGGGCGAGCGCGGCCGGGGTGCGGCCCTCGTAGCGGGCCCACAGCTCGGCGGTGAGCAGCGGCAGCGACCAGCCGTCGAGGAGCAGGTGCTGGTGGGAGAGGACGAGCCGGTGCCGGTCGGGGCCGGTGCGGGCCAGCAGCAGCCGCAGCAGGGGCGGCCGTCGCAGGTCGAAGCGGCGGCGCTCCTGCGCCAGGAGCGGCGTCCACTCCTGCGGCCGGTCGGTGAGGTCGAGCTGCCGCCAGGGCAGGACGGCCGTGCGCGGGACGACGGCGACGGGGCGCCCGGAGGACAGGTGCCGGAAGCCGCTGCGCAGGTTCTCGTGCGCGTCGAGCACGGCCTGCGCGGCGGCACGCAGCCGGTCGGGGTCGAGGGGTCCTTCGAGGTCGTAGGAGACCTGGACGGTGTAGACGTCCGGCCCCTCCTCACCGGAGTCGAGCGCGGCGTGGAAGAGCAGTCCGGCCTGGAGCGGGGAGACGGGCAGCACGTCGGTACCGGCGGGCAGTGCGGCGAGTTCGGCGCGCTCGGCGTCGGTGAGGTCGAGCAGCACGGTGCCGTCCCGGCGCCCGTCGGTGGCCTCGGTGGTCACGGTGGCGAGCCCGGCGGGCGACTTGTGGCGGAACACGTCACGCGGGCTGAACGCCAGTCCGGCGGCACGGGCCCTGGCGACGAGCTGCATGGCGACGATGCTGTCCCCGCCGAGGGAGAAGAAGTCGTCCTGGACGCCGACCCGTTCGAGCCCCAGCACCTCGGCGACGAGGGCGCACAGGGTCTCCTCCAGCGGGGTGCGCGGCCGCTCTTCGCCCACCTCGGCGGCGAAGTCGGGCGCGGGCAGGGCCCGGCGGTCCAGCTTGCCGTTGGGGGTGAGCGGGAGGGCGTCGAGGAGGAGGACGGCGGCCGGGACCATGTGGTCGGGCAGGGAGCGGGCGGCGTGGGCGCGCAGCGCGGCCGGGTCGGCTCCGGGCCCGGCCGGGACCACGTACGCGACGAGGCGTTCCTCGCGCAGGAGGACGGTGGCGTGGACGACGTCCGGGTGGGTGGCGAGCGCGGCCTCGATCTCGCCGGGCTCGATGCGGAAGCCGCGCAGTTTGACCTGGTCGTCGACGCGGCCGAGGTACTCCAGTTCGCCGTCCGCCGTCCAGCGGGCGAGGTCGCCGGTGCGGTACATGCGCGCGCCGGGCGCGGTCGCGTACGGATCGGCGACGAACCGCTCGGCGGTCAGCCCGGGACGGTTCAGGTAGCCGCGCGCCAACTGAGCTCCCGCCAGGTACAGTTCGCCGGTCACGCCGGGCGGTACCGGGTTCAGGGCGCCGTCGAGGACGTAGGTGCGGGTGTTCCACACCGGGCGGCCGATCGGCACGGTGGCCGGGTCGGCGGGCACCTCGTGGGCGGTGACGTCGACGGACGCCTCCGTGGGGCCGTACAGGTTGTGCAGCCGTACGCCGGGCAGGACGCGGCGGAAGCGGGCGGCGAGCGGGGCGGGCAGGGCCTCGCCGCTGCACATCACCTGGCGCAGCGAGGTGAGGGCGGCGGCTTCGGGCGCGTCGAGGAACGCGCGGAGCATCGACGGCACGAAGTGGGCCGTGGTGATGTTCCGGCGCCGGATCAGGCCGGCGAGGTACTTCGGGTCCTGGTGGCCCTCGGGGCGTGCGAGTACCAGGGTGGCGCCGGTGATCAGCGGCCAGAAGAACTCCCACACCGACACGTCGAAACTGGACGGCGTCTTCTGCAGCACCCGGTCCTCGGCGGTCAGCCGGTAGGTGTCCTGCATCCACAGCAACCGGTTGACGATGCCCGCGTGCGGAACGACGACGCCCTTGGGGCGGCCGGTGGAGCCGGAGGTGTAGATCACGTAGGCGGGATGGCGGGGGTCGTAGGAGGCGGGCAGTTCGCCCTCCGCCCCGGTGGGCAGTCCGTCGCGGACGACGTGCACCGGGCGGGCGTCCTCGACCATCAGCGCGAGCCGGTCCTCCGGGTAGTCCGGGTCCAGCGGCAGATAGGCGGCGCCGGCGCGGTGCGTGGCCAGGAGCGCCACGATGAGGTCGACCGAGCGCGGCAGGGCGACGGCGACGGTCCGCTCCGGTCCCGCGCCCAGCCCCGCCAGAACCCGGGCGGTCCGCTCCACGCGGGCGTCGAGTTCGGCGTAGGTCAGCCGCTCCCCCTCGAAGACGAGCGCCGTGGCGTCGGGGGTGCGCTCGGCCTGGACACGGAACAACTCGGGCAGGGTGAGCGCGGGCACGGCACGGCTCGTGTCGGTGAACTCGGTGAGGACGCGGGCGCGTTCGTCGGCGCGCAGCACGTCGAGGGTGCCGACACGGCGTCCGGGGTCGGCGGCGACCTGCTCCAGCAGCGCCTCCAGCCGCGCGGCGAGTGTCTCGACGGTCGGGCGATCGAAGAGGTCGGCGCTGTACTCGATCCAGCCCTGGATGCCCGCGCCCGTGCCCTGCTCGACGAAGTCGAAGCTGAGGTCGAACTTGGCGCTGTCCTGCCCCACGGTCTCGCGGCGGGCCGTGAGCCCCGGCAGGGCGGGCTCCGCGCCCGGTCCGGCGAGGTGGACGACCATCACCTGGAACAACGGGTGCCGGGCCAGGGAGCGTTCGGGGTTGAGCGCCTCCACCAGCCGCTCGAAGGGCAGTTCCTGGTGCTCGTAGGCGGCCAGGTCGGTGTCCCGGACCCGGGCGAGCAGCTCGGCGAAGGTGGGGTCGCCGGACAGATCGGTGCGCAGTACGAGGGAGTTGACGAAGAATCCGACCAGATCCTCGAGGGCTTCGTCGCCGCGTCCGGAGACGGGGGCGCCGAGGGGGATGTCCTCACCGGCGCCCAGCCGGTGCAGCAGGGCGGCCACGGCGGCCTGGGCGACCATGAACATGCTGACGCCGTGGTCGCGGGCGAGGGTGCGCAGGGCGCCCTCCAGGCGGGGCGGGACGGTGAAGCCGACGGTGCCGCCGCGCCCGCTCGACTCGACGGGGCGCGGCCGGTCGGTGGGCAGGTCCAGCTCGGCCGGGAGTCCGGCGAGGGCGTCGGTCCAGTGGGCCAGCAGAGTGTCACCGGTCTCCGCCAGCACCTCGTGCTGCCAGAGGGTGTAGTCGGCGTAGTCGGCGGGCAGCGGCGCCCACTCGGGGGCGCGGCCGGCCGTGCGGGCCGCGTAGGCGGCACAGAGGTCGGCGAGCAGCGGCCGGTCGGACCACTCGTCGGTGGCGATGTGGTGCAGGACCAGCAGGAGGACGTGCTCCCTCGGCACGTCGGTCTCGAACAGGACGGCTCGCCACGGGAGTTCACGTGCGAGGTCGAAGGGGCGGGCGGCCTCGGCAGCAGGGTCCGTGGCGTGCGCGGTGCTCAGGGGGACGCGGGCCTCGGCCGGGTCCAGGACGTGCTGGTACGGCACCCCGTCCACCGCCGGGAACACGGTCCGCAGCGGTGCGTGCCGGGCGACGACGTCGTTCAGGGCGGCTTCGAGCGCGGCCCGGTCGAGGTCGCCGGTGAGCCGCCAGGCGGACGGGAGGTGGTACGCCGTGCTCGCCCCTTCCACCTGGTGCAGCAGCCACAGCCGGTGCTGGGCCGGGGACAACGGCAGCCGCTCGGGGCGCCGGCGCCCGGTACCCAGGGCGGGGCGAGCGGTCGCGCGGTCCGCGTCGAGCCGGGCGGCGAGCCGTGCGACCGTCGGTGCCTCGAAGACCGACCGGACCGTCAGCTCCGCGCCGAGCGCGGTGCGCACCCGGCCGACCAGCCGCATGGCGAGCAGCGAGTGACCGCCGAGCGCGAAGAAGTCGTCGTCCACGCCGACCTGTTCGAGGCCCAGAACATCGGCGAAGAGGGCGGCGAGCACCTCCTCGCGGGGGGTGCGCGGCCGGGTGCCCTCGGTGCCGGTGAACGCGGGGGCGGGCAGGGCCCTGCGGTCCAGCTTGCCGTTCGGGGTCAGTGGCAGGGCGTCCAGCGGAACGTACGCGGCGGGGACCATGTGGGCGGGGAGCACGGCGGCGGCGTGGGCGCGCAGTGCCATGGCGTCCACGGCCCGGTCCGGCGCCGGGACGACATACGCGATCAGTGCCTGTTCGCGAACGGTGACAGTCGCCTGCGCGACGGCCGGGTGGGCGGTGAGCACGGCCTCGATCTCGCCGGGCTCCACACGGAAGCCGCGGACCTTCACCTGGTCGTCGGTGCGGCCCAGGTACTCGACCGTGCCGTCCGCCGTCCAGCGGGCGAGGTCGCCGGTGCGGTACATGCGCTCCCCCGGCCCGGTCGCGTACGGATCGGCGACGAACCGCTCGGCGGTCAGCCCCGGCCGGTCCAGGTAGCCGCGCGCCAGCTGCGCGCCCGCCAGGTACAGCTCGCCGGGAACGCCGACGGGCACGGGGCGCAGCCGGGCGTCGAGGACGTACAGCCGGGTGTTCCAGACGGGGCCGCCGATCGGGACGCGGGTGGCGCCGGGCGCGATCGCGGCGGCCGTCACGTCGACGGACGCCTCGGTGGGGCCGTAGAGGTTGTGCAGTTCGGCGTCCAGCGTCTCGTGGAAGCGGCGGGCCAGGTCGGCGGGCAGTGCCTCACCGCTGCACAGCACCCGGCGCAGTCCGGTGCGGCTGGCGGCGGTCGGTTCCTCCAGGAAGAGCCGCAGCATCGAGGGCACGAAGTGGACGGTGGTGACGCCCTGTTCGCGGATCAGCCCGGCCAGGTAGGCGGGATCGCGGTGGCCCTCGGGCCGGGTGACGACCAGGGTGGCGCCGGTGATCAGTGGCCAGAAGAACTCCCACACCGACACGTCGAAACTGGACGGCGTCTTCTGCAGCACCCGGTCGTCCGCGTCGAGCCGGTAGGTGTCCTGCATCCACAGCAGCCGGTTGACGATGCCCTCGTGCGGAACGACGATGCCCTTGGGCCGGCCGGTGGAACCGGAGGTGTAGATGACGTAGGCGGGATGGCGGGGGTCGTAGGAGGACGGCAACTCGCCCTCCTCCCCCGCAGGCAGCCCATCGCGGACGACGTACACCGGGCGGGCGTCCTCGACCATCAGCGCGAGCCGGTCCTCCGGATAGTCCGGGTCCAGCGGCAGATACGCGGCGCCGGCGCGGTGCGTGGCCAGGAGCGCCACGACGAGGTCGACCGAGCGCGGCAGGGCGACGGCGACGGTCCGCTCCGGTCCCGCGCCCAGCCCCGCCAGAACCCGGGCGGTCCGCTCCACGCGGGCGTCGAGTTCGGCGTAGGTCAGCCGCTCCCCCTCGAAGACGAGGGCGGTGACCTCGGGGGTACGGGCCACCTGGGCGCGGAACAGCTCGGGCAGGGTGGCGGACGGCACCGGGTGGGCGGTGGCGTTCCAGTCGGTGAGGAGGCGGGCCCGCTCGTCGTCGCCCAGCACGTTCAACTCGCCGATCGGCAGGTCAGGTTCGGCCACCACCTGCTCCAGAAGGCGGAGCGCGCGGGCGGCCAGGCCCTCGGCCGTGTCGTGGTCGAACAGGTCGGTCGCGTACTCGAGAAGCAGCAGCACGCGGTCGGACTCGTCGACGTAGGTGAAGTGCAGGTCGAACTTGGCCTGTCCGGTGTCCATGTCGAACCACTCGGTGGGCAGTCCGAGCACGTCCGGGTCTCCGTCGGGCCGGTGGTGGTAGCCGAGCATGACCTGGAAGAGCGGGTTGCGCCCGGCCACCCGGGGCGGATTGAGGGCCTCCACCACGCTGTCGAAGGGCAGGTCCTGGTGCTCGAAGGCGGACAGGGACGACTCGCGGACCCGGCCGAGGAGTTCGCGGAAGGTCAGCTCCTCGCCGGACAGGTCGGCGCGCAGCACGAGCGTGTTGACGAAGAAGCCGACCAGGTCGCCCAGCGCCTCGTCCGTGCGGCCCGCGATGGGGGCGCCGAGGGGGATGTCCTCGCCCGCGCCGAGCCGGTTGAGCAGGGCGGCGGTGGCCGCCTGGAAGAGCATGAACATGCTGGTGCCGGTGGCGGCCGTGAGGTCGCGCAGGGCGCTGCCGGTGGCGCCGGGCACCTCCAGCCGCACCGTGCCGCCGCGTCCGGTGGGCGCGGCGGGGCGGGGTCGGTCGGCGGGCAGGGGCAGTTCCTCGGGAAGGCCGCGCAGGGCCTCGGTCCAGTGGGCGAGCTGGGTGCCGCCCTCGGTGGCGAGGAGCTGCCGCTGCCAGAGGGTGTGGTCGGCGTACTGCACCGGCAGCGGCGCCCAGTCGGGAGCGCCGCCCGCCCGGCGGGCCGCGTAGGCGGTGTTCAGGTCGGCGAGGAAGGGCCGGTCGGACCACTCGTCGGTGGTGATGTGGTGCAGTACGACGGCCACCACGTGGTCGTCGGCCGCGAGCCTGAACACCTCGCCGCGCAACGGCAGTTCGGTGGCGAGGTCGAAGGGGCGGCGCTGGGCGGCCTCGATCAGCCCGGGGAGCCGTTCCTCGGTGGCGTCGGTGACGGTGAGGGCCGGGTATGCCTCCTCGGCGGGGACGATCCGCTGGTACGGCTCGCCGTCGTCGTGCGTGGGGAACACCGTGCGCAGGGCCTCGTGCCGGCCGGCCACGTCCCGCAGCGCGTGGGCCAGGGCCTCGGTGTCCAGGTCTCCGCGCAGCCGGAAGACGAGCGGGAAGTTGTAGGCCACTCCGCTGCCGGTGATCCCTTCGACGAGCAGCAGCCGGCGCTGGGCCGGGGAGAGCGGGATGCGGTCGGGGCGGTCGGTGACGGCGACGACGGGCGGCCGGGCCGTGCTCGCCCCGTCGGCGCGGGTGGCGAGACGGGCGGGGGTGGGCGCCTCGAAGAGGTCGCGGATGGCGAGTTCGGCGCCCAGTTCGGTGCGGGCGCGACTGACCAGCCGGGTGGCGAGCAGTGAGTGTCCGCCCAGGTCGAAGAAATTGTCCTCGGCGCCGACCTCGGGCAGGCCGAGCACCTCGGCGAACAGCCGGCACAGCACCTCCTCGCGGGGCGTGCGGGGGCCGCGTCCGCCGCCGAGGGCGACCGCGGGCTCGGCGTCGGGCAGGGCGCGCAGGTCGAGCTTGCCGTTGGCGTTCATGGGCAGGCCGTCGACGGTGACGAAGGCGGCCGGGACCATGTACTCGGGCAGCTCACGGCCCAGATCCTCGCGCAGCCGCCGCACCAGGGCGCTCGCCTCGCGGGCGGCGGTGGGGTCGTTGGCGTACGGGGACGTGCCGCCGCCGGGGCGGAACAGGCCGCCGGTCAGACGCGGTTCGTCCGCGGTCGCGGGGAGGAACACGGCGTCGTACGTCCCGGTCTCCGGCGCCCAGGTGGTCAGCACCCGGAGCCCGGCCCGGGCGGCGAGGGCGTGCAGGTCCTCGGGGTCGACGCCGTCCTCGTCGGTCCGCCCGTCGGGGATGCCGGTCACGCGCAGGGACCCGGCGGGCGCCTCGGGTCCCGGGGTGCGCCGTTCGCCGTGCAGGAACTCGTGCAGGGTCTCGACGGCGGACAGGTCGCCGCTCGCCAGCCGGCCGATGCCCTGTGCGGTGGACCACGGGACGACGGGCACGTCCGCGAGCGTGAGGTCCGGGTCACCGGCGTGCAGGACGACGTCGTAGCGGTGGCGGGTCAGCTCGTTGTGGTGGCGTCCGCGCTTGGTGCGCAGATCGACGCCGTAACCGAGGGTGGTGAAGTAGTCGGGGTCGACGAGGAGTTCCTTCTCCAGCCGCAGGGCCCGCTCCACCGCCCGCTCCAGGTCCTCGTCCGCCGTGCCGCGGGCGCGCTGGATCTCGGTGTGGAACGTGCGGGCGAGCCGCAGGTTGCGCACGTCGCCGACGTAGAGGGCGCCGCCCGGTGCCAGCAGTTCCATGGCGCCGTGCAGGACGGCGGTGAGGTAGTCGATGCTCGGGAAGTACTGGACGACGGAGTTGAGGACGATCGTGTCGAAGTGGCCGGCGGGCAGTCCGGACAGGTCGTCGGCGGGCCGGCAGCGCAGCTCGACCCTCGCCGCCAGCTCGGGGTCCCGGGCGCGCAGTTCCGCGCCGATCTTGCGGATGACGGGGGCGGCGAAGTCGGTCGCCCAGTACTCCTCCGCCTCCGGGGCCAGCCCGGACAGGAGCAGTCCGGAGCCGACGCCGATCTCCAGGATGCGGCGGGGGCGCAGCGAGCGGATGCGGGCGAGGGTGGCCTCGCGCCACTCGTGCATCTCCTCGAAGGGGAGGGGCCGGCCGTCGTAGGAGCTGTCCCAGCCGTCGTAGCGCTCGGTGAAGACGGCGGTGGGGATCTCCTCGTACTCGTCGGAGTAGACCTCCTGCCACTCCCCCACCTGCGCGGCCTCGGCGGCCGAGCGCTCGGCGGTGCCGGCCTCGGCGGGCACGACGTAGCCGACGAGGCGCTCGTCGCGGACCACGACGGCGGCCTGGGCGACCAGCGGGTGGCGGCCCAGCGCGCTCTCGATCTCGCCGGGTTCGACGCGGTAGCCGCGGATCTTCACCTGGTCGTCGGTGCGGCCGAGGAAGTCCAGGTTGCCGTCGGGCCCTCGGCGGACCAGGTCGCCGGTGCGGTACATGCGCTCCCCGGGCCGTCCGAACGGGTCGGCGACGAACCGTTCGGCGGTCAGTCCCGGACGGTCCAGATAGCCGCGGGCGAGGCCCGTTCCGGCGATGTACAGCTCGCCGGGCACGCCGTCGGGCACCGGGCGCAGCCAGGCGTCGAGGAGGTGGGCGCGGGTGCCGCGGATGGGGCGGCCGACGGTGGGGGTGTCGCTGTCGAGCGTGCCGCCGCCCAGGGTGTTGATGGTGTACTCGGTGGGCCCGTACAGGTTGTAGCCGTAGGTGCCCTCGGTGTCGCGCAGCGCCGTCCACACCGCCTCGGGGACGGCCTCGCCGCCGAGCAGCACCAGTGGCGGGACGTGCCCTTCGAGGAGCCCCTGTTCGAACAGCAGCCGGGCGTAGGTGGGGGTGACGTTGACGACGTCGATGCGGTGGCGTTCGCAGTAGGCGACGAGGGCTTCGGCGTCCCGGCGCAACTCCTCGTCGCACACGTGCACTTCGTGGCCCTCGACCAGCCAGAGCAGTTCCTCCCACGACATGTCGAAGGCGAAGGACACGGTGTGCGCGATGCGCAGCCGGCGCCCGCCGGCCGAGGCGATGGCGGGGGCGAAGATCTCCTTCTGGTGGTTGAGCCGCATGTTGGTCAGCCCCCGGTAGGGGGTGACGACGCCCTTGGGGCGGCCGGTGGAGCCGGAGGTGTAGATGACGTAGGCGGGGTGTTCGAGGCTGAAGCGGCGGTGGACGGGGGTGTCCGGCAGGGCGGCCAGTTCGGCCCGCACGGCGGGGTCGTCGAGCAGGACCCGGTCCATGTCGCCGTCCAGCGTGGCGGAGACGGCGGTGGTGGTGAGCAGCAGGAGCGGGCGGGCGTCGGCCAGCATCGCGGAGAGCCGGTCGGCCGGGTGGTCCAGTTCCAGGGGGAGGTAGGCGGCGCCGGTGCGCAGCACCGCGAACAGGGCGACGACCGTCTCCGGGGAGCGCGGCAGGCCGAGGGCGACGATCCGCTCCGGGCCCGCGCCCCGCGCGATGAGCAGCCGGGCGGTGCGGTTGACGGCCGCGTCGAGTTCGGCGTACGTCAGGGTGCGGGCGCCGGAGACGAGGGCGCGGGCGTCGGGGGTGCGGGCGGCCTGCGCGGCCAGCAGGTCGGCGATGGTCTCCTCGGGGTCCGGGACCCGGCTCGCCGCCCACTCCGCGCGCAGTGCGGCGTGCTCGGCGGGCAGCAGCGGGTCCAGGGCGCCGACGGGGGCGTCCGGGGCGGCGGTCAGGCGGTCCAGGAGCAGGGTGAAGCGGTCCAGGAGGGCCTGCGCGCGGTCGGCGGGGACGAGGTCGACGCGGTGGGTGAGGGTGACGGTGATCCTGCGGCCGGGGGTGACGACGAGGTTGGCCGGGTAGTGGGTGGCGTCCACGTTGGCGACGGCGGTGGCGCCGTGCCGGGTGCGCAGCTGCTCCAGCCGCTCCTCGGTGTCGTTGTTGCGCAGCACGAACAACGTGTCGAAGAGCCTGCGGTGCCCGGTCTCGGCCTGGAGGACGCCGAGGCTGAGGTGCTCGTACGGCATCAGGTCCAGGCGTTCGCCCTGGATGCGGCGCAGTAGGCCGAGGACGGACTCGGCGGGGTCGAGGGCGATCCGGGTCGGCACGGTGTTGAGGAACAGGCCGATGATGCCGTCCACCCCCGGCACCTCGCTGGGCCGGCCGGCGACCGTGGTGCCGAAGACGACGTCGGCGCGGCCGGTGGCGGAGGCGAGGGTGAGGCCCCAGGCCGCGTTGAGGACGGTGTTGAGGGTGAGCCCGTGAGTGCGTCCCAGCTCCCGCAGCCGGTCGCCGAGTTCGGCGGACAGGAGTACGTCGAGCTGGTCGGGGACGACCGGTGCGAGGCCGTCGGCGGCGGCCGGGGCGAGCAGGGTGGGCTCCTCCAGACCGGACAGCGCGGTGCGCCAGGCGGCGGTGGCCGCCGCGTCGTCCTGCCGTTCCAGCCAGGTGAGGTAGTCGCGGTAACTGCCGGGCGCGGGCAGGACGGTGGCGTCGCCGCCGGTCTCGTAGAGCGCGAACAGCTCGTCGAGCAGCAGCCAGGCCGACCAGCCGTCCCAGAGGATGAGGTGCCGGCCGATGATCAGCCGGTCGCCGCGCTCGGCGCCGAGCCGCAGCAGGAGCAGCCGGAACAGCGGGGGCGCGGCGAGGTCGAAGCGGCGATGCCGCTCGGCGTCGGTCAACTCCCGCAGCCGGGCTTCCTGTTCGTCACCAGGGAGGGCGGACAGGTCGACCTCTTCGAGGGGGATCTCCGGGTCGGCGACGAGGAACTGCACCGGCTGGTCCAGGCCCTCGCTGGTGAAGCCGGCGCGCAGGCCCGGGTTGCGGGTGAGGAGGGCACGGACGGCGGCGCGCAGCCGGGCGGCGTCGATCCGCTCGGCGAAGTCGAACGTCTCGTGGACGGTGTAGACGTCCAGGGTGCCCTCGTCGTACGCGTCGTACGCGGAGTGGAAGAACAGCCCTTCCTGGAGGGGCGCGAGCGGCCACACGTCGGCGACCGTCGCCGGGGCGGCCAGCGCCCGGACGTGGGCGTGCTGGGCGTCGGTGAGGGTGAAGGCGGCGGACTGGCCGTCCTCAGCAGCGGTGGCCGGTACGGCGACGGCGGCCAGTGCGGCGGGGGTGCGGTGGGTGAAGACGTCCCGGGGGCTGAGGTCGAGGCCGGCCGCGCGGGCGCGGCTGGCGACGCCGATGGAGCTGATGCTGTCGCCGCCGAGCCGGAAGAAGTCGTCGTCGGGGCCGACGTCCTCGATGCCGAGGACGGCCGCGAAGATGCCGGTCAGCCGCCGCTCCCCCGGTCCTTCCGGCTCCCGCCGGGCGGCGCGCTCGGCCTCCGGGGCGGGCAGTGCGGCCTGGTCGAGCTTGCCGCTGGGGGTGAGCGGGAGGTCGTCGAGGACGACGTACGCCTCCGGGATCAGGGGTGCGGGCAGCGCCCCGGCGAGGGCGGCGCGCAGCTCGTCGGGGTCGACGGCGGCACCCGAGGCGGGGACCGCGTAGGCCACCAGGCGCTCCCCGGTGACGAGTACCGCCCCGCGCGCGACGGTCGGGTGGGCGGTCAGCGCGGCCTCGATCTCGCCGAGTTCGACGCGGTTGCCGCGCAGTTTGACCTGCCGGTCGGTGCGGCCGAGGTAGTCGAGCGTGCCGTCGGGGCGACGGCGCACCAGGTCGCCGGTGCGGTACATGCGCTCACCGTCCGCATACGGGTCGGCGACGAACCGTTCGGCGGTGAGCGCGGGCCGCCGGTGGTAGCCGCGGGCGAGCTGGACGCCGGTGAGGTACAGCTCGCCGGGGACGCCGTCGGGGACGGGGCGCAGGCAGGCGTCGAGCACGCGCAGTCCGGTGTTCCACACGGGCCGGCCCAGCGGCACGGTGGTGTCGGCGGCGCCGTCGAAGGCGTGGTGGGTGACGTCGACGGCGGCCTCGGTGGGGCCGTACAGATTGTGCAGGGGCACACCGGTCAGCTCGCGCCAGCGGCGGGCGGCGGCGCCCGGCAGGGCCTCGCCGCTGCTGAAGACGCGGCGCAGCGAGCCGGCCCAGGCGGGGTCGGCGGTGACCTCGTCGGTCGCCAGGAACGCCTCCAGCATCGACGGCACGAAGTGCGTCGTCGTCACGTGCTCGGCGGCGATCAGCCGGGCCAGGTAGGCGGGGTCGCGGTGGCCGTCGGGGGCGGCGAGGACGACGGCGGCGCCCTCGCGCAGCGCCCAGAAGAACTCCCAGACGCTCACGTCGAAGCTGGAGGGCGTCTTCTGCAGCACCCGGTCGTCGGGGTTGAGCGCGTAGGCGCCCTGCATCCAGGCGAGCCGGTTGCCGATGGCCCGGTGGGTGACGACGACACCCTTGGGGCGGCCGGTGGAGCCGGAGGTGTAGATGAGGTAGGCGGGGTCGTCGGGGTGGGCGGGGTTCTGGTCCGGGTGATCGCCCGGTGCGCTCTCCTCGTCGTCTCCGTCCACCGTCAGCACGTCGAGTCCTGCGGCCGACGGCAGCCGGGCCGCGTCCCGTTCCGTGGTGACGACGGTGGTGGCGCCGGAGTCGGTGAGCATGTACGCGAGCCGGTCGGCCGGATAGTCGAGGTCGAGGGGAAGGTAGGCGGCGCCCGCCTTCAGGACGCCGAGCAGTGCCACCATCAGCTCCGCCGAGCGCGGCACGGCCACGGCGACGAACCGCTCCCGGCCCACTCCCCTGTTCCGCAGCCGTACGGCCAACGCCTCGGCGCGGGCGTCGAGTGCGGCGTAGGTGAGGGTGGCGCCGTCGAAGACCACGGCGGTGGCGTCGGGGGTGCGGGCGGCCTGCGCGGTGAACGCGGCGGCCAGTGTGGTGGGCGGGACGGGGCGACTCTCCCCCGCCGGGTGGGCGCCGGACCGCTCGGCCGGGGTGAGGAGGTCGAGGTCGGCGACGCGGGCCGCCGGGTCGCCCGCGAGGGCGTCGAGGACGAGGGCCAGCCGGTCGGCGAGCAGCCGTACGGTGTCGGTGTCCAGGCGCTGTGTGTGGTGCTTGAGGCGCAGGTCGAGCCGTCGGCCGGGCTTGACGATCAGCGCCAGGGGGTAGTGGACGGCGTCGTTGAAGGCGTGCCCGGCCAGGGTGATCGTGCCGGTGGGGTCGGTGACGCCGGTGGTGTTGGCGGGGTAGTTCTCGAACACCACGAGGGTGTCGAAGAGTTCACCCGAACCGGCGTGTCCCGCCGCCCGCTGGATCTCGGCGAGGCCGAGGTGCTGGTGGTCGAGGAGGGTGCTCTGCTCCTCCTGGAGCCGGTGCAGCAGCTCACCGAAGGTGTCGGCGGGCGTCCAGCGCAGACGGGTGGGCAGGGTGTTGATGAACAGGCCGATCATCGACTCGATGCCGTCCACGGCGGCGTCCCGGCCCGCGACGCTGGTGCCGAAGAGCACGTCCTGGCGTCCGGTGAGCCGGCCGAGCAGCAGTCCCCAGGCGCCCTGGACGAGGGTGCCGAGGGTGACACCGCGCTCCCGGGCGCGGGCGGCCAGCCGGGTGGTGGTCCGCTCGGACAGCTCCAGCCGGACCTGGGCGGGCTCGATCGGTCCGGGGGCCGCCGGGGTGTCCACGAGGCGGGTGGGCTCCTCCACTCCGGCCAGCGCGGTGCGCCAGGCGGTGCGGGCGGCCTCGCGGTCGGCTTCCGCGATCCGGCGCAGGTAGGCGCGGTAGGGGGCGACCTCGGGCAGCGGGGCCGGGTCCTGACCGTACAGGGCGAGGAGTTCGCGGTGCAGGACCGGCAGCGACCAGCCGTCGGCGACGATGTGGTGGAAGGTCAGCACCAGACGGCAGCGTGCGTCGTCGAGCCGGATGAGCGCGCAGCGCAGCAGCGGCGGGCGGGCGAGGTCGAAGCGGTGGGCGCGTTCGTCGGCGGCCACGGCTTCGGCGAGGGCGTCGCGGACGGTGTCGTCCTGCGCGGTCAGGTCGATCTCGCGCCAGGGCAGCCGGAGTCCGGTGGCGACGAGCTGGACGGGGCGGCCCTCGGGGGTGCGGCGGAAGCCGGCGCGCAGCGGGGCGTGCCGGTCCAGGAGCCGCTGCGCGGCGGTGTGCAGCAGGTCGCCGTCGACGGGGCCGGTGAGGTCGATGACCTGCTGGACCACGTAGGCGTCGTGTGCGGCGCCGTCCACCAGGGCGTGGAAGAAGAAGCCCTCCTGGAGCGGGCCGAGCGGCAGCGCCTCCTCGACGGTGAGGGGGTCCTCGCCCTGGAGCGCGGCGAGTTCGGCCGGTGCCGGGGGCTCCCAGGGGAGCTCGTCGGTGCCGTCCGTGCGGCTCGTGCGGGCGACGGCGGCCAGTGCGGCGACCGTGCGGTGGCGGAAGACGTCGCGCGGGGTGAGTTCGAGTCCGGCGCGGCGGGCCAGGACGAGGAGCCGCACGGCGACGATGCTGTCGCCGCCGAGTGCGAAGAAGTCGTCGTCGACGCCGACCGGGGACACGTCGAGGGCGCGTGCGTACAGCTCGCACAGCAGCCGCTCGCGTGCGGTCTCCGGGGCCCGCCCGGTGCCGGTGGGCGCGTGGTCGGGTACGGGCAGGGCGGCGGCGTCCAGCTTGCCGCTGGGGGTGAGGGGGAGCCGGTCCAGCGGGACGAAGGCGGACGGGACCATGTAGTCGGGCAGATGGGTGGCCGTGTGTGTGCGCAGGGCCGTCATCAGTGCGGTGACGTTGCGGAAGGGCGCCGGGCGGTTGGCGTGCGGGTGGTGGCCCCCGGGCCGGTACGGGGCGGGCGGCAGGGGCTCGTCGGCGGGCGCGAACTCGGCGTCCAGGCTGCCGTCCTCGGCGTCGCCGCTCCAGGTGAGCACGGCGTGGTGGCCGTGCCGGGCGGCGGCCTCGTGCAGGGACTCGGGGTCCACGCCGGGGGATGCGGTGGCGGACCTGCTGCTGTCGCCGAGGGCGTCCAGCGCCGCCAGGTCGTCGGCGAGACGGGCGTTGGGGATGCCGGTGACGCGGAGGCGGCCGGGTCGGCCGGCGAGCAGTTCCTCGAGCGCGGGCACCGAGCCGAGGGCGGACCACGGGCGCTCGGGCACGTCGGCGGACGTACGGTTCCCGGCCGACCGCAGGACGACGTCGTACCGGTACCGGATGAGTTCGTTGTGGTGCGTGCCGCGCTTGACGCGGATGTCGGGGGTGAGGCCGTCCAGTGCCGCGAAGTAGTCGGGGTCGACGAGGAGTTCGCCCTCCCAGGCGACGGCGCGGTCCACCGCGGCCCGCAGCGCCTCCTTGTCGCCGTCCTCCGCGCGCTCCCGCACCCGCCCGGTCTCGATCGCCGCGCTCAGGGTGCGCAGCAGTCGCAGATTGCGCACGTCGCCGACGAACAGGGCGCCGCCGGGTGCCAGCAGCGCGGTGGCGGCGCGCAGGACGGCGGTCAGGTAGGCGCCGCCGGGGAAGTACTGGACGACCGAGTTGATCACGACCGTGTCGAAGTGGCCCTCGGGGAGCCCGGTGAGGTCGTGCGCGGGGCGGGCCAGCAGGGTGACCTTGTCGGCGAGTTCGGGCACGGCGGCGACCTGGGCCTCCAGGGCGCGTACGGCCTCCTCGGAGAGGTCGGTGCCCAGGTACGTCTCGCAGTCGGGGGCGAGCCGGGAGAGCAGCAGGCCGCTGCCGACGCCGATCTCCAGGACGCGGCGGGGCTTCAGGGCGCGGATGCGGTCGAGGGTGGCCTCGCGCCACTCGCGCATGTCGGCGAGCGGGAGGGGCAGCCCGTCGTACATGCTGTTCCAGCCCGCGAAGTTCTCCTCGAAGCCGTCGGAACCGGCGGCCGAGTAAAGCAGTTCGTGCAGGTCCTTCCAGTCGGCGACGCTCTCCTCGGGCGTCGGTCCGGTGCTGCCGTCCCCCTCACCGCCGGCGTCGAGGGACGGTACGACGTAGGCGGCGAGGCGGCGGGTGCCGGGGCGGTCCTCGCGGACGACGACGGCGGCCTGGTCGACGGCCGGGTGGGCGCGCAGCACCGACTCGATCTCGCCGGGTTCGATGCGGAAGCCGCGGATCTTGACCTGGCTGTCGACGCGGCCGTGGAACTCCAGCCGCCCGTCGGCCTTCCGGCGGACCAGGTCACCGGTGCGGTAGAGGCGTTCACCGGGGGCGCCGAAGGGGTCGGCGACGAAGCGTTCGGCGGTGAGGGCGGGGCGGCCGAGGTAACCGCGGGCCAGTCCGGCGCCGCCGAGGTACAGCTCGCCGGTGACCCCGGCGGGCACGGGGCGCAGCCGGTCGTCGAGGACGTAGGCGCGGGTGCCGGGGTCGGGGACGCCGATGGGGACGAGCGTGCCGGGCGGGGTGTCGGGGTCGCACAGGCCGAGCGTGGAGTTGGTGGTGGCCTCGGTGGGGCCGTAGGCGTTGAACATCATCCTGCCGCGCGCGTACCGCCCGACCAGCTCCGGCGAGACCCGCTCGGTGCCTGCCAGCAGGGTCGCGGTGGGCGGGAGTTCGACGTCCTCGGGCATCGCGGCGAGCAGCGCGGGCGGCAGGATCATGAAGGTGATGCCGTGGGCGTGCGCGTACTCGGCGAGCGGGGCGCCGGGCACCCTCCGGTCGGCGGGGACGACGACGAGACGGCCGCCGGAGAGCAGGCCGAGGCACAGGTCCCAGAAGGCCACGTCGAAGCTGGGCGAGGCGAACTGCAGGACGCGGCTGTGCGGGCCGATGCCGAACCGCTCGACCTGGGTGGCGACCAGTTTGGCGACGCCCGCGTGGGAGAGGACCACGCCCTTGGGGCGGCCGGTGGAGCCGGAGGTGTAGATGACGTAGGCGGCGTGGGCGACGGTCAACTCGTCGGCGGTGGACGGGCCTTGGGCGGGGTATCCGGCGAGTTCGGCTGCCGTCCCGGGGGCGTCCAGGACGAGCGGGTCGGTGCCGTCGGGGAGGCCGGGGAGGTCGGGGGCGATCTCTTCGGTGGTGACCAGGCACACGGGCCGCGCGTCGGCGAGCATGTAGGCGATGCGGTCGGCCGGGTAGTCGGTGTCGACGGGCAGATAGGCGGCGCCCGCCTTCAGGACGGCGACCTCGGCGACGATCATGTCGGCGGAGCGCGGCACGGCGAGGGCGACGACCTTCTCGGGGCCGGCGCCCCGGGCCACCAGGGCGTGCGCCAACCGGGCGGCACGGGCGTCGAGTTCGGCGTAGGTGAGCCGGACGTCCTCGTGGATCAGGGCGATCTCGTCGGGGCGGGCGGCGACCTGGTCGGCGAACATGCGCGGCCAGGTGTGCGCGGGGACGTCGTGCGCGGTGTCGTTCCACTCGGTGAGGAGGCGGTGCCGTTCGTCGCTGCCCAGGAGGGTGAGGTCGGCGAGCGGGGTGGCGGGGCGGGCGAGCGCGTCGGCGAGGAGCGTGCGGTAGTGGGTCAGGACGCGGTCGGCGGTGGCGTCCTCGAAGAGGTCGCTCCGGTAGTCGGCGCGCAGTTCGCCGTCGGCCACGGAGAGCACCAGGTCCAGTGGGCCGCCGTCGGCCCAGGGGGCGGTGCCGAAGCCGGTGGTGCACAGCAGGCCGCCGCCGCGGGTGGGTCCGGGGGCGAGCAGCCGCAGCAGCTCGGCGGTGGGCAGGCGGTGCGCCTCGGCCTCGGCGCGTACGGCGGCGACCCGGGCGCTCAGTTCGGTGAACGGGGTGTCGCCGTCGACCGTGAGCCGCAGCGGGAGTCCGTCGTGGGCGAGGGTGAGGTCGCCGGTGCCGGCGCCGCCGTAGCGGTGCAACAGGGCGACGAAGGCGGCGAGTCGGGTGTCCGCGTCCGCCGTGAGGTCCAACGGCGCCACGCGCCGGGCGTACGGGGCGGACCCGGCCGGCCGGGCCGGGAGGGGGAAGTCCAGCGGCAGTACCGGCTCGGGGGCCGGTGCGGCGAAGGCGCGCCGCCAGAAGTCCGCCGTGTCCGCCGGTGCGGCGGAGACGGGCTCCGCCGCACCCGGGGTGTTCCCG